>JABMPN010000049.1 GCA_013203655.1 Cyanobacteria bacterium bin.51
ACCTTGCAAATAGCTGATTATTCGAGGTGCCCTTATTTCTTTGTGAGGGCAGCGAGCCTTGCCAATCAGACCCGGCTCGCCGCATCAAGACCTTGAGAACCCTCTCCATGGACTGGCGGCCTTGCCTGAGCCGATGCCCCGTTGACGCATACTCCAACCAACTTCGCGGCCATAGCAAGAGCGCAGGAACCAACCATTTAAGCCAATCCCGGGCGAGCATCCTGCTCTTGACTGTGCGCGAGCCTTCCAGGCTGAACTAACGGCAAGCCAGCGGTGCAACCATCCCGGCAGACGATCCACAAACTGCCTGAACATCATCGGCAATCACGATGGATGATCACAGATCAGCGAGTTTTGCCAGCCGTTAGCCATATTTTAGCTTATATCAAGGCCTTGGAATTTGATCAGGATCCCGACACTGAAGACTGAGATCCAACGCTCAACAGTAGATTCAATCATCCATAACGTTCAGCTCATTGAACGCCTTCCTTCAAACCGCCTTGGCGCCTGACGCCTTGATCACATTGGTGGTGTTGGTGGGCTCCATGGTCTTGTTCATCAGCGGATGGCTGGCCCCGGAAGTCACCGGTCTGCTGGTCGTCGGGTTGCTGATGGCCACGGGCGTGCTCAAGCCTGGAGAAGCCCTGGAGGGTTTCGGCAGTCCGGCCCTGCTCACGGTGTTGGGTCTGTTCGCGATCTCGGCGGGCCTGTTTCGCTCCGGTGGTCTCGATCAACTCCGGGGGCTGATCGGCTCCGATGCGGTCCGCAGCCCCAAGCGCATGATCCTGCTGCTCACCACCCTGGTGGCGCCGGTTTCAGCCTTCGTACCGAACACCCCGATCGTGGCCTCCTTGCTGCCGGTGATCGAGGGCTGGTGCCATCGCCGCGGCATCTCTCCCTCGAAGGTGTTGCTGCCGCTTTCGTTTGCCACCGTTCTGGGGGGCACACTCACCCTGATCGGCAGCTCCGTCAACCTGCTGGCGAGCGAAGTGAGCAGCAAGCTCGGTTACGGCAGCTTCGAGCTGTTCACATTCACGCCGATCGGGATCGGGGTCTGGCTGGCAGGCAGCCTCACCATGGTGCTGCTCTCCGACCGTTTCCTGCCGGATCGCGGCGCCAACAACAATGATCTGGTCGGCAGCTTCAGCGGCTATCTCACCGAAGTGCTGATCCCCCCGGGCTCGGAGCTGGTGGGCAAGTCGCTGCATCGCACCCGTCTGCAGCGTCGCTTCGACGTTGACGTCCTCGAACTCCATCGCCAGGAGGAACGTCACACCCCACCGCTGGCCGACCGCAGCTTGTTGGAGGGCGATCGCCTGGTGTTGCGTTGCACCCGCGCCGACCTGCTTCGGCTGCAGCAGGAGCGCACCATCGTTCTGGCTCCCGTTCCTGAATCGGCAGACGACGTCTTGGCTCCCCAGGAGTTGAGCCATCTGAGGATGGTGGAGGTTCTCCTGCCCGCGGGTTCAACCCTGGCGGGCCAGAGCCTGCGAGAACTGCGCTTCCGCCAGCGTTACAACGCCACCGTTCTGGCCCTGCGTCGCGGCAATGTGGTTCTGCGCGAGCGGCTTGGCAAGGCCACCCTGAGGGAAGGTGACGTGCTGCTGCTGCAAGGCCCCCAAGACGCCATCCGAGGCCTGCAGGGCACCAATGACCTGATCGTTCTCGAACAGATCGAGGACGATCTGCCCACCGTGAGCCGTAAGGGGGTGGCCATCCTCATCGCGGTGCTGGTGATCCTGCTGCCCAGCTTCAAGGTGCTGCCTCTGGTGGCGTCGGTGCTGTTGGGAACCGTGGCGATGGTGGCCACCGGCTGCCTGCGCACTGGTGAAATGCTGCGATCCATTCGGCTTGATGTGATTCTGCTGCTGGGATCTCTGAGCAGCTTCAGCGTCGCCCTTGAGAAGACCGGACTGGCCGAAGCCGTGGCCAATACCTTGCTCAGCGGCCTGCGCAACTGGCCGGCCTACTGGGCCCTGGCAGCCATTTTCCTGTTCACCACCCTGCTGACAGAAGTTATGAGCAATGCCGCCACCATCGCAATGGTGATCCCCATCGCGGCCAAGGTGGCCATCGGCTTCGGGATGCCGCCGATGGCGTTCATCTTCGCCGTGCTGTTCGGTGCCAGCCAGAGCTTTCTCAGCCCCGTGGGCTACCAGACCAACCTGATGGTGTTCGGTCCAGGTCGCTATCGCTTCCTTGATGTGGCCCGCTACGGATTCCCGCTGACCCTGTTGATGACCTTCCTGGTGCCCTGGCTGATCTGCCGCCAGTTCAACCTTTGAGATCGGCCTTTGAGATCGGCCTTTGAGATCGACCCGCTGGCTGCCCTTAGTTCTGCGCCGGACCGCGCCCCAGCGGGGGCTGTAGCGGTTGTGGCAGCATAGGAAGCTGATTCTTCTTTGTTCCATGGCCCTTCAGCTCGGTGACACCGTTCCCGATTTCACCCAGGAGTCGCAACAGGGCCCGATCAACCTCTACGACTACGCTGGTGACAGCTGGGTCGTGCTGTTTTCGCACCCCGCCGACTACACCCCGGTCTGCACCACCGAGCTGGGCGAAGTGTCCCGGCTGCGTCCCGAGTGGGAGAAGCGCAACGTCAAAACGATCGCCCTGAGCGTCGATTCCGCCGAAAGCCACAAGGGCTGGATCGGCGACATCAACGAAACCCAGAAAACCAGCGTCGACTACCCGATCCTGGCCGACGCCGATAAGTCGGTGAGCGAGCTCTACGGGATGATCCACCCCAAGGCGCTCAACAACCTGACCGTGCGTTCGGTGTTCATCATCGACCCGAACAAGAAGCTGCGGCTGCAGATCACCTACCCCGCCAGCACCGGCCGGAACTTTGATGAGATTCTGCGGGTGATCGATTCCCTCCAGCTCACCGACCACCACCAGGTGGCCACGCCGGTGAACTGGAAGGATGGCGAAGACTGCGTTGTGGTGCCTTCGATCTCCACCGACGATGCCCGGGTGAAGTTCCCCAAGGGAGTCACGGAGATCAAGCCCTACCTGCGCACCACACCCCAGCCCAATCGCTGAGCCTCCCCTTCGGCAGGTTTCGGTTGGCTTGGCGCCCTCACCATGGCGCCGGGATCGGGCAGGTTTCAGAATGACGCCTGCCTCTCCGACGCTCGATGACCAACTGGTGGCAATGGCAGGGGACCTCCTCAAGCCAACCGAACAGCTTTGCGGTCATCGGAGCCGGCCGTTTTGGCCGGGCCGTCAGCAAGGAGCTGGTTCGCTGTGGGGCCGATGTGCTGGTTGTCGACAGGAGCCAGCGCGCCATCGATGAACTCCGCCAGGTGGACCCGGCCATCGAAGGCCGGGTGCTGGACTGCACGGAAGAGGAGGCCCTGCGGGCTGCCGGGGTGCTTGAACTCGACACCGTGGTGATCGGCATCAGTGAACCGATCGAAGCCAGCATCACCGCCACCTTGATCGTCAAGGACAGCGACGGCAGCCGGGTGAGACAGGTGATCGCCCGGGCCACCACCGACCTTCACGAAAAGATGTTGCGTCGCGTCGGCGCCGACAAGGTGGTGTTTCCCTCCCGAATGCAGGGCGAAGAGCTGGGTCGCCAGCTGATGCGCCCCAACCTGCTGGATCGCCTCCGCCTTGACGATCGCAACAGCATCGAAGAGATCAAGGTTCCCCAGTCATTCATCGGCCAATCCCTGCGCGATCTGAACCTGCGCAAGAACTACGAAGTGAACCTCCTGGCAGCCGGGCCTGTGAACAATCTGTCGGTGAATCCGCCCGCGTCCCATGTGCTCAGTGAGGGTGACTTGCTGGTGGTGATGGGCACCATCAAGGCTCTTGAGGGGTTGCCCCAGACGTGAAGCCAACCACGGTTCTGGGCTTGATGAGCGGCACCAGCGCCGACGGTGTCGACGCTGTTCTGGTGTCGTTCGTCGGCCCCAAAGCCCGCCCCCGCTGGCGCCTGCTCAAGAGCCAGTTCCTTCCCTATCCAGAACCGCTTCAGCAGCAACTGATCGCCATCGGCCAGGGCCAGGCGACCACAGCGGCCACGGTGCTGAACCTGGCTGAAGCCGTGACCGAAGTGCAGGCAGACTGCGCCCGCCTCTGCGACCCGGACGGCCTCGCCAGCCTGGTGGGCTGTCACGGTCAGACCCTCTGGCATCGCCCACCTGATGGTTTGCGGCGGGGTTGCAGCTGGCAGCTGCTCCAGGCTCCCTTGCTGGCTGAATTGCTGCAGCGCCCGGTGGTCTTCGATCTGCGCAGCCACGACCTGGCCCTCGGTGGCCATGGGGCACCGCTCATGCCGGCCGCCGATGCCGCCCTGCTGCCACCGATCGGCGGCTGGCGCGCCCTGCTCAACCTCGGTGGCATTGCCAACCTGACCCTGCTGCCCCCGGCGACGGGACCTGAGCGGTTCAGTGACGTACGCGGCTGGGACTGCGGCCCCGCCAATACTTTGCTCGACCTGGCAGTGAATCGTTTCAGCCAGGGCAGGCAACGGTTCGATGCCGATGGCCGCTGGGCCGCCCAGGGCCGCGTCCATGAAGACATGATTCAGCGCTGGCTGGCCGAGGCCTATTTCCAGACATCGCCACCGAAATCAACGGGGCGGGAAATGTTCGGCGAAGACGACCTGAACCAGCGGCTGGCCGCTCTGGCCGGCCCCTGCGGCGCCTTGGACAATCACCAGGCCCAGTCTGATGCCCTGGCGACGCTGACCGCCTTCAGCGCCGCAGTGGTGGCCGCAGATCTGGCGCGCGGCCCAGGTCCGGGGCCGCTCGAATTGGTCGTGGCCGGGGGTGGGGCCAGAAATGGCACCTTGATCAACCAGCTTCGCCACCGTTGCCGGGGCCTCTGGGTGCGGCCGCTGGCCGATCTAGGCATCGGCGAAACGGACCGAGAAGCGCTTGCTTTTGCCCTGCTGGCTTGGTGGCATCAGCAGGAACACCACGGATCTCTGCCTTCCGTGACCGGAGCGGAGCAGGCAGCGGTTCTCGGCGTCTGCGCTCACCCAGGAGCCGCTCAACGGCTGGGGCGGTACAGGCGCACACGTTTCGGCAAGCCACGCAATCGCCTCGGCGTCTGAAGCTCCTGCTGCTCGAGCACCTTGCGGAAGCGCTCGGCGGGCATGGCTGGATTGGTCGCCTTCTCCTTGCCCGGAGCGCCAACGCCAGCCTGGGCATGGCGGGCCTGATCGAGGCGATCGAGACCCTGCTGGATCAGCACCTTGGCCATGTTGCTGACCGTGCGGGACTCACTGTCTGCGGCCGCATTGAGGCGGTCACAGAGATCTTCCGGAAGCACCACCTGGACCCGGGGGGACTTGGGCCGGCCGCTCGTGGAGGTCTGACGGGTGGCCAAGGCCGCAGGGATCAGACGAAGTACCACTGAGTGTACAGAGATCCACATGGATACTATCCAGCACTATGCTTGAACCCATCTGCCTACCTGCCACAGGTATTTCCACAACCGCAGGCACTTCCACAAACACAGCCACGACCCCCTTCACGATCACAGCCCCGAGCACCTTCATGAGTCCCGCCATGAGCAAGGCCTCCACCCAATCCGCACGCCAAGCCCTAGGCAGCCCAGAGCGAGCCGGTCTCCAAAGCATGGGTTCCGCAGCAGTGAACAACGCCGTTGGCTCCACGTCGTCCTGCCAGCCCGCCGTGACGGCTGCAAGCACAAACCTGGACACAAGCAATCCAGTTGCCGCCAAGCCAGCACGGGTCAGGTCAGCGGCTGCCAGATCAGCCGCTCGTGGCGCCACCAGCAAGCCCAACAACTCCACGGCCAAGGCCACCGGACAGAGGAGCACAGGCCAGGGGAAAGCCGAACAGCGCAGCACTGGGCAGAGCGATGTGCAGGTTTCAGCGGTGATCAGCACCTACCTGCTCACCCACCTGCACCACATCCTGCAGCGGGCCGAATACGCCGCCAACCAGGAAGGACGCCAGCCCCTGGCCGCCAACTATGCGCAACTGCGCAAGGTGCTTTGCCTTGATGCCCGCAGCATGGAAGACACCTCCGCCGTTGCCGATCTCGAGGTCGAACCACCCTGCGCCGCCTGAGTAGGCAAGGGCATTAGGCCGTGGCATGTTGCCAAAATCCAACAACCGGCTCGGATCTTGGTGAAAAATGGGCGCCCACCCATAGGGTCTGGCCAACGTTCAGCGTGGCCGCCCCAGAGTCATTCCATGACCGAAACCAATGCCGCTCGCCTCTACGAACGGATCCGTGCCGATGAGGAGCTCACAAAAACCCTGTTCAGGCAGGCTCTTCAAGACCCGAAGGGAACCATCAACACAATCCTCGCCCTTGGCCAAGACTGGGATTTGCCCGTCACAGAAGCTGCCGTCAAGGAGCATCTCGCCTCCCTCGATGACGACACCAAGCAATGGCTGATCAAGGCCAGAGGAGGGCTCTAGGGCCTCTGCGTCGGGCTTGCTGAAGACGGACCAGAGGCTGGAGCCGAGGGTGGCGGAGTCAGCCGCGGCTGCGGCCGTGGGGCCCGATCTCCCTGGGCCCAGCTGAAAAACAGCCAATAGCTGACCAGCGCCAGCCCTGCGGCCACCACCAAGGCAGCCAATTGCTCCAGACGTTTGACCAGCATGGGCAGCCGCGCCGAATGAGTTCCAGTCTGAGCGAAGGGAGTGATCGCCCAAGCGACTGACGAAGGATCAGCGGCCAGGGATGATGGGAGCAATGATCCCGAAATAGCCCCCTTCCTGTGCTTCGTCTGGAACGTGTATCAAAGCTTTATCCCACCGGCGAAGTGCTGCGGGATGTCACCTGGGAGGTGAAGCCGGGCGACCGCATCGGCCTGGTGGGTGTGAATGGAGCCGGCAAATCCACCCAGCTGCGCTTGATCGCCGGGTTAGAGGAGCCCAGCGGCGGCCAGGTGGTGCGCCAGGGGGAGCCCCGGATCGCTTACCTGAAGCAGGAGTTCGACGTGGATCTGACACGCACGGTGCGCGAGGAGCTGTTCCAGGCCTTCGGCGAAGCGGCCGACGTGATGATCCGCCAGCACCAGGTGGAGCACGCCATGGCCAGTGACCAGGCGGCCAGCGATCCGGAGCATCTCAACGAGCTGATCGAGGAGCTCGGCAAGCTGCACAGCCGTTTTGAGTCGTTGCATGGCTACGAACTCGAAGCCCGCATCGACAAGCTGCTGCCCACCATCGGCTTCTCCCCCAGCGGGGCTGACCTGCCCGTGGGCGACTATTCAGGCGGCTGGCAGATGCGCATCGCCCTGGGCAAAATCCTGCTGCAGGATCCTGACCTGCTCCTCCTCGATGAGCCCACGAACCACCTGGATGTGGAAACCATCCAGTGGCTGGAGGGTTACCTGGTGGAGCGGAGTGTGCCCCTGGTGGTGGTCAGCCACGACCGCACCTTTCTCGATCGGGTCTGCAACCAGATCGTGGCCACTGAGCGCGGCATCGCCCGCACCTACCTGGGCAATTACAGCCAGCACCTGGAGCAGAAACAGCTGGAGCGGGAGGCCAGCCAGTCGGCCTTTGACCGGCAACAGAAGGAGCTGGCCAGCCAGCAGGCCTACATCGACCGATTCCGGGCCAGTGCCACCCGCAGCACCCAGGCCAAGAGCCGGGAGAAACTGCTTGAGAAGGTGGACCGGATCGAGGCCCCGGTGGAGAGCCTCTCCGGCCCCAGATTCCGCTTTCCCGATGCACCCCGCTCCGGGCGCCAGGTGGCCCTGATCGAGAACCTCAGCCACGCCTACGGCGACTCGATCCTGTTCCTGGGCGCCGGGCTGGAAGTGGAGCGGGGCGATCGAATTGCTTTCGTGGGACCCAATGGGGCAGGCAAATCCACCTTGCTGCGCCTGATCATGGGTCTGGAGCAACCCGACGAGGGAACGTCCCAACTGGGAGAGCACAACGTGGTGGCCGGCTATTTCGAGCAGAACCAGGCCGAGGCCCTGGATCTGGCCAAAACGGTGATCGACACCCTGTTCGAGGCTGTACCGGATTGGACCCAGACCCAGGTGCGCTCCCTGCTGGGCAGTTTCTGTTTCAGCAACGACGCGGTGTTCAAGGAGGTGGGGAAACTCAGCGGTGGCGAGAAAGCACGGCTCGCCCTGGCCCTGATGCTTCTCTCTCCCTGCAATCTGCTGGTGCTCGATGAGCCCACCAACCACCTCGACATCCCCGCCAAACAGATGCTCGAAGACGCCCTGCGTGAATACGAAGGGGCGGCCCTGCTGGTCTCCCACGACCGTTACTTCATCTCGAGGGTGGCCAACCGGATCGTCGAGATCCGCGACGGCGAGCTGGTGCTCTACCGCGGCGATTACGCCTATTACCAGGCCAAGAAAGCCGAAGAGGCCGAACTGAGCCTGGCGGCCGCTACCGCCTCGCTGCAGGAGGCCAAAAGGAGTGCCAACCGCGAGAAGCAGAAAGGCCGCGCCGCCAAAAGCAAGTCGAAGGCCTGAACCGGCCGCACAAAGAACTTCACAAACGGTGAGTAGAAATATTCAATTCTCTGCTGTTTCACCAATGGTGTTCATAGCCTGACGGAATCCACCAGGTCATCCCTCCCATGAACACCCCCATCGGTTCTTCCTCTGGCTCTGCCGATCTCAATCCTGCCCCTGCCGCGTCTGCCGATCAGCCGTGGGATTCCGTTGAGACCTACTTCGAATGCATCACCACCTGTTCCCTTGATGACGGCACCTGCATCACCGCCTGCGTGGAGGAGCTCCGGACGAACAACTGAAATCCAGAGCCGAGCGGCCAGGACCACCGCCGAACCGGCGGCATCGTGACAGGAATCCCTTACCTGTGTGCCGGTTGTTACGAGAGCACTCGAAACACTTCGTAGCATTAAGGTGGATTCAAAGCCCCATCGCGATGCCTGGAATGTCCGAACCGCTCGCCCTCAGCCTGGGTCAAAAATTCGAATTGGAGCGCATGACACGCGCCATCGATTCCACAGGCGATGCGCAGTCCCTGCGTGGTCTAGCGAAGCAGCTCCTGCACGCCTGGCAGTCCCAGCGGGCGGCCACCGAGTGGGTGATGCGCCAACAATTGCGGACCCCGCCGGGATTGGCCGAAGCAGTAGCGAAGAGACAGTCTGAACAACCATCCCCCGCGGAGGCCCCAGCCATTCAGCCGAAAGGCCAGCCTCCCTTCGGCGCCACCGACATTCTCTAAAGACTGGTTGAAGCCGGTCAAGGCCGCCGATTCCCCTCAGCGGCCTTCGTTTGATCTGGCAATCTCGGTGGGGATCACCTGCAATTGCATGGTGGCTCCACCCCGCAGGATGCCGAGGGTCATCGGCTTGCCGACGCCATTTTTTTCTACGGCAGAAATCATTTCGGCCGGTCCCGGCACCCGGGTTCCCGCTGCGGAGACGATCACGTCTCCAGGCTTCAGGCCCGCTTGTGAGGCGGGGCTGCCGGGCAGGACGGAGCGAACCAGCGCGCCCTGCCCGCCCCCACGCACCTGGTCAGAAGGAGCCTTATCAAGGCCAACACCGATCATGGGATGACTGACCGATCCGGTTGCCAGCAGTTGGGTGGCAATGCTGCGGGCCCGGTTGATCGGGATTGCGAAGCCAAGCCCGGCTCCCGGGCCCGAGCGCACCAGCGTGTTGATCCCAACCACCTCACCATCGGCATTGAGCAGGGGCCCACCGGAATTGCCCGGATTGATCGCTGCGTCTGTCTGAATCAGATCTAGACGTTTGTCGGTGATCCCCAGCTGGCTGACATTGCGACTGAGGTTGCTGATGATTCCCATCGTCACGGTGTTATCGAGGCCAAACGGGTTGCCGACGGCAATCGCCCAATCCCCAACTTGAAGGGCGTCGGAATTGCCCAGGGTGGCCACCGGCCAGGGTCCAGGTTCCATCAGGCGAACCAAGGCCAGATCCGTCAACGAATCGAGGCCCACCACCTTGCCCTCCACCCGACGTCCATCCTTGAGGCCGACAAAGACGCGGTCGCTCTTCTCAACGACGTGGGCATTCGTGAGAACCAGGCCGTCAGCCTGAAAGATCACACCGCTGCCCAAGCCCCGCTCGGTGCGTTGGCTGGGACGTTGCTGAACCTGAGGCGCTCCAAAAAATTGCCGAAACAGGGGATCTGCCATCAGCCGAGAGGGAAGCCTTGAGCCCCCTCTGCTGGTGACCGTCCGTTCTGTGTCGATCGTGACCACCGCAGGGCCGGCCCGGTTGACGGCCTCGGTCACGAACGACTGGCGGGAGAGCCCGGAGCTGCGTGGGGCCTGCTGGGCCTGGGCCGTGACGGCCCTCTCAATCAGGGCAGGGGAAGCGACTACCAGGGCCAGGGGCAGCACTGGCAACAGGGCGTGGCGCGGGATGTTTCGCAGATCCACGGATGAAGAACAACTAACAACTGTCTCGACCGTAACGGCAGACGAGGTAACCAAGGAAGAACAAAGGGCCTAGAAGATGTGACGAAGTGCTCGGTTGAGCCGAAGCAGGCACTTGGCAGGTCCTGCCACGCTGCAGCGGCTTTGGGCCTAATCTTTAAGAAGATTTATTAACCCACATGGAAACCAGCTCGCTTTTACTCCTCTTTTTGGCCTTTGGAGCTGCCTGCAGCAGCCTGTGGGCCTGGAGGCTCGCCCAAAGCGCTTCATCCAGGCAATGATGGCTGCAGAGGCGAAAGCCAAGCTCAATAGCTCCTGCCTGATTGTTCCGGCCTGAATTGTTTCTCCCTGAATGGTGTCGCCCATGGACCAGATTTTCCCCCTGCTTTACGGAGCCTGCTTCTTGCTGTTGCTTGTCCAGGCCTTTCAGGTGATGGCGCGGGGCTTCATGGCTGTTCCTCGCCCGGGTGACGGCGTCGGCAGCAACAACCTCCCAAGCCCCAGTCCGGAGGACGCCGACCGCACCGGACGATTGACGATTCACCCGGAACTGATCGACAGCGACGGCCAACTGATCCGCGATGACCTGATGACCGTGCGTTTCAGCAGTGAGAGTGAGGGCTCTGCCGTGCCCCCAGATTCCAACTGAATGGGCTCCGGCCAGTGCATAACCTGAACGGGTCGCGCTAACTGGTACAACCATGGGGCAGACCAGATCCCAGGCGGAGGCCAAACGTTGGACCAGAGAACCCGAATCGTGGCAGCCGTGCTGCGCAGCCTTAAGTTGCCCCCCCGCTTCAGGCTCCATTTAACCAAGGACGACCCCGTCAGGCTGGAGCTGAGCATCACGCCCGCCTACGGCAAAGACCCGATCCTGGTGGGGCTCGTTGAATCCCAGGACCTGGTGGCTCGCCGTGATCGTGAAGGTCGCATCCCCAGGGATCTTCAGGGAACCTGGGACTGGACGGTGCGCCACGGCAAGGTCACCACTGGGGGCTGGAATCCCTATCTCAAAGAGGCCCTGCAGACGATGTTCGAAACGGGGCTACCCGCCATCGTCTACGAAGAAACCACCGGCGAGGACTATCACCCCGTTGATGGAGCGCGGCATGTGCGCTGATCAAAACCTCCAGGGAAAACGTGGCCAATCGCACCACTTGCCCTCGGGGAGGCCGCTAAAACGAAAGCATTCAATGTCTTCCGTTTTTCTTTATGTCCTCCCTGGGCCTGTCGATAGGGCCACTGGTTCGGCTGCTGGCGTCACTCGGGCTGCTCAGCACTGTCCTGCTGGCCTTGGTTCTCGAGCTGATCAGCTGATCACCGCTTCTTGATCCGCCCCGTCGGCGCCTCGCTGCCGATCGATGAGGTCCTTCCTGATGTTCTCAGGCAGCTCACCGCCGGTGGCACCTTGCTGCTGCAAGCTCCACCTGGAGCAGGCAAGACAACCAGAGTGCCCCTGGCCTTGCTGGAGCAGTTCGAGAGGCAGGGAACAAGCGGCAAGATTCTGCTGCTGCAGCCCAGGCGGCTGGCTGCGAAAGCCGCCGCCCAGCACCTGGCTGCAGGGCTGAGCGAAGCGGCAGGAGACCGTGTTGGCTACAGGGTGCGGCTTGAGCACTGTTGTTCCGCCGCCACCCGGATCGAGGTGATCACCGACGGGCTGTTTCTCAGGCGTCTGCAGGGCGATCCCGCTCTGGCCGGCGTGGCCTGTGTCATCTTCGACGAATTTCACGAACGCCGAAGCGAGGCCGAACTTGCCCTCGTGCTGCTGCGCGAAGCGCGTCCCCTGCTCGCCCCTGAGCTGCGGTTGCTGCTGATGTCGGCCACCCTCGATCTAGCCCCCCTGGCCTGCCAGCTCCCGGAGGCTGAGCTGATCCGCAGCCGAGGGGCCAGCCATCCGGTCGATTTGCTCTACCAACCGCCACGGGAGCGGGAATCCCTGCCCCAGCAGCTGCTGCGTGCCCTTGAGCGGCACTGGCTCGATCAACGGGGGATCGAAGACACCGTTCTGGTCTTCCTGCCCGGGCAGAGAGAGATCGGCGAAGCCCTTGGTTCCATTCGCTCCAGGCCCTGGGGGGAAGATCTCGAAGCCGTCCCGCTGCACGGCAGCCTTTCACTGGCCGAACAGGCCGCGGCGATCCGCCCGGCAAGACACCGCAGCGGGAAGGTGGTGTTGGCGAGTTCGATTGCCGAGAGCTCCTTGACCATCGCGGGGGTGCGGCTGGTGATTGACAGCGGACTGACCCGGCGCAGTTGCTTCAATCCACGCACTGGCATGGATGCGCTAGTCACCACTGCAGCGAGTCAGGCCTCAGCCACCCAGCGCCAAGGAAGGGCCGGCAGGCTGGAGCCCGGCCGCTGCATCAGGCTCTGGTCGGCGGCGGAGCAGCAACGACGACGGGCCTTCGATCCACCAGGGCTACAGGAGACTGATCCGCTTCCCGTTGTGCTGCAGCTGGCCCTCTGGGGTGCGGGGCTTGGGGAACAGCTGCCCTGGCTGGAGCCTCCTCCCCGGGCCGCACTGGAGAACGGCCAGGCTTTGCTGCAACAGCTGGGCGGGGTGGAGCGCAACGGCAGGATCAGTCGCCATGGCAAAGCCATGGCCCGGCTCGGCCTCCATCCCAGGCTGGCGCACATGCTGCTGCAGGCCCGCCAGATCGGCGAACTTCCCCTGGCCTGTGAGCTGGCAGCCCTGCTCGACGGCCGCGACCCTCTGTCGTTGCCGGAACTGGGCTGTGATCTCCTCCTCAGGCTCGATTGGTTGCGGCATAAGGGAGCCAATCTCCAGCGCCAGCAACGGCAGTTGCTGCGTCGTCAACTGGAGAAGCAGGCCCGTGAGCAGCCGCTGCCGCTCGAACCACAGACAGGCCAGTCCGATCGGTCGCCTCCGGCCGCTGAGCGCAGGCCCACGGCCGAGAGCGCTGCCCAGCTGATCGGTTGGGCCTACCCCGATCGGGTTGCCCTGGCCAGGCCCGAGCGCGGTGGACGTTTTCTGATGCGCAATGGTTGCGGCGCCAGAGTCCACTCCCAGGATCCGCTGGCAGGTGCTGAAGCCATGGCCATCGCCGCTGTCGATCAGGTCGGCAAGGATGCGCGGATTCTCCTGGCCTTGCCGTTGAGCCTGGCGGCGCTGGAGGCCACCGCGGCCACGGCAGGCCAACAGCTTGCAGTGGTGCGCTGGGATCGCCAGGCCCAGCGGGTGCAAGCAGTGCGCGAGCGCCGACTAGATGCCCTGGTGCTGGACAGGAGTCCCTGGCCCGACCCACCGATCGAGCAGGTCCAAGCTGCGTTGCTGGAGGGGCTGCGCGAGCAGGGACTTTCCGCCCTGCCCTGGACCAGAAGCAGCCGCCAGCTTCAGGAGCGGCTCTGCCTGGCCCGCCACCATCTCGGCGACAGCTGGCCGGATCGCTCGGACACTGCCTTGCTGGAAACGCTGTCTGACTGGCTGACCGAGCAGCTGCCGGCTGGTTGCCGAAGCCTCAGTGATCTGAGCGGAATCAATCTGCCTGAAGCCCTCTGGAGCCTGCAAACCTGGCAGAGGCGCCAGGAGCTCGACCGCCTGCTGCCGAGCCAGCTGGTCGTGCCATCCGGTCGCTCGGTGGCACTGGCCTATGGCAACGGCGAAGCGGTTCTGGCCGTGAAGCTGCAGGAGCTGTTCGGCTCAACGCTCACCCCAACCGTCCTGGAGGGACGGTTGGCGGTGACCCTCCACCTGCTCTCTCCGGCAGGCAGGCCCATCCAGATCACCCGTGACCTGGCTGGGTTCTGGCAGGGCAGTTACCGGCAGGTGCGGGCCGACCTGCGGGGTCGCTATCCGAAGCATCCATGGCCCGAGGACCCTCTCCATGCCACAGCCACAGCCCTGAGTCAACGCCGGCTAGCGGCCGCCGAGGGCCGAGCAAAGGGGCTGCGCCACCAAGGAGCGGAGCAAGTGGCACCATTGAAAAAACAAAAATATCGCGCGTGACTGTCAAGCTGTCGTCATTAATCGATATAATCTCAAAAGTTCTACGACGTCATGGGCCATGACAAGCAGCACCCCAACGCCACGCATTGGATTCGTCAGCTTTGCTGAAACCTGGAATGGCCGACTGGCCATGCTTGGCTTCGTCATCGGTGTGGCAACCGAATTGCTCACCGGCAAAGGTATCCTCTCCCAGATCGGTCTGGGCTGAGGACAGCTCTGCGGACGTCGGCAAGCCGGGACGGCATCGGCAAGACTGCAGGCAAACCAAGCCATGCGGACCCCTTGGCTCCTTTTTTCGTCAAGAATCGCCGGGATGGATCTCGCCTCCTCAGTACGGCCATGGTGATCTGCGCCGTGGGCCTGATCCGGTTCGACCACCGGATTGGTCAGATCATGGCGATCAGCGCCGGCTCCCTGAGCTGCTACTGGGGATTTTGCTACGGCCGCCTTGAACACTGAGCGACCCTTTGACAACGCCGTTGCCAGCGGGTTACCCCGTTTCAATGTCTCGGAGCTGAACGAAGCGATCGGCAAACTGCTCGAGAGGGGCTTTGCTCCTCGCTTCCTGCTCGAGGCCACGGTGTCTCGCCCCCAGCTCAAGAAGGGCCATCTCTGGTTGACCCTGACAGACGAGGTTGCCTCTGTGAGCGGAGTGGTCTGGGCCTCGGTATTGCCAAGGCTCAGTTTCAAGCCTGAGGACGGCGATGGCGTCACGGTGGTCGGCAAGCTCAATTTCTGGAGCAGTCGCGCCTCCTTGTGCGTCCAAGTCCTCGACATCCGCCCCAGTCTCAGCAGCGTGCTGCGTCGTTTTGAGCGCGTGCGGCAGCTGCTGGAGCCAACAGGACTGTTCGAAGCCCGCCGCAAACGCCCTCTGCCGGCCCAACCGGCCGCAATCGGCCTGCTCACCAGCGTTCCCAGTTCCGCCCTTGCCGACATGCTGCGAACGGCAGCGGAGCGCTGGCCGGCGGCCAGGATCTACCTGCTGCCGGTCCCCGTTCAAGGCCCCGTCGAAGCGGAGATCTGTCGCGCCCTGCGGGCCATCGGCCAGCGGGCCGAAGCGCTTGGCATTGAAGCCTTGGTGCTCGCCAGGGGAGGGGGCAGCCGAGAAGATCTGGCCGTCTTCGATGGCGAAGATCTGGCCCAGACACTGGCTCTCTGCCCTGTCCCGGTGGTCACCGGCCTGGGCCACGAAGATGACACCACTATTGCGGACCTGGTCGCTGACTACCGGGCCGCCACCCCCACCGCCGCCTTGGTGGCCCTGCTGCCGGATCGGCGTCACGTCCAGCAGGAGATCAAGGCGATCCGGCAGCAGCTCAGCCGCCAGCTCGCCTGGCGGCTACGCATCGAGCAGCAGCAAGCCACCTCCATCCGCGAACGACTGTGTCACTGCCATCCTCGGCTGCTGCTCCAACGTCAACGGCAACAGCTGGCCCATGACCTCCGCTTGCTCTCGGCCCTCTCCCCCCAGCGCCTGTTGGATCGAGGGTTCTGCCTGGTGCGGACACCGTCAGGGCAGCTGGTGCGATCGGTGCGTCAGGTGACCTCCGGCAGCAAGGTGGAGCTTCACTGGGCTGATGGCCGTGCCGAAAGCCGCATCACTCAAGTTGTTGCCAGCCTTTCGCCTTGAGCAGCCCTCAACTTGAGCACCAGCTTTCTGCCACTTCGTCCTAAGCATGCCTTCCGGCTCAGCTTTTGAGCCAGTCTGCAAGCTCAGTTTTCTAGTCCTGCCTTCCACAGCCATGCCTCCAGCCAAGAAGCAAGCACCAAAAAACGCCACGGCCTCCAGCAAAGACCCCGCTCAGGCCGCGAGTAGCCAGACGGCTGAAAGCTGGGAAGACGAGGTCAAGGAACTGACCTACAACCAGTCCCGCACCGCACTTGAACTGGCCTTGAGTCAGCTTCAATCGGATGAATTGGAGGTTGAAACCATGGCTGACCTCTACGGCCGGGCACAGGCCTATGCCGAGCGCTGTGATCAGGTTCTTGCGCGAGTGGAGCAGGAGATCATGCAATTGAACATCACTGACCTGGAGCAAGATCCATGAGCAAATCCACAAGTCCGTTCGCGCACGCTGTGCAGTGGCTGTATCTAGCCCTGGCTATTGCTGGAGCGATCCTTCCCTGGATGGCGAACATCGCCTTCATTCGTACAAGCGGCAACAACTTTGATCTCGCCTCATTCGTGTCGCTGGCCAATGCCAATCCAGCAGCTCAATCACTCTCCAGAGATCTGCTGATCGGGGCCACGGCTATCACGATCTGGATGGTGGTCGAGGGCCGCAGACTCCAGGTCAGAAGACTATGGCTGCCCTTGATCTGCAGCGTCACGGTGGCCTTTGCCTGCGGAGCTCCTCTGTTCCTGTGGATGAGGGAACGGCGTCTGGTGGAGCTTGAATTGGAGCGGAATCAATACCAAGAAGGGGAGAGTTAGACAAACACCTGTTCTGAGCTGACTGAAGAATATGGCGAGTGAACGGCTATTCGTCGACAACCGGTCGTGAGGGAATGTCAATCGTGGCGTTACCGGCGTCAATCTCTGATGTGGAATCAAATGTTGCTGAATCAGAAGCATGGTCTTCCCGAGCAGACGCCACCCCAAAACGGAACAGCATCTGAGCAACACCAGAAGGTTGTCCAGTCGAAGCGAACGGCTTCCAGGTGACACTGCCATCTCCCGAAGCGGATGGCGAAACCAGTGAGGCCCCGCAGGCTGGGCACTGGCCAGAGTTGAGCGTGGCAGTACCGCAGGCTGCACAAACGCTGATTCGGCTGCGCAGCAGCCGCCAGGCAACCCAGCCCACTGCAGCGAGAAGAACTGGCAACAGGAGCACCAGCAGGGTGAGGCCCCCAAGAAAATCAAGCAATAAGCGTCCCAGCGGACCTGGAGCGAGAAGCACCAGCGCAGCAAGACCGATCCAGAACAAGGGGATGGAACGGCCCATCAACGCTGAAAGCGGGGGTCATTTTCGAGCCAGCGCTCAAAGGCAGCCAAGCCCTCGATACCAGCCCAACCAAAAACCACAGCTCCAACCAGCAAGGCAAGCAGAAGGCCGGCACCCATCAAAACCGGCAACAGGGCAACGGTCAGGAATCCAACCACCACCATGGCGCCGACCCCAGCGCAGAGCAAGGCAAGACTGGCAGGGAGGGGACGCAAGGAAAGACCTGCTCGGGCCATTGATATGGATGCAGAGAAACCTATCTTCGCCCCTGCAAGGAAGCCTGATGACGTGATCTGAGGTGTGGATCGCCCCCCCGGATCCGACGGGCGACCACCACACTCAAAGCCATCCCGAAGTAGAGGATCAATCCGACCAGCCAGACCCAGAGGGTCAAAACCAGGACGCCACTGACCACCCCGTAGGCCTGAAATCGGGCACCGAGGGAAACAAGACTTTGGCCAACCAGCAGATTGAGCAGGGTATAAGCCAGACCAATCAGGAGGGCACCTGGGACCAATGATCGAATCGGGTGGATGCGCGAAGGGATGATCAACAACAAGACAAGTGCCACCAGCGAAGAGACCCATGCCGAGAGCACAAGACCGGCTACATCAGAGATCGGGATCGAAATCTGAAGGGGCCAAGGCAGAGGTTGATTGAAGAGGTCTTCCCAGGTTTGGGCGCTGATCACTTGCAGGTGGCTGGTGAGCTGATCGGCAACAAGCAAAAGCCCAGCGAACCCCACCAAAGCCAGAGCCTTAAGCCTTGAGGTGATGAAGCGTCGAATGGCGACAAGGAAAGGGAACGGGCTTTCGCTCATCCGATCCGAGGCCGAAACCCTCCAACCCCAAAGCCTGTCGGCACCTCTCTGCAGCGTGAGATAGGTATTCGTCGAAGTGATGAGCAAAGCAATGACGCCAAACGCACCAGCACCGCCTCTCTGGCTATAGAGCTTCCGCATCGTTGTCTCGATCAACGGTGACGCCGTCGCAGGAAGCAACTGATTAGCAAAGACTTCGATCTGATCCATCAGCCCTTCATCCCGTCCCAGGATTCGGCTGGCCAATGCCAGGGCAATCAGCAGGACAGGAAAGATGGATTGGAGAGTGTGATAAGCAAAAGCAGCACTGAGATCAATACAACCATGCCGATCCCACAGGCGGTAGGCCAGCCAGGCGGTACGCACCCATTGACGAATCAGTCTGGAAACCCGGAGAATTTCTTAGCTCGAGAAGAACTCAGTCACTGTAAGCAACCTGGGATCAGAATCAACGCCATTCAGCTCCAAAATCGAGAATCAAGCGTCTCGACCAGCCAAACCAGCCCGACACCGACAAGCCCAACCGCTGCGCCCGTCACCTCTGATCAAAACCGAGAACGCCCCGGGGGGAGATCCTTCACCTCATAGCCTCGAGATCTAATGGGCTTGTTGACAACAACTAACAGATCGCCCTTATTCTTTGAAGTCCGGACAGGGCAAGTATTGAGCTCGAATTATCAGCTCTACTTTACTTGAGCTCAACCAACAGACTGCAGCGGCCTCAACCCATTGGCCAATTCTAGTTAAGTTCAAACTGACTTAACATGAGTTAAGTATGTCCAGACCAAAACCCCGGCAGCCACAACCTGATCAACAGCCTGGAAGAAATTCAATTCACAGGCTGACCTGACTTCACCTGACTTGACTTGACTCGAGTTGACTTGGCTTGACTTGACCTGACTTGACTTGA
>JABMPN010000050.1 GCA_013203655.1 Cyanobacteria bacterium bin.51
AAACGGAGAGGGTGGGATTCGAACCCACGGAAGGTTTCCCTTCAAACGATTTCGAGTCGTTCGCTTTCGACCACTCAGCCACCTCTCCCTGTGCGTCCACTGCCGACAGGGCGGAGCGGTGCAGGTCAGGAGTTTACGGAGCCGTCAGCCGGCCGGGCTATCGAGCGCTCCACTGCCACCACTGGCTTGCCAGCCACTGGGTGCCTCGGGCCATTCCCCACTCACCCAGATCCGCCGGGGCGCCGCGGCTGCCACAGCCTGCCGATCACGCGGCCGGGGCTGGAAACCAAGCCAGGTGCCGCTCCAGCCATCAGCGAGATCAGCGCCGGGTCCGGCCCCCGGACCCAGCTGCTGCTGCCAAGCCAGCAAAGACTGGCGATCGGGTAGCAGCAGCCAGCGGTGGCTGCCCACCGTCAGGACATGGGCGTGGCTGTCGACGCTCAGCGGCGTCAGCGCCAGGCCTGGGCTCTCCAACCGCTGACCCGGCAGCAGGGGCGCTCGGCCTTGGCTGGCGGCCAGCACCAGGGGACTTTGTTCCTGCCAGCAGGCATGCTCGTCGCTCGCCACTGGATCGAGCAGGGCAATCCAGTCGTAGCGGCTGAGGCCGAGGCCGGTGGCCAGCCTGGCGGCACTGGAGCAGCTGAGCCCATCGGCGCGAAGGCTGATCAGGGCGCCGCGACCCTGGTGGCGGGCCAGCAGCAGATCGCCGCCCCATTGATGCACCAAAAGCAGCCGGTCGGCGCCCAGCAGGGAGAGGTGCAGCGCCAGGGTGAGGCCGAGTCCGACCAGCCCCAGCCGGCGCCAGCGCTGCCCCTGCAGCAACCAGGGCAGCAGCGACAGAAACAACAGCAGCACCAACCAGGGAATCGGCCGGCCCACCTGCCACTGGGCCATCGGCAGGGCCGCAAAACCGCGCACCACCAGCAGCAGCAGGCCGCACAGCGCCCCCAGCGGCCAGGCCAGCAGGGGCAGCAGCGCCGGCAGGGTCACGGCGCAGAGGGCCATTGCCATCGCCCCGAGCGTGAGCGGGGTCAGCAGCGGAGCCACCACCAGGTTGGCGGGAACGGCATAGAGCGGCACAACGCCGAAGTGAAGCAGTTGCAGCGGCAAGGTCCAGAGCGAGGCTGCCACCGGCACCGCAAGGCCGGCACTGATCCAGCCCGCACCGATCCAGCCAGACCCTTCGCCAGCCGGCAGCCAGCGCTGCAGGGCCTGCTCCAGGTCGGAGGCGGTGAGGATCAGGCCGGCCGTGGCTGCCACCGAGAGCTGGAAGCCCACATCCAGCAGCCAGTTCGGACGCGCCAGCAGCATCACCAGCACGCTGAGCAGCAACACACCCAGGGGCCGGCTGCGGCCACCGCCCTCAAGCACCGCAAAGGCGACGCCCCCCATCAACACCGCCCGCACCACCGAGGGCTGGGGGCCGGCCAGCAGCAGGAACAGGAGCATGGCGCCGATCGCCAGCGCCGCCCGAGGTGGCCGCGGCAGCCGTCGCCCGAGGGCCATCACCGCACCGAGCAGCACGGTGAGGTGGAACCCCGAGGCGGCCAGGGCATGGGAGAGCCCGGCGGCCCGGAAGGCTTCACGCACCTCAGCGGGCAGTGGCACCACGGCACTACCGAGCACAAGGGCGGCGAGCACCCCGCCACGCTCCGGGCCGCCGGAGGCCAGCAGGGCCGCCGCCATCATCCGCCGCACCCCCGCGATCGGTGGGGCGGGACGCTCCAGCACCTTGGGGGGATCCTCCAGCAGCAGCTGGCTCCAGATCCCCTGACGGGCCAGCCGCTCGGCCGGGCCGCTCAGCAACGGATGGGGACCGCTGGCGGGCCGGCGCAACAGCCCATCCAGCTCCAGCCGCCAACCCTGCTGAACGGCGGGGCACTGGCGCCAGAGCAGTTCCGTGCGGCCGCCGGCCTGCTCAAGCACGGCGCTGCAGCCGCCCTGATCACCCCGCGGCCTCGGATCCGCGACCAGGGTGCCCCGCAGTCGCACCTGCTGCGGAACTGCGGACATGGGGGCGGCGGGCAGCAGCCGCACCGGATCGGCGGCGCCCGGCTGGGGCTGGCGCACCACCCCCCAAAACAACATGGCCGGCACGAGCACCAGCAGGGCCAGCCGCGCAGCCAGGCCAGCCCCAAGCTGCGCGGCCCGCCACCAGCTGAACCCCAGAACCAGCAGGAGGCCAAGAACGCGCAGCCACTCCCCTGCTGCCCCCTCCAGCGGCAGCACACCGAGGGCCAGTCCGGCCAGCGCCAGCGACACCGTCAGCAGGGGCATCGAACGTCCGCAGGGAAGAGCACCCTTCAGCGTTCCCCGGCCGCGCCCAGTTCAGCCCAGCCAAGACTTCAACTCAGCCCGAACACTCAGAAGCTCGGCAGCTTCAGCAGCAGATCGCAGAGCTGGGGGCTGGGCAGGTCGGCGCCCAGCAGCGGGGCGAGCAGGTCGGCAACCGGCCGCAACCGGCAGGGCCAGATCGCCCGCTCGGTGAAGCGGCCGGCCTGGAAGGCGCCAGCCAGCAACACCACAGCCAGCAGGGCGCGTTTCAGCCGGCCAGCCTTCACCCGGCCAGCAAGGGGAAGCCGAGCTGACGACGCTCTTCCAGCCAACCTTCCGCCACCTGCCGGGCCAGGTGGCGGATGCGGGCGATCGTGGCGGTGCGCTCCGTCACCGAGATCACGCCACGGGCCTCCAGCAGGTTGAAGGTGTGGCTGCACTTGAGCACGTAATCAAGGGCCGGCGCCGGCAGGCCCGCCGCCACCAGATCGCTGGCTTCGGCCTCATAGAGCGCGAACAGCTGCTGCAGCCGTTCGGGATTGGAAGCCTCGAAGTTGTAGCTGCACTGGGCCTTCTCGGAGGCCAACCAGAGATCGCCGTAGCTGCGCTCGCCATTCCAGCTCAGATCCCAGATGCTCTCCACGTCCTGGAGATACATGGCGAGGCGCTCGAGGCCGTAGGTGATCTCGATCGACACCGGCCGGCAGTCCAGGCCGCCGCACTGCTGGAAGTAGGTGAACTGGGTGACCTCCATGCCATCGAGCCACACCTCCCAGCCCACGCCCCAGGCGCCGAGGGTGGGCGATTCCCAGTTGTCTTCCACAAAGCGGATGTCGTGGTCGGCGGCGCGGATGCCGAGGGCTTCGAGCGAGGCCAGATAGGTGTCCTGGATGCCATCGGGCGACGGCTTGATCAGCACCTGGTACTGGAAGTAGTGCTGGGCGCGATTGGGGTTGTCGCCATAGCGGCCGTCGGTGGGGCGGCGGCAGGGTTCGGGGTAGGCCACGGCCCAGGGTTCGGGGCCGATCGCCCGCAGCACCGTGTGCGGACTCATCGTGCCGGCGCCCTTTTCGGTGTCGTAGGGCTGCAGCAACAGGCATCCCTGCTCGGCCCAGAACCGGTTCAAGGTGGTGATGATGTCCTGGAACTGCATCGGCTGATCTTCTCAGAGCGGCTTCAGGCGACCAGCTGGAGCAGGCCCATCAGGCCACCGGCCACGGGGCGGTGGCGGGCGAAAGCGAAGCCGGCCGCCAGCGCCAGCCGCTCCTGCTCGGGCGCGGTCGGGAAGCGCTCCAGGCTGGTTTCGAGATATGCATATTGGTCGGGCAGCTCAAACCAGCGCGCGGTGGGCACCACCAGGTTGCGCAGGTAGAAGCGCTGGAAAGCGGCCGTGAGGGCGCCGGCCGACGTGGCCGGATCGGGCCGGTTGAAATCCAGCACCGCAGCGCGACCAGAGGGCCGCAGCAGGCGCCGCAGTTCCCGCAGCCCCGCAGCCGGATCGGCCAGGTTACGTAGTCCGTAAGCCATCACCGCCCCATCCGCCCAGCCGCTGGCCAACCCCGTGGCCAGGGCATCGCCCTGCTGCCAGCGCAGGGGCAACCAGGGCTGGAGCTGGCTGCGTCGGCGGGCGACGGCCAGGGGCGCGGCGGCGGCATCAAGGCCGAGCACCTCACCGCCGGGGCGCAACCGCTCGGCGAGCACCAGGGCGAGATCGCCGGTGCCGCAGCAGAGATCGATCAGCCGCTGGCCAGGGCGGGGTTGAAGCCAATGCACCGCCTGGCGCTTCCAGAGGCGATGCAGGCCCAGGCTGAGCAGGTCGTTGAGCTGGTCATAACGCGGGGAGATGGCGTCGAATAGCTCACGCACCGCCTCGGGATCAGCAGGCTTCAAGCGACGGCTGGGGCAAATGAGCACTCAAGAGCATGACTGCTCAGGAGGATGGCAGAGCGGGGCAACGGGCTGGCTCCACCAGACAATCGAGCGAGGTGTCCCAGGGCAGAGCGACGGAATCAAGGCTGATGCCCGTGCCCGTGGCGAAAGGTCCTCCGGCAAAACCATCCGCCATCAGCCGGTAGGGGGAGGTGACGGTGAGCACCATCACTGTGGCCAGGCCGACAGCGGCGGAGCAGACCATGCAGCCCGCCAGCATCAACGAAAACTCCTGGCGGTCGTTGGCGGCCTGCATCAGCGAAAGCGCCCAACCCACCAGCGCCACCACGAGAGCAACCACCAGAAGAGCGAGGGTTGTCGAGACGAGCGGGGGCAGAGCCGACACAGTGGGGTCAGAAGGAAGTGGAACCAGGTGTTACGACCTGAAATTAACTGTAAAGGCTCGTTACAGCTCGTTGCGGCCCCTCCAGCGGACGGATCGCCAGCCCTCTGGCCAGCAGGTCGGTCTTGATCGCTTCGATGCTGAGCACGCCGTCGTGCAGCAGGGAGGCGAGCAGGGCGGCCGCGGCCCCGCCTTGCTCCAGGGCGGCGGCGATGTGATCGATGCAGCCGGCGCCTCCTGACGCGATCACCGGCACAGAAACGGCGCTGGCTACCGCGCTGGTGAGCGCCAGGTCGTAGCCAGCCTGAGTGCCATCGCTATCCATGGAGGTGAGTAGCAGTTCGCCGGCACCGAGCGCCACCACCTGGCGGGCCCAGGCCACGGCATCGAGGCCGGTGTTCTGCCGGCCCCCCTGCACATAGACATCCCAGCCCGTGCCATCGGCGCGACGGCGGGCGTCGATCGCCACGACGATGCATTGACAGCCGAACTGCCTGGCCCCTTGCGCCACCAGATCGGGATCGCGCACCGCCGCTGAATTGAGGCTCACCTTGTCGGCGCCTGCGCGCAGCAGGGCGGTGATCCCCTCCACACTGCCGATGCCGCCGCCGACTGTGAACGGGATCGTCACGGCTTCAGCGGTCTGGCGCACCAGCTCCACCAGGGTTGTGCGGCCCTGATGGCTGGCGGCGATGTCGAGGAAGACCAGCTCGTCGGCACCGGCGGCGTCGTAGCGGCAGGCCAAGGCCACCGGATCACCGGCATCGCGCAGGCCGACGAAGTTGACCCCCTTGACAACCCGGCCATCGGCCACATCGAGGCAGGGAATGATGCGCTTGGCGACCATGGCGAGGGGAAACGGGGGGCGCTGTTAAGGTTGCGCGACTTGCCCAGCCGCGCTGGCCATGACTCAGGCTGCCACCCCAGGATCCATCGATATCGGCTCCCGGGTGAGGATCACCCGGGTTCGTGATCGCATCCCCGCCGATCTGGTTGAGGCACTCAAGAGCGATGCCTCCGGCACCGTCAGCGGCTTCAAGATGACCGACGGCAGCGGCATCGGCGTGGTGGTGGAGCTCAGCAATGGCAGCAGCGGCTGGTTCTTCGACGACGAAATCGCCCCGGCCTGAAACCGTCCATCCCGCCGATGACGCTCCGGCCGGTTTCGGTCATGCTGGTGATCTCCGCTTCGATCTCTTGAGCGACGCCCCCGAATCCCCCCCCAGCAGCAGCGGCGGCAACGCCCGCCAGCTGCTGGGCATGAAGGGGGCAGCCGGCACCACCAACATCTGGAAGCTGCGTCTGCAGCTGATGAAACCGGTCACCTGGATTCCCCTGATCTGGGGCGTGATCTGTGGAGCGGCTGCCTCGGGCAACTACGTGTGGAGCGGCCGCGACTTCGGGGCGGCCATCGCCTGCATGCTGATGAGCGGTCCATTGCTGGCCGGCTACACCCAGACGATCAACGACTACTACGACCGCGAGATTGACGCGATCAATGAACCCTACCGACCGATCCCCTCCGGGGCGATCTCGCTTGCGCAGGTGCGGGTGCAGATCTGGGTGCTGCTGCTGGCCGGACTGGCCGTGGCGGGTGGCTTGGATCTCTGGGCGGGCCACCGCACACCGGTGCTGCTGCTACTCGCCCTGGGCGGATCGCTGGTCAGTTACATCTATTCGGCGCCACCGCTGAAGCTCAAGCAGAACGGCTGGCTTGGCAACTACGCCCTCGGCGCCAGTTACATTGCTCTGCCCTGGTGGGCTGGGCAAGCCCTGTTCGGCCGGCTCACCTGGACCACAGCCCTGCTCACCCTGGCCTACAGCCTGGCCGGGCTCGGCATCGCTGTGGTCAATGACTTCAAGAGCGTGGAGGGCGACCGGGCGATGGGGCTGAAATCGCTGCCCGTGGTGTTCGGCATCGAGCGGGCCAGCTGGATCAGCGCCGGCATGATCGATCTCTTCCAGCTGGCGATGGTGGCTGTGCTGATCGCCATCGGCCAGAACTTCGCGGCGGTGCTGCTGGTGCTGCTGATCATTCCCCAGATCACCTTCCAGGACATCTGGCTGCTGCGCGATCCGGTGGCCTTCGATGTGAAGTATCAGGCGAGCGCCCAGCCGTTCCTGGTGCTGGGGATGCTGGTCACGGCGCTGGCGATCGGCCACAGCAGCCTGACGGCAGTGTTGTGACCAGCGAAGTCTCTCGCAAGGGATCCCCCACCCGCCCGAGGGGCGAAGAGAGGAAGACGGCAACCCGGCAAAGCCGCAAGAATCTGCTGCTGGCGGGGCTGTTGGCGGCGGGAGTGGGCAGCGCCGCAGCCTTCGGCCAGGCGTCGCTGGTGCGCTCGGTGGACGGAATGCTGCCGGACGTGGCGCGGATCAACACCTTCAACCGACCCGGCACGGTGACGATCCTTTCGGCCGATGGCCAGGTGCTGCAGAAGCTCGGCCCTGCCACCCGCGAGAAGGTGGCTGCAGGTTCGATGCCGGAGCTGCTGCGTCAGGCCTTCGTAGCCGCCGAAGACCGGCGCTTTTACGAGCACGACGGCGTTGATGTCTGGGGAATCGGCCGGGCCATGGTGCGCAACATCCGTCGCGGCGCGGTGGAAGAAGGCGGCAGCACGATCACCCAGCAACTGGCCCGTACGGTGTACCTCAGCCAGGACCGCACCCTGGTCCGCAAGCTCAAAGAGGCGGCCCTGGCCGGCAAGATCGAGCGCCAGCTCAGCAAGCGGGAGATCCTCGATCAGTACATCAACTATGTGTATCTGGGCTCAGGCGCCTACGGCGTCGCCGATGCGGCCTGGATCTACTTCTCCAAGGCCGCCGACCAGCTCACTCTGCCTGAAGCGGCCCTGATCGCCGGCCTGCCGCCGGCCCCATCGGTGTATTCGCCGCTCGTGAACGAAGACCTCGCCCTGCAGCGGCGAGCGGTGGTGCTGGGCCGGATGCGCCAGGCGGGGTTCATCAGTGCGTCTGAGCAAGCCGAGGCCGAGGCCACACCGCTCCGGCTCAAACCGGCCTTGCCGAAGTTCTGGAACAGTGAGGCCCCTTACTTCACCAGCTGGGTGGCCCAGGAGCTACCCAAGGTTTTGACTCCTGAGCAGCTGGAGGTGGGCGGACTGACGATTCGCAGCAGCCTCAACCTGGCCATGCAGACGGAGGCCCAGAAGGTGATCAACGCCAGCGCCAGCGGCTCTTTGGAGGGGGCGCTGGTCACAGTTGAACCTGGCACCGGCCTGGTGCGTGCCCTGGTGGGCGGCAAGGATTACAACAAGAGCCAGTTCAACCGGGCCACCCAGGCGCTGCGATCGCCCGGCTCCACCTTCAAGCTGTTCGTCTATCTCGCGGCCCTCAAGGAGGGGATGCGGCCGGAAACCGTCCTGGACGACACGAAGCGCTGCTTCGCTGGCTACTGCCCCAAGAACTTCGGTGATCGCTACCGAGGCAAGGTGCCGATGGCCACGGCGCTGCAGAGCTCTCTCAACGTGGTGGCGGTGAGCCTGCTGCAGCAGGTGGGCTTCGACAAGGTGATCGCCATGGCCAAGAGCCTGGGAATCACCCGTGAGCTGGGCCGCTTCTACCCGATGGCGCTGGGCGCCTACGAGCAGACCGTGCTCGACATGACCGCCGCCTATGCCGCCGTGATCAACCGCGGCGTGTTCGTGCCTCCCACCCCGTTCGAGGAGATCAGCGGCCCCGACGGCGACCTGCTCTGGAGCCGGCGACTGCAGTTGGACCGGGGCCGCCGGGTGGTCGACAGCGACATCGCCGACGCGATG
The DNA here is from genome assembly GCA_013203655.1 of Cyanobacteria bacterium bin.51. Taxonomy (GTDB): domain Bacteria; phylum Cyanobacteriota; class Cyanobacteriia; order PCC-6307; family Cyanobiaceae; genus Regnicoccus. Next base: position 8,326 of record JABMPN010000050.1, read on the forward strand.
GTCTGGATGCTGCAGCGGGTGGTGACTGGCGGCACCGGCGGAGCGGCGGCGATCAGCGGCAGGCCTGTGGCCGGCAAGACCGGCACTTCCGAGGGCGCCCGTGATCTCTGGTTTGTGGGCTCGATCCCCCAGCTCACCACCGGCATCTGGCTGGGCTTCGACAACAACCGCAAGACCAGCAGTGACAGCGGTGCCGCCGCCGCCGCCTGGGGTCGCTACATGCGCGTGATCACGAAGGATCTGCCGGTGCGGCAGTTCCCGCCCAAGCCCGTGCTCACTGGCAGTTTCAAGGCCAACAAACCTGCCGCCAAGAAGCCCGCTGCCCCGACGGCCAGCCCGGCCCCCTCCAGCGAGGAAGCCAGGCCGTGGGAGCAGGAGCGGCCAGAGACGACTTCCAGCTTCGAGCCGAGCGACATCCGGCCCGAGGAAACGATGCCAGCGCCCACTCGAGCCCCCGCGAGCCGCCCACCCCAACCCCAGTCCAGACCAGCCCCACAGGCGGTGCCAACACCGGCCTCGCCACCGAGCCGCCCGCCCCAGCCAGTTGCCCCTATTCCGGCGCCAACCCCCGCTGCACGGCCGCCAGCCAGCCAGCCAGCACCAGCAGCCGCTCCCCCTCCGGCACCAGCGCCAACCGCCCCTCCACCGGTTCTGGCGCCAACGGCACCACCACCGCCACCTTGAACCTTCAGCCCGGCGCCTGGAGCACGGCGGCGTAGAAGCCATCGCCGCCCCCCGGCGTGGGCCAGAGCTGGAAGGCCGAACGCTGGGTCCAGCCGGGGTGGCTCGCCAGGAAGGCCATGATCAGTTCAGCGTTTTCACGGGGATGGACGGTGCAGGTGGCATAAACCAAGCGACCGGCTGGCCTGAGCAGGGGCACCATCCCCTCCAGCAGGCGGCGTTGCAGCACCACCAGGTCGTCGATGGCGGCGGGGGTGATCCGCCAGCGGGCATCGGCATGGCGGGCCAGGGTGCCAAGGCCGGAGCAGGGGGCGTCCACAAGAATCCGATCGAAGCTCCCAGCGGGCAACGCGCTGGCCAGCTCGGCCGCATCGGCCTCGTGCCGTTGAATCGAGGCCAGCCCCAACCGCCCGGCATTGGCGCCGACGCGGCGCAGGCGGCCAGCGGAGCGATCAACGGCCAGCACCACGCCCTGATCCGCCATCAATTCGGCCAGATGGGTGCTCTTGCCGCCGGGGGCAGCGCAGGCATCAAGCAGGCGTTCGCCAGGAAGGGGCTCCAGCAGGGGGGCGATCCGCTGGGCGCTGCGGTCCTGAACGCACCAATGGCCTTCGGTGTAGCCGGGCAGGGCGCGCAGATCACCGCAACGGCCGTGGAGCGTGAGCCCCCAGGCTTGATCGGCCAGGGGTTCAGCGGTCACGCCAGCGGCGGCAAAGGCGGCGAGCACCGCCTCGCGGCTGGCCTGCAGCCGGTTGACACGCAGATCCAGAGAGGGCGGAAGATTGGCAGCCACACCGAACGCCTCGGCACCATCGGCCGGCAGCCATTGCAGCAGATCGGCGGCCAGCCAGTTGGGCAAAGAGTGGCGCAGACCAAGGGCGGCGACGGGTTCGGCAGGCAGCGGCAGGGGGCTGCTAGCAGCGGCGCTACGGCGACGCAGGAAGGCGCGCAGCATGCCGTTCACCACCGGCGCCAGCCGGGCCAGACCATCCCGTTTGGCCAGCTCGACAGTGGTGCTCACCGCCGCCGACGCGGGCACCCGTTCGGTGGAGAGCAGCTGGTAGAGGCCGAGGTGCAGCAGCCAGCGCAGCTTGGGGGGCTGACGTTCGGCCGGCATCTTGCCGAGCTGGTCGAGCCAGGCATCCAGGCGGCGGCGCTGGCGGATCGCCCCGAAACAGAGCTCGGTCGCCAGGGCACGGTCAGGCGGCGAGAGCGGCAGGCGGCGCAGTTCCCGCTCCAGGGCCAGATCGGCATAGGCCCCGGCCGCCACGGCCAGGAGTGCCCGCCAGGCCACCCGCCGCGAGTCGAGCCCGGCGGCTTCTGGCGGCAGAGCGGCCGCTGAAGCATCGCGATCCGGCGCAGCGGTCATGGCTTGGGAACGGGGTTGGCGCCCCCACAGTTAGCGCCGCAGCGGCCCCGAGTGATCCATTGGATTGCCGAACCCTGGTGACCCGCAACAGCCGCAACTTTTCCGCCTCAATGGAGGGTGTTCTGATCCCCTAAGGACTGGAGCGTTACGGGCGGAACCCAGAGATAGCTCCGCAGGGCCAGGCGGCCCGCATCGTCAACGGGGATGCCTTCGCCGATCAGCAGCTCGCGCTGGATCCAATCGCTGCCTTCGCGGCTGAGGCTCATGCTGATCCGGCCGCGGGCGCTGACGACCCGGTGCCAGGGGATCTCTGAGGGCAGAGCGAGGCGACGCAAAGACCAGCCCACCTGGCGGGCGCAGCCATAGGCACCGATCCAGTCGGCCACCTGGCCATAGGTGGCGAGGCGGCCCTGGGGGATGGGCGCCACGGCGGCGTAGACCCGCTGATCGAAGCCAACGGCGGCGGCAGGCAGGGCAGGCCTCATCAATCCATGCTCCCATCCCTGCTTGGCGCATGGGAAACAAGATCGAGCCTTAGGGTCTGAAGCTCCGCCCCGTTCCATGCCGCTGCTGCCGCGCCGCTTCAAGCGACTCCAGGCCGTGCTGAACCGGCGCATGGCTGATCTCACGCTGCTGCTGGAGGCGGTGGACAAGCCCCACAACCTCTCGGCGATCCTGCGCAGCTGCGACGCCGTTGGGGTGCTTGAAGCCCATGCGGTGAGCCTGCCGGGCCGCAGCCGCCGCTTCAACCAGGCCTCCCTGGGTAGCGAGAAGTGGGTGGCGGTTCACCCGCACGCCACGGTGGAGGAGGGGCTGCAACGGCTGCGGCGGGAAGGATTCCGGATCTACGGCACCCATCTGGGCGTGAACGCGGTGGATTATCGCCAGTGCGATTTCAGCGGCCCAACGGCCTTCGTGCTCGGGGCCGAGAAGTGGGGCTTGAGTTCGGCGGCCAGCGAAGGCGTGGACCAGGGTCTGTTTGTGCCGATGGGCGGCATGGTGCAGTCGTTGAACGTATCGGTGGCGGCGGCAGTGCTGCTGTTTGAGGCGCTGCGCCAACGCCAGGCAGCGGGCTTGCTGCCCCTGGCCGGCGAAGGTGTGCCGGCGGAGCGGCGTGAAGGCCTGCTGTTCGAGTGGGCCTACCCCCAGGTCGCCGAATGGTGCCGCCGCGAAGGTCGTGCTTATCCAGCTCTCTCAGCGGAAGGGGCGATCACAGAGGAGCTGCCGCGCACGCTGCGGCTGCGCTGCTGACGCGTCTGGAATGGTCTGGAGGCCACCACTCAGAAAGGAATCATCACATCATCGCGATGGGGTTCCGTCCGACTGTCCTGGCCGGAGCGGGCCCGCGGCAACCAGAGGGCCAGAGCCAGACCAGCGAGTTCAAGCGGCAGGAGCCGACCGCCAAGCAACACCACGAGCAGCAATCCCACCGCCAGGATGTGCTCCAGCAGAGCGATCACATCGTCACCATTGGCGGAACCAAGCAACCAGAGCAAGGTGGCGGCAGCCAGCAGAACGAATGTGAGCCAGAGGGGCATGGGAAATGGCGTGGCGCCTGAGCGAAGCGGGTAAACCGGCCATACATTCTGAGCGTTTCGGTGGCGCTGCGTGGGTTCAGGGGGAACGTTCCAGCCAGGGCAGTCGCCGGATCCGATCAGTAACGCGGCTATGGACGAGCCATGTGCAGGGCAAAGCGATACTCCGCCTCGAGAGAGGCGTTATCCCTGGCCAACGCCTTGCTGAGAATCACCCAGTTCAGGGTGAAGGAGAGAGTAGAGATCACGACTGCGGTGGCAGCACGCAACTGCGCCATCATCATCAGGGGCTCAACAAGGCTGCGCTCGTCAGGTGAGAGAAAGAAGCAATTGGTGGAATGGACGTAGAGCTACAGCGCTTCCAGGACAGCCCAGCAACTGTGCAGGCCGTAGCGGGTGGAATAGCTGTAGATACCACCCTGACATCCAGGCAACCACTCTGGAGGGCCAGCGAATTGCGAGCATCAGCACAGACGAGCATCGGCACAGACTACTGGAAATCTGATTTCAACAGGGAGAACCTCTTGCAGACAAGCCACAGCAACCAATCAATTGAATCAATCGCCACATCTATGTCAAAAGACATGTCGTAACGCCATCGGCATTGACATCAATCGTCACTTCACCCGTTTCTGCAACGGTTTCAACGGCCATGCATCGAATACCAGCAGGGCCTGGCTCGAGCGTCACCACAAAAGTACCGCCACCAACGCAGTTATCCACTGTATTAACGGCAATGACATTTTGATCACTTGGCTCCGTCATGCCGATAGCCAGATCAGAAGCAGCAGATGTTGCACACTCTTTGGCGAGGCCAAGGGCCTCGCCAATCAGCGCCCCATTGGCAGCCGCTCGGCGGGCCTGAAGATATTGTGGCAAAGCAACTGCAGCAAGCACACCAACGACGGCCACAACGATCATCAGCTCAACGAGCGTGAAGGCTTGATTCTTGCCGCGGCTTGAATTGATGCCGCGAATCACACGGAGTTGAGCCTTGGGTAAGAGTTTCATTGGACCAGGAACAGTTTCTAACAATGAACTGTAAAAGACTGATCCACTAAAGACAATGCTCTTTTCCGACAATCAATGAAGCAAAAGCCGACAAGGAATAGAAAGCAAGGTGAACACAAGCTGAGAGAGCGTTCTGCTCAGCGGCGCTGAAGATCAGCTTCCCCTGCCCCCATCGCCGCCGCTCACCCAGGCCTCAAGCCCCTCGCCCAAAAACGAAAGCCCCAGCACCAACACAAACATCGCCAGGCCGGGGTAGAGCGCCGTCCACCAGATGCCGGTGGGCAGCGCGGTGAGCGCCTGCTGCAGGTCGGCGCCCCATTCCGGAATCGATTCGGGGAGCCCCAGGCCCAGGAAGCCCAGGCCGCCCAGCACCAGCACCGCGTCGGCAGCGTTGAGGGTGAGCAGCACCGGCACCGAGGTGATCACGTTGCGCAACAGGTAACGGCGCAGGATCCACAGCGGCCCCGCCCCCAGCGATTGGGCCGCTTCCACATAGAGCTCCGCCTTCACCTGGGCCGTCTGGTTGCGCACCACCCGGAAATACTGCGGGATGTACACCACACACAGCGCCGCCGCCGCATTCGGCAGCCCGCGCCCCAGCAAGAAGGCCAGCACCACCGAGAGCAGCAGCACCGGCAGGGTGTAGAGCGTGTCCATCAGCAACACCAGGATCCGGTCAAGGCCACCGCCCAGATAGCCGCTCACCATGCCCAGCGGCACGCCGATCAGCAGCGCCGTGATCAGGGCCAGCAGCACCACCTGCAGTGCCACACCACTACCCGAGAGGGTACGCACGCACACATCGCGACCGAGGCGGTCGGTGCCGCACCAGTGCTGCAGCGAGGGGGTGGCATAGATCTCGTTGGCCAGGCCGGCGTTGGGATCGGCCAGCAGGCCCCCATGAATGAGCAGCGGCGTCGCCAGGGCCACCAAGCCGTAAGCCAGCACGATCAGCAGGCCCCAGCGGGCCATGCGACCGGAGAGGTTCTTCGGGCGCCAGCGCAGCAGTGCCCTGGGCTGGAAGACGGTCATGGCGGCAGCTTGAGCGGCGTGAGCGGGCCCAGTGTGGGACGCAAAGCGACCTTTAGGAGCGATGTCCAGCCAAGACGCCTGACCAGATTTCAAGAAACCGCATCGAAACCCGGCCTATTGCAACAACAACGCCGGCATGGATCCAGCAAAATCAATGTGCTGAAGCTGAATGTTTCCCTGTGGGGGAAGTCATGCGCGATACAGAAAGCAGCCCACGCATTCTCGTCGTTGATGACGACTTCGAATTGCGCCGTTTCCTCCAGGGAGAGTTTCTGGTGGAAGGTTTTGCGGTGGGCGAAGCCGCTACAGGCCTCAGCGCCCTCACCCAGTTACGCGACAATCCCAACCCCTTCGATCTGGTGCTCCTCGACTGGACCCTGCCCGATTTCAGTGGTGTCGAGATCTGCCGCCGGCTTCGCTCCAGTGGCGTCACCGTGCCGGTGGTGATGCTCACGGCCCGTGACGACATCCGCGACCGGGTCGAGGCGCTGGATTCCGGCGCCGACGACTTCATCAACAAACCGTTTTCAATCGAGGAGCTGCTGGCCCGCATCCGCGCCCGCATGCGCCGTACCGGACTCAACTTGAACGGCAGCATTGGCGAGCTGCTCAGTTACCGCGGCCTGACCATGAACACCGGCAACCGGGAGGTTCGCCGCAACGGTGCCCCGATTCATCTCACGGTGCGCGAATACGACCTCCTCCAGACCCTGCTGCGCGAACCGAACCGAGTGCAGACGCGCAACCAGATCCTCGCCAGCGTCTGGGGCGCCAACCATTACGGGGATGACAACCTGCTCGACGTCTACATCCGTTACCTGCGCAAGAAGGTCGAGCTATCGGGCTTTCCCAGCCTGATTCAGACCGTCCGTGGTGTCGGCTTCATGCTCAAGGAAGGGGATCCTTGGAACTGAACCGGCGCAGCACCAACTGAAAATCGGAACCGCCCCCTGGCCTGGGGGTATCCACCACCCGCGCCTCTCCTCCCATCCGCTCCATCAGCAGCTTCACCACCGACAGGCCGATGCCGCTGCCCCGCCGCCTTGAGGAAGCGTTGCCCTGAACAAACCGCTCGAAGATCCGCTCTTTTTCGGCATCCGCCACCCCAGGCCCGCTGTCACGCACATGCACCACCACCACCTCCGCGCTGCCGGCCAGGCTCTCCCCTGAGGTCTGGGGACTGGTCTCGGGGGTGCTCTGGGAGGTGGCGAACAACTCGATCGGGCTGCCTGGATCGGCGTACTTCAGGGCGTTTTCCACCAGGTTGATGAGGCACTGCTGCAACCGATCGGCATCACCACAGGCCACCAGGACCTCGCTCTCTGCGGGCGCCAACAGCCGCAGCCGCGATCCGGCATGGTCCACCAGCTGCTCATAGGTCGCCAGCAGCAGCAGCTCCACATCGATGACCTGGTGGCTCACCTCCAGGTGGCCGGCCTCATCACGGGCGATGGCGAGCAAATCGCTCACCAGCCGCCCCACCCGCTCCGCTTCGCCCTGGATCAGCACCAACGGCGCGATGGTCTCGGTAGCAGCCCGATCGCTGTCCATGTCGCTGGCCGGATAGCCGCCACTGGTCACGCTGGTTTGTTCTGCCTGGCGCTGCAGCCGCTGGGCATAGCCACTGATCAGGGTCATCGATGTACGCAGCTCATGGGACACCCCATCGACAAAGGCCCGCTGGCGCTCGAAGGAGATGGCCAGGCGATCAAGCAGATCGTCGAAGGCGAGGGCGATCGGTTGAAGCTCCTCGGGTTGGGGTTGCTCCTGCAGCCGTTGGCGGCCGAGGCCCTCGGCGCTGACCGCCGCCACCCTGTTGCCAAGCCGCTCCAGGGGCCGCAACCCCCGCTCCATCACCAGCCGCAGCAGGGCGCTGGTCAGCAGGGCTGTCATCCCGGCCATGGCGATCAACAGCAGCTGGGTGATCCGCTCCCGCTCAGCATCGGCGCTGAAATCCTCTAAGACATGCAGGCGGGCCGGCCCGCTGCTGAGCAGCACCGGGTTGGCATAGGTCAGGAAGATGCCGCCGCCCTCCCGGAAGGAGACCGGCCCATCGACTTGCCGGGCCAGGCGGCTGGCAGTGCTCTCCAAAGGACCGAGGGTCTCATCGGCCCCTGGAGCACCTTCCAGCCACACCGTGACGCCGGGGGGGAGCATCGAGCTGATCCGCCGTTGCATCTCTGTCGAATCGGGAATGTCAGCGGATTCGGTGAGCCTCTTCTGAAGCGCATACACCCCGTCGCTATGGGCGGCGTAGCGGCTCAGGGCGGCGAGCTGTCTGTTGGCAAGAAGAAGCACCCCGTAGCCGACAAGCACGGCCAACAGACTGGTGGCTTGAAGTCGACGCCGAATCGAACTCAAATTCGATCACCATCCAGGGCCAAAGCTACCTTCAGAATCGCTGGTTTGCCTCTCTTCAGAACAGATTGTTCTGAGTGGAGTTCTGGGCAAACAGTTCCAAGGATGGAGGAGAGAGGCCGCATTCGATTAACCGGCCCCCGCCAACACTTCGCTGACGATCGTTTGCGTTGTTCCGCCAGCATCGCTGAAGCTCTGCTCCAACCGCAGCGCCACCAGCTGGGTCTTGGGATCAAGGCAAGCCGAGAACGGCAGCCGAGACGAACCATTCAGCTCCACCCCAGCCACTGCCGCGACTTCGCCGCCATGGAGCAACAGGCTGCAGCCCTGCCAGGGAGTGGCCTGGGCAGCCAGGCCGTCAAGCACCACCCGGCTCTGGAACGTCGTGCCGGCAGACACCTGGCCGTCAAGCCCGAAGGCAGGCCCACAGCGGACCAGCACCCTGCCCTGCCAGAGACCACTGGGCGCTGCTCCCACCGAATAGGTGATCGTTCCCTCCGGCGTCCTGAGCTGCAGCACGGCCGGCCGCCCCGCCATGCCGCAGGCGGAGCCGTAGCGCTCCGGGTCGGGCGCCACCGCTGTGGTCCGTTGCAGATCGGCCTGGATCAGGTCCAGGGCTCGGCCCTGGTTCGCCCGCTCCCGCAGCAGGCGGCTGAACCGTCCGGCGTTCATCCCCTCCCCCAACAACGCCTGGACCACCACCCCGCAGAACAGCAGCCCCAGCCCCATCGCCAGCAGCAGCTCCACCAAGGAGAAGCCGCCCCCCTGACAGCAAGGACCCTGGTGCTGGCGATGGGGCTGGCGAAGGAGCAAGCCTTGGCGTTGCTGTTTGAACGGAATGGACGACCCGGCGGTAGGCATGGCGGTGAACAACAACGATCAGAGCGTGGGATCGGGTTGGCAGAGGCTGCTGTCGGGCCTGCTGTCACTGGCTCCGCCGTAGCGGCCCAGACGCACGATCCCCAGCGGCAGCGCCATCACCAGGCAACGGCGCAGGGGAGTGCCGCTGCTGGCCAGCACCACCGTGCCGCCATCAAGTACCAGGCCATTGCTGCTGAAGCGCAACACCTCCGGCAGGTTGTGGAGCACGTCCACAACGGTGCTCTCCACCCCCTCACCCAGTTCCATGAGCGTGTCGCGACAGGGCCTCAGAGCCCCGCCCTGTGGCGGCTGCCAGCCCTGCTCCGAGAGGGTCAGGCCACAGGGTTCCCCCTGCTGTTCGGCCTCGCTGCGACCGCGCTCGATGCCCTGAGCCAAGCGCCGACTCGCCACCTCCACGCGTTGTCTGGCCAGGCTTTCACTCCCCGACCGCAGGCCCAGACCCGCCAGCAGGCCGATCACCGCCAGGGTCACCAGCAGCTCCACCAGGCTGAAGCCCGCCTGGTGGATGAAACGGCTCGGCCTGACCCGCGGACGCCGACTCACGTGCCCACCTCCGGATCGGAAATGGGAGCGGCTGGCGGACAGAGGCCATGGGCAGCAGCGGTGAACAGCCGGCGACGCTCCAGGCCCATCGGCTCGATGCGGTAGGTGAGCCAGAGCCCATCAACTCCCGACGACGGCGCACTCACCTGGCGCTGCACTCCCACCGGCAGAGCTCCAGCCCCGCTCAGGAGCTGTTCCGCCATCCATTGGCCTGCGGCCGCACAGCGGGCTGCCGACTGATCAGGGTCCTCAGCTTCCACTCCGGCCACCACAGCCAGCGCCGCCAGGCGCAGGCTGTGCTCGCTGCGCAGTAAGTGGGCATCGACGCGGCGCAACGTCTCCTGCTGTTCAGCGTTGGTCTGGCTCCAGCGGGCGCCCGAGCTCCACAGTTGCAACGAAGTGTTGGCCGCCAGGGAGAACACCAGCATCGCCATCGTGATCTCGATCAGGTTCATCGCCCCATCCGCCGGACCGTCAACAGCCGCTCCGGCCGCTCGGGATCAAGCCGCAATCCGAACAGGGCCTGGGCCCGACTGCCCGTCTCCTCTCCCCGCAGCTCCAGCCGCAGCCGCGCCTCCGGTGCCATCACCGCCTCAGCAGGAGGCCCAGCAGCAGGCAACCACTCCACCAGCTTGTAGCGGGAGCTGCCCACCTCGCCTTCACGGAGGCCGGCGAGGCTGGCGCCTGCTCCGCAACCCGCCGGCGGCCACTGCGACGACGGGATTGGCAGCAGGCAGCGGTAGGGGCCATGGAGCTGGGCCGCCACCTGCTGGGCAGCCGAAGCCAGGGCATCGCTGGCCTGGCGTTGCCGCCATTGCCCTGCCAACTGCCGATGGCCGTGCAGGGCAGCGGTTTGCAGCGAGAGGCTGCTGAGCAGCAACACCAGCCCCACTCCGAAGGAGAGAGGCAGAAAGAAGCCCGACTGGCCAGCGCCACGGGTGGCCATGGACTTCCTTGGAAGCTGAGAAGGCATCGCTGGCCTCAGGTGGGAATCACGCCTTCAGCGTTCCCCACCTCTCGCCCCTTGAACCAGAGCGATCAGTGGAGCCAATCGCGCCAACCCACACCGGCATCAGAAACCGGCCCAGGAGGTGGGGGGAGCAGCGGTTTACTGATTCAGCTTCAACACCGCCATGAAGGCTTCCTGGGGAACCTCCACCCGACCCATCGCCTTCATGCGCTTCTTGCCCTTGGCCTGCTTCTGCAACAGTTTCTTCTTGCGGGAGATGTCACCGCCGTAGCACTTGGCCAGCACATCCTTGCGGATCGCGCTGATGCTTTCGCTGGCGATGATGCGGCTGCCGATGGAGGCCTGGATCGGAATCTTGAACTGTTGGCGCGGGATCAGTTCCTTGAGCTTTTCCACCAGCCCCTTGCCCACGTTGTAGGCCTTGTCACGGTGAACGATCGTGGTGAGCGGATCAGCCTTCTCGGCGTTGATCAGCACATCGAGGCGCACCAGTTCGTTCTTGCGGTAGCCGATCAGGCTGTATTCCATCGAGGCATAGCCCTTGGTGCGGCTCTTCATCTGATCGAAGAAATCAGTGACCACTTCAGCCAGGGGCATCTCGTAGTGCAGCGTGACGCGCTCAGTGGTGATGAACTTCATATCGATGAATTCACCGCGCCGCTCCTGGCAGAGCTCCATCAAGGTGCCGTTATAGGTGTTGGGCGTGTAGATCTCCAGCTTCACATAAGGCTCCTCAATCGATTCGCGCTTCTGCGGATCAGGCAAGGTGGCCGGGTTGTCCACCATGATCAGCGAGCCGTCGATCAGCGTCACCTGATAGATCACCGATGGCGCCGTCACGATCAGGTCGAGGTTGTATTCCCGCTCCAGCCGCTCCTGCACGATCTCCATGTGCAGCAGCCCAAGGAAACCGCAACGGAAGCCGAAGCCCATGGCGCTGCTGGTTTCGGGCTCAAACTTCAGCGCCGCATCGGAGAGCTGCAACCTGTTGAGTGCTTCGCGCAGATCGGGGTATTGATCCGCGTCGGTGGGGAACAGCCCGCAGAACACCATCGGCTTGGCCTCGGCATAGCCGGGCAGCGCTTCTGCGGCCGGATTCGCCAGCAGGGTGATCGTGTCGCCCACCCGGGCATCGGCCACCGCCTTGATCGAGGCCGACAGGTAGCCCACCTCACCGGCATGCAGGCTCTCCACCTGACGCTGGTCGGGCGCCATCACCCCCACCTCGTCGAGTTCGTAGCTGGTTTTACTGGCCATCAGCAGCACCTTGTCCTTGCGGGCAACCCGGCCACTGATCACCCGGAAGTAAACGATCACGCCGCGGTAGGCGTCGTAATAGGAATCGAAGATCAGGGCACTCAACGGCTCGGCCAGCCGATCCGGCGGCGGCGGCACCCGATCCACCACCGCCTGCAGGATGGCCGCCACCCCCAGGCCGGTCTTGGCGGAACAGGCGATCGCGTTGCTGGTGTCGAGGCCGATGATCGCCTCGATCTCCTCGCTGATCCGGGCCGGATCGGCGCCGGGCAGGTCGATCTTGTTGAGCACCGGAATGATCTCCAGATCGTTCTCCAGCGCCAGATACACGTTCGCCAGCGTCTGCGCCTCCACCCCCTGACTGGCATCCACCACCAGCAGCGCTCCCTCACAGGCCTGCAGGCTGCGGCTCACCTCATAGGAGAAATCCACATGGCCGGGCGTGTCGATCAGATTGAGGATGTAATTTTCGCCATCGGCGGCCTTGAACTCCATGCGTGCCGCCTGGAGCTTGATCGTGATGCCCCGTTCGCGCTCCAGTTCCATGTTGTCGAGGAACTGGGCCTGCATGTCCCGCGCCGCCACCGTGCCGGTTTCCTGCAACAGACGATCCGCCAGCGTCGACTTGCCGTGGTCGATGTGGGCAATGATGCAGAAATTACGGATCCGTGAAACGGGAACGTCGGTCATCGCGTTGGAAAAGCCCGTTCAGGGAAGCCAGGGAGATCAATCCTAGGAATCAGGCGAGAAGCCCAAAGCCATTGCTCTCAATTGAACTAAGCTAAGTCTTAGTCCATCATCACGCCATGGCGTCCACGGCCACACTCAAAACCACGCAGGCAAGTCTGCGCCAGGTGAACGTGCACGAAGCCAAAACCCAGCTCTCCCGACTGCTTCAGGAGGTGGAGTCCGGCCAGGCGGTGGTGATTGCCCGGGCTGGAGTCCCCATTGCCCGGCTGGTCCCCATCCAGGCCCAAGCCTCCGGCGTGGGACCTCCAGGGGCAATGCGCGGTGAGATCACCATGGCGGACGACTTCGATCGCCCCCTGGACGACCTGTTCACCGTTCTGCAGATGCCGGTTGTTCCCTGATCCATGGCCCGGTTGCTCCTCGACACGCAGCTGGTGCTCTGGTGGATCGGAGACCACCCGCGACTGCCCAAGGCCGCGGTCGACCTGATCGGCGACCCCGAGAATGAGGTTCATGTCAGCCAGGTTTCCCTCTGGGAACTGGCGATCAAATGCTCCCTGGGGCGGCTGGATGTGGATCTGGCCAAACTTGAACGCACCATTCCCGCCCAGGGCTTCCGCTGGTTGCCGATCCACAACCAGCACCTGCAGGCTGTGGCCGGACTGGAAACCAGCCCCGCGCATCGCGATCCCTTTGATCGTCTGCTGGTGGCCCAGAGCCGCAGTGAACCGCTGAGGCTGCTCACCGCCGATCGCCAGCTCGCGGCCTACGGACTCACGGTGACGGTCCTCTGAACCCAGATGATCCATGTCCTGGATCAAGGCGGCTCCAGGACTGCCTCCCTAAACTCACCCCATAACCCGACAGCTCGTTTGATGAGTCCCGAAACCGCCACCACCGAAACGACCACTCCAGAGTTGAACGCCGAAGCGGCGATCAGCGATCCCCGTGCCCTCACCATCCCTAACGTGGAGCGCGTGCTCGATGAGCTGCGCCCTTACCTGATGGCCGATGGCGGCAACGTCGAGATCGTTGAAATCGACGGCCCGATCGTGAAAGTGCGCCTCCAGGGCGCCTGCGGCTCCTGCCCCAGCAGCACCATGACCCTGAAGATGGGCATCGAACGCAAGCTGCGCGAATCGATCCCCGAGGTCAGCGAAGTGGTTCAGGTGCTCTGAGGCCCCTGGGCCGAGTGATCACGGCCAGCCTTCGCTGAAGCCTGGATTGCTGCGCTGAAGGCTTTGGTTGGAGGCAAGGCCGGGCTGGTCCCGAGGTCGCCTCGGTGGTGAAGGTCTGTTGCCTAGAAAACCCTGGCACCACTGAGCCGTAGGCTTCCCCACACTTGCCTGATTGGCTGTGCTGGACCTGCGCCTGGTGCGCGACACACCGGAGCTGATCGTCGAGCAGCTCGGCCGCCGCGGCCTGAAGCTCGACCTCACCGCCCTGCAGATGATCGCCCGTCAGGAGCGGGATCTTGAACAGCAACGCAGCAGCCTCCAGGCCGAAGGCAACCTGGTGGGACGCCAGGTGGGTGAGCTGATCCGCTCGGGCGAACCACCCCACAGCCCTGATGTTCAGGTCCTGCGCGACCAGGGCAACCGCCTCAAGCAGCAGGTGGGGGTGCTTGAAGAAGAGGAGAAGAGCCTCGAAACCCGCCTGCGCGACCAGCTGCTCGCTTTTCCCAATCTGCCCTCGCCCCACTGCCCGGAAGGCCGCTCCGAAGCCGACAACATCGAAGTGCGTCGCTGGGGAACTCCCCGAAAGGGCGAAGGCCTGCAGGAGCACTGGCAGATCGCCGAGAGGCTGGGCCTGATCGACAGCGAGCGCTCGGTGCGGATTGCCCAGAGCCGTTTCGTCACCCTGCTGGGCCAGGGCGCCCGTCTGGAGCGTGCCCTGATCAGCCTGATGCTCGACCTGCACGGCCGGCGGGGCTACCGGGAGATCATGCCGCCGATCCTGGTGAACAGCGCCAGCATGACCGGCTCCGGCCAGCTGCCGAAATTCGCCGAAGAAAGCTTTCGCTGCGCCGACGACGACCTCTGGCTGACGCCCACCGCCGAGGTGCCGATCACCTCCTTCCATCGCGATGAGCTGATCCCGGCCGAACAGCTGCCCCTCAAGTACGCCGCCTACACCCCCTGCTTCCGGCGCGAGGCGGGCAGCTACGGCCGTGACACCCGCGGCCTGATCCGCCTGCATCAGTTCAACAAGGTGGAGTTGTACTGGTTCTGCAGTCCAGAAGCGTCGGAGGCCGCCCACGCCCAGCTCACCGGCGACGCCGAGGCGGTGCTGCAGGCCCTGGACCTGCCCTACCGAGTGCTGGAGCTGTGCACCGGTGATCTTGGCTTCTCCGCTGCCCGCACCTTTGATCTGGAGGTGTGGCTGCCTGGCGCCAGCGCCTATCGGGAGATCTCCAGCTGCAGCAATTGCGGCGATTTCCAGGCCCGTCGCTCCGCCATCCGCCAGAAGGATGGCAAGAAGACACGCCTGCTCCACACCCTCAACGGCAGCGGCCTGGCGGTGGGGCGAACGATGGCCGCCCTGCTCGAAACCGGCCAGCAAGCCGATGGCAGCGTCCTGCTACCGCAGGCGCTCGTCCCCTACATGGGCTGTGACCGCCTCGTTGCCGAAGCCTGAACCCAGCCTGCCCCATCGCCGGCGGGCGGGTTGCCCCTCCACAATGAGGACACTGCGTCAAGGTCTGGATGGGTGTTCTTTCAGCTCTGGCGATCCTGGCCGCCCTGATCGTTGTGCATGAGGCTGGCCACTTCTTTGCCGCCACCTGGCAGGGCATCCGCGTCAGCGGTTTTTCGATCGGCTTCGGTCCGGTGCTGCTGGAGCGTCAGCGCCGCGGCGTTCAGTTCGCCCTGCGGGCGATCCCGCTCGGCGGCTTCGTCGCCTTCCCCGACGACGACGATGACGAGACCAGCGCCATCCCAGCCGACGATCCCGATCTGCTGCGCAACCGCCCCCTGCACCAGCGCGCCCTGGTGATCGCCGCCGGCGTGCTCGCAAACCTGCTGCTCGCCTACACCGTGCTGCTCGGCCAGGGCCTGGTGCTCGGCATCCCCGCCGGTTTCAGCGCCAGCCCCGGCGTGCTGGTGAGCGGCGTGCAACCCGGCCAGGCAGCAGCAGCAGCCGGCCTCCAGGCCGGCGACCGCATCTTGAGCCTCAATGGCAACGACCTTGGCGGCGGCCAGAGCGCCGTTGCCGCGTTGGTGGAGCGGATCAAGGCCGCC
>JABMPN010000051.1 GCA_013203655.1 Cyanobacteria bacterium bin.51
ATTGCGATCTCGAGGATTGCGAATAGGCAGGGCAAGGAGCAGCCCCACGTCAAGCTTGATTAGCCTGCTTCGTTTTTTAACTTCTCAACGAGAATCGAGTCATTTTTCTTGTAGAGCTTTGCCTCGGCCTCAATGAAAATGGTTGCGAGGGCGTTGTAAGCCTCGCCCCAGGCATCGATGACTTGATCTGTAGCAGCTTCTCCCAGCACATCTTTCATCGCCTCAAGCAGCTTTGTGCCGATGAGGGAGTATTGCTCGGGCAGGATTCTGGCTTCCACATGCTTGTGAGCAATTCGCTCAACAGCTGAAGCAAGTTCTTCGAGGCGGTCAATGTGAGTCGCATAGGCATAGACAGAGGCTGCCAGCTTCTTGGCTTGACCATTGCCATGGGCATCCACCATCCAGGTGTTTTCAAAGCCCAACCTATAGTCGGGACGTTCTGCAAAGGCGATTTCATACATTCGAGTGGTGATCTTTTCACCGTGTTCTTTAACTGCTGGAGCAGTTGCCTTGACGATGTCTATCGTCTGCTGCGAAATTGCCATTCTTTACTACCACTGAACTTTTTAAGTATACCACGATTTACTTGATTGATTTGTTGTGAGCACGCAGTGATCGCTTCTCCTTGCCCGGATTCAAAGGATTGTCGCAACACCCCTTTTTTCTAGGGCTGACCAGCGATCACGCGCAAACACCAAAGACAGATGGAGCTGCGCGCTCAACGCGGCTTGCTGTGTTCGCCAGGTAGGCCTCCCGTTGCCCAGCGTCAGCAACACGTTCTGTTCTGGCAGGCCATCGCTGAAGGCTTGTCAAGCAGTGGTGACGCAGTTAGGGCCGGGGTACCACAACCCATCGGCACACGATGGTTCCGAAACGCCGGCGGTATGCCACCAAACCATCTCGGTCAGCTATCGGGTCGTTACTTGTCCCTGGAAGAGAGGGAGGAGATCGCCATTCTCCATGCTCAGAAGCTGGGTATTCGATTCATTAGCAGGGCACTGGGCCGTGTTCCATCAACCATCAGCAGAGAACTTCGCCGGAATGTCTCAACGCGGACAAGCAACCTGTCATAGCGGGGCTCAACTTCTCAGTGGCACGCTGAACGCGGTGCCACACGCCCAAAAGCCTCCAAATTGTCGAGTAATGATCGTCTGAGAGACAATGTCCAGGAGCGCCTTTCAGGTTATATCGCCCACCCGAACGGTTCTGCCATCGTAGGCCCACAAACCCAAAGGAGGGGAATCGAGACAAGAACGGCCCTGCACTGACAGGCCATGGTGCAGAGGCTGTGAGGGCTGCCATCACAGTCACCATTGCGAAGCTTCCAGACGATCTACGTAGTTCACTCACCTGGGATCAAGGTTCTGTGATGTCTCAACATGCCCAACTGAGCATTGATACTGGTCTACAAGTCTATTTCTGTGATCCTCAAAGCCCTTGGCAGCGAGGGACGAATGAAAACACGAATGGATTGCCAAGGCAGTATTTCCTCAAGGGCACTGACCTGTCCAGACACTCTAAAGAAGACCTTGAGGCCGTTGCTATGGCTCTCAACAGCCAGCCATCCGCGAAAAACACTGGGGTGGAGAACACCAGCAGAAGCTCTTGATGAACACCTGCTCTCAACAATCAAACAGGCGTTGCAACGATCACTGGCCGCGTGGCGGCGCGGCGATGGCGGGCCTGTCGCAGTGCAGGGGATGGGTGGGGCTGGCGTCGTCGTCGGTGCCGAGCAGGGCCACGCCCGAAACCGCTTGGCTCAGTGGCTCGGCCGGGGGCGTTGAAGGGTTACTCGGATAGCCGCGGCCGTTGAAGGGCAGACGTGCGTAGTAGCCGTGGCCCGCATCGATCCGCACCCGGCTGATCAGGTCTCTCCAGCGGTTGTGGCGCTGGTCGCTCACCACCAGCGGCGGCCTGAACAGCGACATCTGTGACACCAGGCGCAGACCCTTCTCCTTCGGACCGCTCTTGAACACATAGGCGTTGCAACCGCCGGTGCCGCAGGTGTAGGGGCCGATCACGGTGGCCACCAGCTCGTCCTGCCGGTCTCCGCTCAGGTCGATGCGGTTGTAGGCGTAGCGCAAGGGGCCCGCCGCCCGGCAGGCGTTGCGGCGTTGGTGGGTTTCGGCCTGACGCCACTCCGCCGTGCCGGGGTCGGGGCCATGGCCCTGGTCGTCCAGCACCGATACGGGAAACAACTTCTGTCGCAGCGCCTCTTCCAGGACGCGGTTCGCTGTGGCGATCGGAGCCACGGTCTGACGGATCCGGGGGGCTGGACCGCTCAGCTGGGCTGATGCGTTCTGCAGAGTTCCGGCAAGGGCCAGCAGAACCGCCACGCTGCCCAGGGCCGCCGGGCCGATACGGAAGTGCGGAAGGCAAGGGGCCATGGGGTTGCGGGGAGAAGACGAGTGCAGCGCTGCTGGTCGAGGTGGCTGATGTATCAACGTTCGTTGTAGTACAGCTCCTGGAAGCGCTGGGCATCGCCGTTCAGTTCGCTGAACATCGAATCGATCCTGCTTTCCATGCTCAGGGCAGCGGCAGCGCTCCAGCGCACCTGCCCGATCTGTCGGGGATGGGTGGGGCTGCGTGGTCCGTTGAGCACCCTGCCGTCGATTCCTGCCGACAGCCATGCACACTACCGCCGCTTGGTAGGTGCCTGTTATAAATTTCTGCGAGAGAATACTATTTTTGTTTCGCTGGCTCGCGTTAATCGTTGGTGCCACTGCTGTCGCCCTTGACTTTCAGTCGCCTGCTGAAGCATTGGTGACAGTGAAGATTGAAGAAAGAGAGTTCGTCCCGACGGTCTTAGATGTTGTCGCCACAGTCAGTAGCTTGTTTGATTTTACCAGGGAGACCCTGGAAAATCCAGCCCACCTACGGGACAACGGCTCTGTGATCACAGGTAAGGACTGGGTTCATGGGTGGAAAGCAGCTCGGATTCGGGGACTACGAGCAGTCCACAGCCATAAAGCGCGTCAAGCGTGAGAAATTTCTCGCCGAGATGGAGCAGGTGGTGCCTTGGAACATGCTCCAAGGGCGGCCGTCCGGCCTGTCCGCTCGCCACCATGCTGCGTATCCAATTAATGCAGCAGTGGCATTCACTCAGCGATCCAGCGATGGAGGATGCGCTGATCGAGGTGCCAACGACGTGGCGTTTCGCTGGCATCGACGTGGTCAGCGAGCGGATCCCGGATGCGACCAAGATCCCGGCATTCCGGCACCTGCTGGAGAAGCACAACCTGGGCAAGCAGATCTTTGAAGCGGTGAAAGCTCATCTCAAGGCCAACAGAATGGCCATGAAGCAGGGCACGATCATTGAATTGATGCCACCTTGATAGGCGCTCCCAGCTCCACGAAGAAGCAGGATGGGGAGCGGGATCCGGAGATGCATCAGACGACGAAGGGAAACCAGTGGTATCACCGCTGCGCGGAAGCCAAGGGCTACGGCGTGGATAGCGAGAGCAGCCTCATCCACTCAGTGGAAACCACAGCTGCCCATGTGCATGACCTAATCCCAGCCTCTGATCTCCTGCACGGCGAGGAGACCCTGGTCTATGCAGATGCCGGCTACCAGGGGATGGGGAAGCGTCGCGCTTTGCCCGATACACCCGAGGGCCGAGTTGATGATCTGGTCGAGACAGCCAAGGCTCACATCCGTAAAAAGTGGAACACCCATTCCGCATCATCAAGCAGCAGTTTGGATTTCAGAAAACCCGCCTTCGCGGCATGGTCAAGAACCGCTGCAAGGTGAATGTGTTGGCAGCACTCACGAACCTATTCATGGTCCGTCATCAGCTGATATGCGGGACATGATCAGGGAGATGGTGTCCCCATTAGGAGGAAATGGACCTTCAAAAGCAGCTGAGATCCCTCTGAAAGAGTGAACTCAGCCCAATTCCCCATTGGTCTGGTCCACAAACGCCCATTTCAAGCACTTCACAGCCCGACGCACGCTTTTGGGTTTGTTGCCCGGAGTCTCCTTGGCCAATGGCTTGCGCACCAGCAAGCAGCCGACCCTGTTCAGTGGACCATGCCTGGGCCTGACTGAGAGCATGGGGTGATGGCCGTCTCCATCCGGTTCTGCCCCTGCCTGCTGAGCGGCGGTGAGAGTCGGCGGATGGGCCGCGACAAAGCGCTGCTTCCCCATCCAGCTGGTGGCACCTGGTTGGAGCAGGCCCTGCGCCTGCTTGCCCAGCTGCAGCAGCCCGTCACCCTGCTCAGCCGCCACCCGTCCCACGGGACGATCGCCCATCAACTTCAGCAACGCGAGGGGCTCCAGCTGGAGGTGATCGTGGAGCCACCGCCCCAGGAGGGCCCCCTGCTGGCCCTGACCCGGCTGATGGCCCATCACCGCGGCCAGCGACTGCTGCTGGCGCCGGTGGACATGCCCTGGCTGCAGCTGGACACCCTGAAGCAACTGCTGAAGGCCGGTGCGGCCGACCCACAGCGGATTCTTGTGGCCCACGACGGCCAGCGGCTTCAGCCCCTGCTCGGTCTCTACCCCGCCAGCGATCGCTTACGCCAGTCCGCTGAAACGTTCACCGGCCAAGGAGGCCGCAGCCTGCTGCGCTGGCTGAATCAAACCAAGAGCTTCAGCGCGGTGCCGCTGAACCCACTGCAGCTGCGCAACGCGAACCTGCCGGCCGACTGGGCGCCATGAGCAGCCAATCCGAACGCTGCCGCGCCAGGCTTGGTACCCGGCAGCAAACCAGATGAGGTTGTGATGGCTGAACCGGCCTCGATGCGCGATCGTCTCGGACGCCCAGCCGGCGTGCTGCGTCTTTCGCTGACGGCCCGTTGCAATCTGGCCTGTCCCTATTGCTGCCCGGATTCCCAGGAACCACCTGAACTGCTCAGCCTGGCGGAGCGTCTGCAGCTGGTGGCTGCGGCGGTGGATCTGGGCTTCGGCACGCTGCGGCTCACCGGCGGTGAACCTTTGCTGAACAGGGATCTGGAGGCCTTGATCGCCCGCCTGCAAGCCCTTCGTGATCCCCGCGGCCGCCCGAGCGGTCCCTTGCAGGACATCGCGCTGACCACCAACGGGGCACTGCTGGGGGCGGAGCGGGCCCGGGCCCTGAAGGCGGCGGGGCTCGACCGGATCACCATCAGCCTCGATGGCAGCGATGGCGAGAGCGTGGCGCGGATGGCGGGTCTGCTGGCAGGGCCCAGCGCCGGGGAGGCCCTGCTGGCCAAGGTCCTGGCAGCTGTGGAGCACGCCCGTAACGCCGGCTTCGACCCGGCAGCAGGCCAGCTCAAGCTCAATGCCGTGATCGCCCGCGGCCGCAACGATGATCAGCTGCTGCCGTTGGCGGCGCTGGCGCGGCGGCTGGGGGTGGAGCTGCGCCTGATCGAGTTCATGGATGTGGGCAACCGCAACGGCTGGAACCTTGAGCAGGTGGTGCCAGCTGCCGAGATGCTGCAACGGATCGGCGCCGTCTGGCCGCTGGAGCCGGTGGGGCGTGCCAGCGGTGCCACCGCCAACCGCTGGCGCTACCGCAATGGGGATGGCGATGGGGGTGGGCAGCTGGCCGTGGTGGCCTCGATCAGTGCCCCCTTCTGCGGCGACTGCAACCGCCTGCGCATCACCGCCGATGGCGTGGCCTACACCTGCCTGTTCGCCTCCAGCGGCTTCGACCTCAAACCCTGGCTGCGGCCAAGGCCTGACCCGGCTGGGCTGGATGCGGCCCTGCGCGGCCTCTGGCGCGAGCGCCGGGATCGCTACAGCGAAGAACGGGGCCCGGAGGCCGGCGCCGCCGATCGCACCACACCGGCAGCGGCCCATGCCGAGATGGCCTATCTCGGCGGTTGAGCCAGCCGATCAGCCGCCGCGCACCAGCACCGGCGCCCGCTTGAAGGCCGGCGTGCCGCTGCGGGCATCGACGGGCGGCCGGATGATCGCGTTCACCTCCGGGTAGAACATCAGCGCGGCGCCCTCGCGGATCTCGCCGGGGATGATCTCAATGGCCTCCAGCCGGCCGGCCTCCCCCTGCACCGACACCCGCTGGTGGGCGCCCAGGCCGGAGCGGGCCAGATCACCCCGGTTCATCAGGATCGTCTGGCGGTGCGGCATGCCCCGGTAGGCATCGCCGGCTTTGTAGACCACGGTGTTGTGCTGGCCGTAGCTGCGGGCTGTGATCAAGGCCACCACCAGGCCGTGCTCCCCCGGCGCCAGGCCACCGAAGTGGGCCGGCTCAGGCAGTTCCAGCACCGGCAGGGGCGTGGCCTGCATCCGTGCTCGCCCCGATGGTGTGGGGAAGCGAGGCTGCTCGAACAGCCGCCCCTTCACGCTGAATTCCCCGTTGTTGGCATCGATCGCGGCGATCGGCGCATAGCCGGGCACCGTGCGGGCGATCAACTGGCGCACATAGACGGGATCCTGCAGGCGTTCCCAGTCGATCGGATCGCGGCCCATCAGCCGCATGGCCAGCTCCGCCAGAAACCCCACCTCACTGATCAGATCGGCGCGCTTGAGATGGGTGCTGCCGGGTTCGTTGAGGCGCACAAAGTTGTTGCCCGATTCGGTGGTGGTGCGGTGCGGTGTTTCGAAGCGGTTGAACACCGGCAGCACCAAGGTGGTGCGGGCCGCCAGGCCGTGGAAGTGCCCCTGGTTGGGCTTGGTGGCGAGATAAAGGATCGTGTCGATGCGGCCCAGGGCCCGCCGGGCCTGCTCGGAATCGGGGTTGGCCCCCCAGAGGTTGCCCCCCAGGCAGAGCAGGGTGTCGACAGCCCCGGCTTCGGCCGCCTCGATCAGGGCACGGGTGTCGTAGCCAGGCACCCGGCTGAGCGGATGGCCCAGCAGGGTTTCCAGGGCCTTTTGCATCTCGGCGCGCAGCTTCACCGTGACGCCCATCGAGCCGAAGCCCTGCACGTTGGAGTGGCCGCGGATCGGCATCGTGCCCGCCCCGGGACGCCCGACGTTGCCGCTGAGCAGGGCGGTGTTGGCGATGGCATGAACATTGGCCGTGCCATTGGCCTGGTGGGTGATGCCCATCGCCCAGGCGAACACCACACCGCTGGAGCGACCGATCACGGCGGCGGCCTCCTCCAGCTCTTCGCGGCTGAGGCCGCAACAGTTGGTGATCGCCTCCCAGGGGGTTGACTTCAGCGGTTCCACCACGGCCTTCCAACCCTCGGTGTGGGCCTTGAGGAAGTCGAACTTGATGGTGCCGCCCTCCAGCAATGCCTTCTGGATGCCCAGGAACACGGCCGTGTCGCTGCCGGGAATCGGCTGCAGAAACAGCGAGGCAATCTTCGAACCCCGCAGCATCGACTTGATCGGGAAGGCCGGCGAGCCGAACTTGAGCAGCCCCACCTCCAGCACCGGATTGATCACGATCACGCTGCCGCCGCGCTCACGCAGGTGGATCAGCTCATTCATCAGCCGCGGGTGGTTGGCCGGCGCGTTGGAGCCCACCAGCACGACGCAATCGGCCTGCTGCAGTCTCTCCAGGCTCACCATCGAGGTGCCCGAACCGAACACCTCGGCCAGCCCCACGGTGGAGGGGGCGTGGCAGAGGTCGGAGCAGTCGGCCAGGTTGTTGGAGCCCCAGGCCCGCAGCAGCAGCTGCAGCAGGTAGGCGGCCTCGTTGGAGGAGCGGCCTGAGCTGTAGGAGGCCACCCGCTCCGGCGGGCGCTGGAAGGCGGCTTCAGCCAGCTCGAACACGTCGTCCCAGCCGAGGCGCTCGTAATGGCTTCTGCCCTCCCGCAGGATCAGGGGATGGCTTAGGCGACCGAGGCGATCGGCCTCCATCGAACTCAGGCGCTGCAGCTCCGCCAGGCTGCGCTGCGCGAACACCCCCTCAGGCACGGCCGGTTGCAGTTCCGCCGCAATCGCCTCGACGCTCTTGAGGCAGCGCTGCAGCGGTTGCCCCAGCTCATCGCGAAAGCCACCGTTCTGGCCGCCGGTGCCCCAGGCACAGGACAGGCAGGCGCTCTTGTGCAGCAAGGTCTGCCAGAGCAAGGGGCCCCTGGGCGAAAGGCTGGCCTTGGCCCAGCCATCGATCACCGGCCAGCCGCCGCCCACGGCAGGAGTGCCGGGGTCAGCAGGGGAGGGATCTGGCGTGGTTTTGGCGGAGACGGAGATCCTGTCACCCATCTGCGCGACCGGCGAAGGAAAATTACGCTAACGACCACATCCCTGATTATGGTCAGGACGATCCACTCGAATCAGTAGGACCGATGACATCGAGCCGTCTCGCCATCCACTTTGGGTTCGCCTTGGGGTTCGGCTTTGCCGTAGCGGGGATATCGGGCTGCGCAGGGCCAGAGACCAACCAGGGGAGCCTCTCGAGCCCGCTCCCGCAGGATGCCGCCCTTGCCGCGAAATCTGAGCCCTTACTGATCCGCTCCGGCAGTTTTGTTTCCGGCGAGCATCCCACCAAGGGTGCTGCACAACTTGTGAAGGAGAACAACAAGTATCGGCTGGATTTAAATCAGGATTTTTCTACTTCAACCTCTGGCCCTGATCTGGTTGTGGTCTTGCATCGCAAGGCCGATGTGATTGCTTCCACCATCCCACCAGCCTTCCCGATCAACGAAGCTGATTACGTGCTACTTGCTCCCCTGAAGAGCTACAGCGGCGCCCAGAGTTATCCAATTCCAGAGAGCATCAATCTCGATGAGTTCAAATCAGCCGCCATCTGGTGCCGGCGATTCAATGCCACGTTTGGTTCTGCCACGCTGCAGTAAGAAATCTCTCGCATCATTCAGTCGGGGGCATTGAAAACGTGCCGCCGTTGAGTTCAGCGCCTAGCCTCGTTTTCGCCTGTGGTTGTGATGGCTGATTCGATCACTTCAGCATCGCAGCGTCGCATCGGCCTCACCGGCGGCATTGCCAGTGGCAAGAGCAGCGTCGGGCGGATTCTTGGCGGCAGCTACGGGCTGCCCCTGCTGGATGCCGACGCCTATGCCCGCGACGTCCTGGCCCCTGGCACAGCGGCGACCCAGGCCGTGTTGGCCCGCTACGGCGACGCTGTTCAAGCCCCGGTTCCGGTGTCAGCCCTTCTTTCGTCTTCAGGAGCGGGCGCTTCGCCAGGCCTTGGCGGCCAACTAGATCGAGCCGCCCTGGGGCACATCGTGTTTGCCGACCCAGCCGAACGGTTCTGGCTTGAGCGCTTGGTACATCCCCTGGTGCGCAGCCGTTTTGAGCAGGCCCTGGCGCAATTCGCTGCGGCACCCTGCCTGGTGCTGATGATCCCGCTGCTCTACGAGGTGAATCTGCAGGGGCTCTGCAGCGAGGCCTGGCTGGTGGACTGCGACGAGGAGCAGCAACTTCAACGCCTGATCCAGCGTGACGGCTGCAGCAACGAAGAAGCCCGCGCTCGCATCAACGCCCAGTGGCCCCTGGCCCGCAAGCGTGGGCTGGCCGATGTGTTGATCGACAACCGCGGTGGCGAGGCCGAGCTGATCGAGCGGGTACGGCGCCACTGGCTGAAGACAGGCTGCTGTGATTCCATCTCCCCCGCCGCCTCACCATGACACGAACGATTCGCTTCTTCGCCACCAACCGTGATCGGGAGCGTTTGGGCCAACGGTTTGATCGCCATCAGCGGATCAAGCTGCAACGCAGTGGGTATCACTGGGTCGACACTATTCCCGTCGATGCGGTGATTTCACCCTCCACCGAGCGGGTGTTCGAAAAGTTCCTCGCCAGGCCTGAAATCAGAAAGGTCGTGATCGGCATCCATGGCTTCAATGTGCCGTTGCATGGCGCCATCACCTCCTTTTCCCTGTTGGCCGAAGCCCTGGCCGCCACCCTTGAGGCCAGGGGCCACTCCCTGGTGCTGGATCCTGAGCCAGCAGCAACAACCACTGGCGTGAGCCCTCCACCGGCCCCAGCCGCTCTGGACCGAGCTCCGCAGAGGGATCAGATCGCCTTCGTGGGGTTCTCCTGGCCTTCAGACGGCCGCCTGCTGGCCTACCAATCCGACCGGCTGGAGGCGGTCCAGTCGGCGAACGCCCTAGGAGCCTGTTGCGCGTAGATCAGTGACGGGCTTCTCCGCAGACGCCCACTGATCTGCCCAGAACCCTTTGACTGCAATGGATCTGGGCGAGAGAATGGAGCATGCAAAAGCCCAAATCCTTCCGTCCTTGGCAGCCG
>JABMPN010000052.1 GCA_013203655.1 Cyanobacteria bacterium bin.51
GCCAACCGGGCGGCGGCAGAAGGCTGGCGGGTGCGGATCCTCTCGGGCGACCGCGACCTGTTCCAGCTGGTCGACGACGAGCGTGACATCGCCGTGCTCTACATGGGCGGCGGCCCCTACGCCAAAAACAGCGGACCGCTGGAGATCCGCCGCGACGGCGTGATCGCCAAGCTCGGCGTAACGCCAGACGAAGTCGTTGACCTCAAGGCACTCACGGGCGACAGCTCAGACAACATCCCCGGCGTTAAGGGAGTGGGCCCCAAAACCGCCATCAATTTGCTGAAGGAGTTTGAGCATGTCGATGGCATCTATGCCGCCCTCGACCAGCTGGCGGCCGCGGGAGCCAAGGCCACCCAGGGCAGCCTCAAGGGTGCCCTGATCGAGAAGCTGCGCGCCGACCGTGAAAGCGCCTATCGCTCGCGGATGCTGGCCGAGATCCTGATCGACATCCCCCTGCCGGCCGAACCACGGCTGACGCTCGGCGCCGTGGACGGGGCCGCCCTGGGCCTGCGCCTGGAGGAGCTGGAGCTGTTCAGCCTGGCCCGGCAGCTGGAGGCCTTTGAGCGAGCTTTCTCTTCTGACCACCAGGCCGGGAGCTCGCCGGACGCAGCCACGGGCAGCCCGCCCTCTGCCCCAGCAGCGGCCAGCAGCACGGATCAAACAGCCCCAGGCCAAGCTGAATCGGGTGCACCCAGCCTGGAGCCGGAGATCATCCAGAGCCCAGAGCAGCTCGAAGCGTTGCTGCTGCGGCTGATGGCGGCCAGCGATCCCACCCAGCCGATTGCCCTCGACACCGAAACCACCTCCTTGAATCCTTTCCAGGCGGAACTGGTGGGAGTGGGCCTCTGCTGGGGTGAGGGCCCCGCCGATCTGGCCTACATCCCGATCGCCCACCAGCAGCCACTGCCCCAGTTGCCGCTTGATCAGGTCATTGGAGCCCTGGCCCCCTGGCTCGAGAGTGCCCAGCACCCCAAGACCCTGCAGAACGCCAAGTACGACCGGCTGATCCTGCTGCGCCACGGCCTCGTCCTGGAGGGAGTGGTGATGGACACCCTGCTGGCGGATTACCTGCGCGATGCCAATGCCAAGCACGGGCTGGAGGTGCTGGCGGAGCGCAATTTCGGCTTCACGCCCACCAGCTTCAGCGAGCTGGTGGCCAAGGGCGAGAGCTTCGCGGCGGTGCCGATCGAGGCCGCCGCCCGCTACAGCGCCATGGACGTGCATCTCACCTGGCGGCTGACGCCGCTGCTGCGCGGCCAGCTGCAGCAGCTGGGGGAGGCCCTGCCGAAGCTGCTCGATCAGCTGGAGTTGCCGCTCGAACCGGTGCTGGCCCGCATGGAAGCCACCGGCATCCGCATCGACAAGCCCTACCTGGCCACCTTGAGCGAGGAACTGGCGATCACCCTGGCCCGCCTCGAGGCCAGCGCCCGCGAGGCCGCGGGGGTGGAGTTCAACCTGGCGTCACCCAAACAACTGGGTGAGCTGCTGTTCGACACCCTCGGGTTGGAGCGCAAAAAATCGCGCAAAACAAAAACGGGCTGGAGCACCGATGCCGCCGTGCTCGAGAAACTCGAGGCCGACCACCCGGTGGTGCCGCTGGTGCTGGAGCACCGCACCTTGAGCAAGCTCAAAAGCACCTATGTGGATGCGCTGCCGGCCCTGGTGGAGCTGGAAACCGGCCGCGTTCACACCGACTTCAACCAGGCGGTGACCGCCACCGGACGGCTCTCCAGCAGCCACCCCAACCTGCAGAACATCCCCATCCGCACGGAGTTCAGCCGCCGCATCCGCCAGGCCTTCCTGCCCCAGGAGGGCTGGCAGCTGCTCAGTGCTGACTACTCCCAGATCGAGCTGCGCATCCTCACCCACCTCTGCGGCGAGGAGGTGCTGGTGGAGGCCTACGCTAACGGTGACGACGTGCACGCCCTCACCGCCCGGCTGCTGCTGGAGAAAGAGGAGGTGACCCCCGAAGAGAGGCGCCTGGGCAAAACGATCAACTTCGGCGTGATCTACGGCATGGGCGCCCAGCGCTTCGCGCGCGAAACCGGCGTCAGCCAGAGCGAGGCCAAGGAGTTCCTGGGCAAGTACAAGCAGCGCTACCCGAAGGTGTTCGCCTTTCTGGAGCTGCAGGAGCGGCTGGCCCTCAGCCGCGGCTACGTGGAAACGATCCTGGGCCGGCGGCGGCCGTTCGCCTTTGATCCCGGCGGCCTCGGCCGGCTGCTGGGCAAGCCGCCGGAGGAGATCGAGCTGGAGGTGGCCCGCCGGGCCGGGATGGAGGCCCAGCAGCTGCGCGCGGCGGCCAATGCGCCGATCCAGGGCTCCAGCGCCGACATCATCAAGCTGGCGATGGTGCAGCTCGACCAGCAGCTGCGGGCCTCAGGCCTGCCGGCCCGGCTGCTGCTGCAGGTGCACGACGAGCTGGTGCTGGAGGCGGCGCCCGAAGCCCGCCAACAGGTGCTGGCGGTGGTGAAAGCCACGATGGAGAACGCCATGACGCTGCGGGTGCCCTTGGTGGTGGACACCGGCTGGGGGCCGAACTGGATGGAGACGAAGTAGGCAGCGCTGCACACCGGTTGGTGCATCCGGTCCAGAGTGGCTGGGCAAGCACTTGATTGAAATGCAGGCACCGAGGCCCGAGATCAACCCTGCCGGCGCGGCGCGCCGCAATCGCCGCCCCAAACGCCGCGAACTCTTCTGCCCGGCTCACCCGGAGCAACAGCTCGAAGGCAACGGCAAAAAGTATTTTCTGCACTTGCTCAGCGTGGAACAGCTGAAGCAACGGGGCATGAGCGACAAGAAGGCCCGGCTGGTGATCCATGCCTATCCAGTGCTGGTACTGAGCAACGAGTGGCTCGAAGAGTTGTTCTGTCCGCACTGCGACTCCAACCGCTGGTGCCACGTGACCCGCCACGACCGTGTGGCCCACACGGTGCACTGGGCGCCGCGGGAGCTCTGGGAGCAGGTGGCCCATGTGGATCCTGTAGTGGCGAATCCCAGCGTGAGCGAGTTCAGCCGGCGAGAGGCGCAGCGGCTGCGCAGCAGGCGAAGCGACGGCGGCCGCCTCTATGACCGGAGCTGAACCTCTGAGGAGCTTGGCTCAGGGCAAGGGGCAGCAGGTTGAAACTCCGGCAGCATCTCCTGCAGGACGGCCAGGACAGGCTCGGTATCCCAGGCCCAGGCTGCCAGGGCCTGCTCTATGCGCTCGATCAATTGGGCCAGGTAATCGGCGGGCAGATCGGCCTCTCGGGCCAGGTGGATGAGCGGATGAGCCTGGGCAGGTCAGTGGTACCGATCAGCAGCTCCTCGTAGAGCTTCTCGCCGGGCCTCGGTCCCGTAAAGCGGATGGCAATGTCGTCGTCGGGATGGTCTTCGTCGCGGACACGGCAACCCGAGAGCCGGATCATCTGGCGGGCGAGGTCCAAGATCTGAACGGTTCGCCCATGTCAAGCAGGAACACTTCGCCGCCCCGGGCCAGGCCAGCGGCCTGCAGTACCAGCTGCGCCGCCTCCGGAAGCGTCATGAAGTAGCGGGTGATCTTCTGACTGAACAGGGGCACCACGGAGCCCGAGGAGCCGAGCACGTTGCCGAAACGCACCATCGCGCACACCGGTCCCCGACCGGTGGTGGCGACCCTGGCCACGGCTGCCTGAACCAGATGTTCACAGGCGTGCTTGCTGGCCCCCATGACATTGGTGCGGCGCACGGCCTTGTCGGTGGAGATCAGGATGAAGCATTCGAGATCACATGCCATCGCCGCCTCCAGAGCTGAACAGGTACCGAGCAGGTTGCTGGAAAGACCGGCGCAGATGTTGGCTTCCACCAGAAGCATTTGCGCGAAAGCCGCGGCCGTTGAACCCTTACGGTTCGTTCAACCTGAGCCGGCCAGCCTTGACCCTGCAGTTCACCAACACCCTCACCAGGCGAACCGAGGCCTTTCAGCCACGGGTGCCGGGTGAGGTTTCAATTTATTGTTGCGGTGTCACGGTCTATGACCTCTGCCACCTGGGCCATGCTCGCAGCTACATCGTCTGGGATGTCCTGCGCCGTTACCTGATCTGGAGCGGTTACCGGGTCACCTTTGTTCAGAACATCACCGATATCGACGACAAAATCCTGCAGCGGGCTGCCCAAGAGGGTTCCTCGATGCAAGCGGTGAGTGATCGCAACATCACGGCTTTCCGTGATGATATGGCTGCCCTGAACATCCTCCCGCCTGACAAGGTTCCCCGCGCCACCGAATGCCTGGAGGGCATCCGCGCCATGATCGGCGAACTCGAAGCCTCTGGTGCTGCCTATTCCGCCGCTGGCGATGTCTACTTCGCTGTGCTCGGCCAGCCTGATTACGGCAAGTTGAGTGGCCGCAGCCTCAGCGAGCAGCAACAGGGTGCCAGCGGCCGCCTCAACACAGAAGAGGAATCGCGTAAGCGGCATCCTTTCGATTTCGCCCTCTGGAAAGGGGCCAAACCTGGAGAGCCCAGTTTTCCTTCCCCCTGGGGGCCCGGGCGGCCGGGCTGGCATATCGAATGCTCGGCGATGGTGCGTCAGGAACTGGGCACCACCATCGACATTCACCTGGGTGGATCAGATCTGATCTTTCCCCACCATGAGAATGAAATAGCCCAGTCAGAAGCGGCCAACGCTGAGCCATTGGCCCATTACTGGCTGCACAACGGCATGGTGAATGTTGACGGCGAAAAGATGTCTAAATCGCTCGGTAACTTCACCACGATCCGATCCCTCCTCTCCAGTGGGGTGTCAGCCATGACCCTGCGCTTCTTTGTGCTCCAGGCCCACTACCGCAAGCCCCTTGATTTCACCACGGAAGCGCTCGCCGCCGCCGCCGCGGGCTGGCAGGGCCTCAACCAAGCCCTTGGGCTGGGCCTGAAGCCCAGCCTGCAATCGCTGCTGGCCTGGGATGGTCGATCTGTTGCCGAAGAAGCCGATGGGGCCCTGTTGAGCTGTCGCGATGCCTTCGTTGCGGCCATGGACGACGACCTCAACACCTCGGCGGCTCTGGCGGTGCTGTTCGAGTTGGCCCGTCCCCTGCGAGCCAGCGCGCGCAGGCTGGAGCGGGGCGACCAACTCACCGACGAAGACCGCAGCCTGCAAGGGCGTTGGCAGCTGCTGCAGGAGCTCAGCGGTGTGCTTGGCCTCGAGCAGGAGGCCAGCCCTGAGCCTGATCCGGGCGCTGAAGGCCCGGATCAGGTGGAGATTCAGACCCTGATCAGCGAACGCCTCGCCGCGCGCCAAGCGAAGCGCTATGCCGATGCCGACGCCATTCGCGATCGTCTGCGGGCCAAGGGGATCGAACTGATCGATCGCCCCGATGGAACCACCGAGTGGATTCAACGTGGGGCCTGATCGCGCATCAAGGCTTCAATTCGGCGGATGCGGATCCTGGTGGTCTCCCACACCTCAAGCCTGAAGGCCTCCTCGCCAGCGCCGGCTGGGGCCACTGCTGGGGCCTCCTCTAGTGCGCGGCGTAAGGCTTCCACCTTCAGCTCGATGTCCTCACCCCCCTCAAACGCGTCCCAGAGCTCGCGCTCCAGCCGTGCCCGCTCGATGAAATTCCAACGCTTGAGCCAGAGCATCGCGGCCGCCAGGGATGAAACCATCGCTGCGCTCAGTGTGCACGACGCCCCTGCCACGCGGACGGCTGGGATCGGTGGGAGACTGGCTGCCAGCAGATGCGGGTCAGCCTGATGAAAGCGATCAGTGTGCTGGGCTCCACCGGCTCGATCGGCACCCAGACCCTGCAGTTGGCCGAGGAGTTCCCGGATCGCTTCCGTGTGGTCGCCCTGACGGCAGGCCGCAACCTGGCCCTGCTCAGCGAGCAGATCGGGCGCCACTCCCCCGAGGTGGTGGCCCTGGCCGATCCCGAGCTGCTGCCCGAGCTCAAAGCCAGGCTCGACGCCCTCGAGCCCTCCGCTCGGCCCGGCCGTTGCCCTGAATTGCTCGCCGGTAGCGAGGGCCTCTGCGCCGCGGCCGCCTGGAGCAGCGCCGAGCTGGTGGTGACGGGGATCGTGGGTTGCGCTGGCCTGCTGCCCACCCTGGCGGCGATCCGCGCCGGTAAAGATCTGGCCCTGGCCAACAAGGAAACCCTGATCGCCGCTGGACCGGTGGTGCTGCCCGAGCTGAAACGCAGTGGCAGCCGCCTGTTGCCCGCCGATTCCGAGCACTCCGCCATCTTTCAGTGCCTGCAGGGCACCCCCTGGGCCGACACCGCCCGCCTCTCCACGGGCATTCCCACCCCGGGCCTGCGCGGCATCCAGCTCACCGCCTCCGGCGGCGCCTTCCGCGACTGGCCCGCCGCCGATCTGGCCAAGGCGACTGTGGCCGATGCCACCAGCCATCCCAACTGGAGCATGGGCCGCAAGATCACTGTCGATTCGGCCACGTTGATGAACAAGGGCCTGGAGGTGATTGAGGCCCACTATCTGTTTGGCCTCGATTACGACGCCATCGAGATCGTCATCCATCCCCAGAGCATCATCCACTCGATGGTGGAGCTCGCCGATTCCTCGGTGCTCGCCCAGCTGGGCTGGCCCGACATGAAATTGCCGTTGCTCTATTGCCTCAGCTGGCCCGAGCGCTTGCCCACCCCCTGGCGGAGGCTGGATCTCACCGAAGTAGGGCAGCTCACCTTCCGCACCCCCGACCGGGCCAAGTATCCCTGCATGGCCCTGGCCTACGCCGCCGGCCGCACCGGCGGCACCATGCCGGCGGTGATGAATGCGGCCAACGAGCAGGCCGTCGCGCTGTTCCTCGATGAGCGCGTTTCCTTCCTCGACATCCCGCGCCTGATCGAGCGGGTCTGCGATCGTCACGGGGCCGAGGTCAAGGCCGATCCCAGCCTCAGCGATGTGCTGGCCGTCGATGCCTGGGCGCGCCAGGCCGTGCTCGAAGCCACAGCCAGCCTGGCGCCGAAACTGCTGCTGGCCTGATCGATCTGCTCCACACCACTGCCTTGACATGGCCTTGAATCTGCCTGGAAGCGTCGGCCATCACCTGCTGCTCTGCGCCATGCCTTCGAATCCGCTCTGCGTTGATCCCGTGCTCGGGGCAGCGAGCTGGAGCCGGCTGAAGGAGCTGGTGCGGGAGCTGGGCCTCGAGGATCCAGCCCGGCCGGCCGGGGTTGTGCTGCGCAGCAAGGCCGACTGCCTGCGCATCTGCGCCGCGGGGCCGATCCTGCTGATCTGGCCCGAGGGGATCTGGTACGGGGGCGTGACGCCCGAGCGGATCGAGCGGATCGTGCGGGAGCACGTGGTGGGCGGCACCCCGATCGAGGAGTGGATCCTCAGGCGCACCCCGTTTGCACCTGTTGCTTCAACCACTGCAGCGTGAGCTGATCCGACCAGCTTCCCCCCGTGGCATGGAAGCCGTTGTGGCCGCCGCCACTTGTGAGCACGACCTCCACCCCCGGCGGCCTGGAGCGCCGACCTGCCGCTGCCTGTTCTTCAGCCAGAGCCAACGCTTCAGCCAACGCCACGGCCGGGGCGGCCGGCACCCAGGGATCGTCGAGGGCCTGAACCACAAGGGTTGGCGGCAGGGGAGGCTGGGCCTGCGCCTGATGCGAGCCTGGAAACCCGCGGACCACCTCCAGCAGCCGCGGCAGCGGACTGGCGGTGGCGTAGTACGTCTCGGCCGAGGCGAAACCCCAGCGCGGCGCGGTGATCAGGGCGTCGAAGTCCCGGATGCTGCCCACCTCGGGCAAGCCCCGCCGCTCGCTGGCGCTGATGCCATGGGGATCCGCCAGGGTCTGGCGGCGCAGGGCCCGCACCAGCCAGCGTTCGTAGAGCCGGTTGCGCGGCCGGCCGATCGATGCCGAACAGGCCGCCAGATCAAGCGGGCTGCTGATCACCACCAGCCCATCGAGGCCGCCCATCGACGTGGAGGCACCCAGGACAGCGTTGAGCAACACCGTGCCGCCCAGGGAGAAACCCACCCCGAACAGGGGCCGATCGCCCGCCAGCTGCCGGGCGATCGCCAGGGCCGGCTCGATGTCGCTGTTGCAGTGGGCGGCGTAGGTGCCGCGGGCCAGGGACCGGCCGGCGCCAGCCCCGCGCAGATTCAGGCGCAGCACCGCAAAGCCAGCCTGTTGCAGCGCCAGGGCCAGGCGGCGCACCCCGGTGGCCTGGCTCGATCCGCCCAGCCCATGCAGCAGCACCACCAGGCCCTGGGGCTCAGCGGCG
Organism: Cyanobacteria bacterium bin.51; assembly: GCA_013203655.1. Classification (GTDB taxonomy): domain Bacteria; phylum Cyanobacteriota; class Cyanobacteriia; order PCC-6307; family Cyanobiaceae; genus Regnicoccus. The sequence continues at coordinate 8,193 of JABMPN010000052.1, forward strand.
GCCGGCAGGTCATGCAGGGCCAGCAGCTGCTCCCCTGCGGTGATGGCGATCGGCAGGGGCACGCCTTGATCGATCGGAAACTGGGGCGGCCGGACCGTGTCGCGCAGGGTCTGGAGATCCGCTCCCCACCAGGGCGGCCGTGGGCGGAAGGGCCGGACCAGCAGACGCTCAGGCACGGGCGCCCGTTGCCCCGTGCTGCAACCACTCGGACAGTTCGATCGATTCAAGCTCCGGGCTGCTGGTCACCTCGATGATCCGGCCGATGGCGGCGGGTTGCTCGAGGGCATCCAGGCAGACCCGGGCCACCAGCCGGCGCGGAATGCTGTTGCTCTCCTGCTGGTCGGGGCCGCTGAAACGCAGGCCTTCGTTCTCGAGCTGTTCCTCCGACTCCTTGAGTCCACCGGGGCGCACCACGGTCCAGTTCAGGCCGCTTTCCTGGAGCCAGCGTTCGCCCAGCCGCTTCCAGATCAGGATCAGCCCGAACAGGTTGAGGGGATGGAAGAGGCGGCCGCTGCAGAGGGAGCTCACCAGCACCGCCCGCTTCACCCCACTGGCGTGGCAGGCGGCGATCTGGGAGCGCATGGCCAGGGCATCCACCTTGAGGGGGCCGGTCAGATCGATCGAAGGGCGTGCCCCGGTGGCGATCACCAGGGCCTCCACGCCCTGCAGGGCCCGCTCCAGGGCCGCTGCATCGCTGAGTTCAAGGCGGATCAGTTCAGCGCCCTGCAGGCCTTCGGGCACAGCGGAGCTGGGCCGCAGCAGTGCCTTCACCCGATAGCCCCGCCGCAGGGCCTCCTGCACCACCCGCCAGCCGGTCTTGCCGGAAGCACCGCTGACGGCGACAACGCCTTTTGCTGTGGGTTCAGTCATGCCTGGAATTCAGAGAAGCGGAAGCAGCTCCTGTTCTAGGCATCGGGCCGTGCCCAGCTGACCGACGCTGCGCAACAGCCGTGCCCGCAGGATCAGCGGATCGAGGTCACACTCCAGGTGCAGACAACGCTCCAGGTGGAGGCGGCATCCCGGCGGTGGTGGAAAGGCTGAACCGTGGGCCATGGCCGGAAGTTAAAGAAACCCCGACCCCTCGCGCCTGACGAGAAACACTCATTCATCCCTTTTCCCTGCACAATCCATTCGGCAGCACCATCCATTCGCCAGCACCTTCGATTCGGCCGCACAATGGCGGTCCCGGGTCCCTGGCCATGGCTTTCCCTTCCTTTGACCTGGCCGCGGTGCCATCGCCAGCGGGGGCGCCTGCCCTGCCCAGGCCCCGCCAGTGGCAGAACCAGATGATCGCGCTGCTGCGCCGCCGGCTGGAGCGTGCAGATCGTGGTAGCCAGGATGTGCTGATCCATGCCGGCCCGGGGGCCGGCAAAACGCTCGGGGCCCTGCTCAGCTTCCAGCGACTGCGGCGAGAAGGGAAGCTCAGCCATCTGCTGGTGTTCTGCCATCGCAGCTCGATAGCCGACCAGTGGCGAACGGCGGCCCGCGGGCTCGGCATCGAACTGGCGCTCTGGCAGGGCGAGGCTGAGGATCCGCCCGAGGGTGGTGGTCTGTTGTTCACCTACCAGGGAGCGGCCCGGCAGCTGGAGAGGGTCGAGAAAGGTCTGGCCTGGCTCAGGGCCGCCCAGGTGCTGGCGATCGCCGATGAGGTGCACCACCTCGGGGTGGATCCAGAAGAACCGGAGTCCACCGCCTGGGGCCATGCCTTTGAGCGCCTCAGCCAGGCCTGCGTGTTGCGTCTGGGGCTGAGCGGCACGCCGTTTCGGGCCGACAACCTGGCCTTCTGTGCCGCCAGCCGCGTTCTTGAGTGGGAGGACGGAGAGCGGGTCGAGCGGATCGCGGCGGATCTCAGCGTCGAGCCCCGGCAGCTGATCGCGGCCGGGGATGTGCGCCCCCTGGAATTCCGCTTCCAGGACGGCTGGGTCGACCATGGCCGCAGCGGTGAATCGGAGCGCTCGGCCTTGTCGCTGGAAGGGCGCGAAAGCTGGCGAGCCCGGAACCTGCGCCGGGCGATCCAGCTGGGCGATCCCAGCAGCATCGCCTTGCGGGTTCTGGTGTTGGCCCGTTGCAAGCTGGCCAAGTTGCGGGCTGGCGAGCATTCCGGGGCGGGTGGCCTGGTGATTGCCCGGGACATTGACCATGCCAGGAGGATCGCCGGGCTGCTCGAAGAGGAGGGGGATCGGGTCTTCCTGGTCCATTCCCAGGATTCCGAAGCGGCCAGTCGCCTCGAGGCCTTCCGCCGTGGCGAGGCTGACTGGCTGGTGAGCGTGGATATGTGCGCCGAGGGCTTCGACGCACCGCGCCTGCGGGTGGTGGTCTACCTGACCACGGTGGTGACCCGCAGCCGCTTCGTGCAGGCGATCACCCGGGCCGTGCGGATGGAGGCGGGGCGCTGCGCCGTTGAGGCGATCCCACGCCACGCCTCCTTCGTGTTCGCTCCCGCCGATCCCCGGCTGATCTGCTTTGCCCGCAGCTGGTCGGTGGCCGAGCCCTACCTGATCCGACCCAGGCCCGGGGCGGTGGTGGATTCGCAGGCCGGCGGCGGCGGTGGCAGCGCAGCGCTGCCCCTGCAGGCTCTGCGCGAGGGGGTGGGTGAGCTGATCCGACTCAAAGGCCCCCAGCTTCCCCCGTTCGTCGCCCGCCAGGCCTGAGCTGCAGCCTTCACTACATTGCCGTTCTCAAAAAAATGCGACGTTCGCTTTACAACACCACTGTTGGCCTGCTCGGCCGCCAGTTTGGTAACGATTCGGAGTTAGGCCATGGACCATGCGTCTCTCCAACGCCACTTGTCTCCCCTGGTGCATTGGGCGATCTCTCGGATAGCCCAGCTCGACACTGAGCAGCGCTACGAGGAGAGTTTTGCTTTATCCGAAGAATTCCGTGACTGGATTGTCTGCCTCGACGACCATGCCGAACGCATCGAGGTTCTGATCACGCCCTTCAGAACGCCGTTTGACCCCACGCAGCCGCAAACGTGCCCAGACGGTGCCGGCACGTTTCAGAGAACGGAGCAGCAGGCCGCGGATTGAACGCCCAGCTGGCAGAGCCTCACCAGGCTTGCGTTGCTCTCACCTACGGTCAATCCATCGTCGGTGCTTGCCAGGCCGCCTTGGCCGCAGAGCCTGAAGCGGCCGGTGAACCCGTGGGCAACGCCGTCAGTGATGCCAAGAACTTCGACGCAGACGCGCTCTGGCAGAAGGGTGGATTCGCCTGAGCAAGCTCCACCACGACAGCGCCACAAACCCTTCAGCAGCAGTGGAAAGGGGTCAGATAATGCAGCGAATTCCTCAACGCATCAAGGCCCTGCTTGCAGCCCAGGTGCGCTGAGGTGGCCCTGGCTTCAGCGGCGCCTGGGGCCACCGGGTCGGTTACCGCCCGGGCGGGGGCCGGTGGTGCCGGCGTTGCGTTCGCGGTAGGTGATCCGGCCGCGGGTGAGGTCATAGGGGCTGATCTCGACTAGCACCTTGTCGCCAGCCAGCAGCTTGATGCGGAACTTGGTGAGCTTTCCGGCGGCACGGCAGAGGCACTGGTGACCGGAAGGCTGATCGAGGGTGACCAGGTAGAACCCATTGCCCTGTTCCTTCTCGATCACACCCGAAGTTTCGATCATGCGGGACTGGTGCTCAAAGCGGAGAATCTGTTCAGCTTAAATTGGCGCCTCGCCAGCCCAGGCGGTGGCTAGGGTCAGCCTTCACCTGAGGCTTTCTTTTGATCACTCCGCCCCTGTCGCTGGATCTCGGTCTGCTGCTGATCTCGATCGGGGTGGTGAACCTCTGGAAAGCGCGTCAGAACAGCAACGCCAGCTGAGCAGCGCCGTTGGCCGTTCTGCTGTTTCACAAGCCCTATGGGGTCTTGAGCCAGTTCACTCCAGAACCCGGCAGTTCCTGGGCCAGCCTCGCCGAGTTCATTGCTGTTCCGGGTGTCTATGCCGCCGGTCGCCTCGATGCCGACAGTGAGGGCCTGTTGCTGCTCACCAGCTCTGGCCCCCTGCAGCAACGCCTCACCGATCCCCGCTGGGGCCACTGGCGCCGGTATGCGGTTCAGGTGGAGGGCACCGCCACGCCAGACCATCTGCAGCGACTGCGCAGCGGGCTGATCGTGCAGGGGAAGCGCACCCTGCCGGCGAAAGCCGCCCTGCTCGCCGATCCCGCTGTCGCGGAGCGGCGGCCTCCGATCCGGCACCGCCTCTCCGTGCCCACCTGCTGGCTTGAGCTGGAGTTGCGCGAAGGCCGTAACCGCCAGGTCCGGCGCATGACGGCCGCCGTGGGACTGCCCACCCTGCGCCTGATTCGCACCGCCATTGATCTGATGGACGGCCAAGTGCCGCTCAAGCTTGAAGGCCTGGCCCCCGGCCAGTGGCGAAAGGCCGATTCAGGCGAAAATGCACGTTTTGAGGGGGTGCTGCGCCGCCCAGCCGTTCACTCCCCTGGACGCGGCGGATAGGGCGGTTTCGCCAGGGCTGTACCTGCGTTCAGCCGATCACCTGTTGCAGTTCTCTCGCCGTTTGCAACTGGCCGTAGTAGTAGTTGGCGCGCGAGCGGCGATCGGGATCCTCAAGGGAATCAAAGGCATCGAAGCCAACGGTGAGCCAGAGCTCGTGGCCGCAGCAGCGATTCAGTTCCTCCACCGCCTCCTGCTCAAGGTTGGCGAGCCGGCGCTGCAGGTTCTTGATCTGGGCAATGGACATGGCGTGCAAGGGCTTGAGGGGTGAAGGCGGTACCCAGAGGTGACGGGCAAAATCAACGGAAATAGTACGCCTGAACTGCTCAGAACGGAAGTTTTTTCTTGGCATCCTTGGCCAGGTCCACATCCAGTTCCCGCAGCCGCTTCAGGATCGTGCCGAAATACTCCTTGAGGTAGGCATCGAGGTGGGTCGTCTCGGCCGGATCGAGCCCGAAGGCCGCGTAGCTCTCGTCCATGGGCGCCTCCAGGCTGATCCCCCCACCGGTCACCTCGTCGAAGGCCAGCCTCTCGGCCACATTCACGCCCGGCTCGAAGAAGGCCGCAATGCCCTGCATCAGCCTGATCAGCACAGGCCTGACCCGAAACACCCGCGCCGCCTTGCCGCTGTATTTCTCGCAGAGCTGGGTGACCTCACCGGTGTTCCAGGCCCTCGGCCCGACAACGGCAAAGGCCTGACGGATCGTGGCGGGCTGGTCGAGGGAGGCCACGGCGAAGCGGGCCACGTCCTGGGTGTTCATGTAGGCGATCGGCGTCGGCGTGCCACTCACCCAGACCGTCTGGCTCTCGAGCACCGGCATGGCGAACTGACCGATCACCCCCTGCATGAAGGCCACACAGCGCAGGATGGTGTAATCGAGATCCGACTCCATCAACAACTGCTCGGTGCAGTATTTGATCTCTATCAGCGGCACGCTGCGGTGCTTTTCGGCATCCAGCAGCGACACAAAGATGAAGCGCTTCACCGCCGCCGCCCGGCAGGCGTTGATCAGATTCAGCTTGCCGTCCCAGTCGATCGTGTAGATGCTGTGGTTGTCGGTGGCGCGGGCCGTGGCGGCGTCGATGACCGCGTCCTGGCCCTCCAGGGCGTAGGCAAGGCTGTCTGGTTCGAGCAGGTCGCCGCGGGTGAGCTCGCAACCCCATTCCTGCAGAAACGAAGCCTTGCGCGGTGAGCGCACCATGCAGCGCACCTGATGCCCCTGATCGAGTGCGCGGCGGGCGATCTGGCGACCCAGTGTTCCCGTGCCACCGACGACCAGGACCTGCATGAACTACTGGCGGCGAAGGGGCTGAGCCTAAAGCTGCGACAAGACCTGACGCGGGCCGCCAGGAGTGTCGGCTGGTTCAGTCTTTCTGCAACTTGAGCAGCACGGCGCCGCCGACTAAGCCGACCGGAATCAGCACCCAGAAGAGTGCTGCGATGCCGAAGATTTCTGAGGCCATGACGGTGGGCTGGAACGACTACCTATTTAGCGCCTCCGCCACGCCCAGCACCACTGGCCAGGGCGCGTCGGTGCGCACCTGCGCCGGCATCAGGGCGCTGGCGGTCGCTGACCAGCCGCCGCTGCGCAGGGCCGTCAGCAGCGCCGCCAGGGCCGGAGGCCCACCGCCCAGCCGCTTTCCGATCTCGGCGGTGGGCCAGCAGCGGGCTGGCAGGCCCCCGTCGGCGCTCAGGCGGGCGAGCAACCGGGCGGCTTCTCGGCCCAGGCTGGGATCGGCAGCCATGGCGCCCATGGCCGTCAGGGTGGGCAGATGCTGCAACGGGCCGATCCAGAGCGGTCCGCTCACCGCCAACGGCCGATCGGCAGCGCAGCACGGCGCCCAGGTCCGCAGGCTGATCAGTGGCTGCACCTGCTGGTCCCCGCAGCGGTGGCAATAGGCCGCCATCCCCAGCTGTCTCTCCTCCGCCTCGGCAGGCCGGCGCCGCAGGCGCACGGCCGTGCGGAAGGTGCGCCCCTCACTGAAACTGAACAGGGGCTCCAGCCCCCGTCCCATCGCCCAGGCCGTGCGGCCGATCACCCCCAGCTGCAGGCGCAGGGCCAACTCCCAGCTGGCTGGATGGGCCCGGGCGGCAGCCCCCAGCAGCCGGATCGCGGCGGGCCGGTCGTGGCCGGTGGGGGAGCGGCCATCGCTGCTGGCCACATAGAGCACGCCGCCGAAGCTGACCGCATTGAGCGCCAGGGGCAGCAGGGCGCTCGGGCAGCCGAAGGCGTCGAGATCGACCAGCTCGAAGCGTTCCTCCCGGATCAGGCAATCGGCCAGCAGCTTCTGGGCCGTGAGCGTGCTGACCTGCAACGGAGTGGGCAGCCGCAGCCGCAGCGGGGCCAGGTTGGCCTGAAGCAAGGCCAAACGGTCGGGGTCCGCGTCATTGGCCCAGACTGACTCGACCTGGCTTTCCTGGCCGTAGCGCAGGGCGCGAATGCCACAGCCGGCCATCAGATCGAGCACCCGCAGCGGCCCGCGGCTGGCCAGGTGGCGCGCCAACAGCACGCCAAGATCCCGCGACGGCCGTGAGCTGGCCTGAAAGAAGCCGCTGCCGAGACGCACTCGGGCGGAAGCTTCGCAATAGTGAGAGTTCTCCTGCGTCGGATCGGCTCCGGTGGTGACAACCCTCTGCCAGCCTGTCGCAACGAGCGGCATCGACTGGGGCGAACACGCCGTCTGGCAATGGGAGGGGATGGCCTGCCATTGGCGGCAGCTCGGGAATCCAGGCCATCCGCCCCTGATCCTGATTCACGGTTTCGGCTGTGGCAGTGGCCACTGGCGCCGTACGGCGGGTCCGCTGGCCGCGGCGGGCTGGTGCGTCTATGGCCTCGACTTGATCGGCTTCGGCGATTCGGCCCAGCCGGCCCGCCGCCTCGACAACCGCCTCTGGGCGCGCCAGGTTCAGGCCTTCCTCGAGGAGGTGGTGCAGTCACCGGCTGTGCTGGTGGGCCATTCGCTCGGCAGCCTGGTGGCCCTCAGCTGCGCCGTGTTCTTCCCCCGCTGGGTGCGGGCCGTTGCGGCGGCCACCCTGCCCGACCCCACCTTGCTGGTCGCCGTGCCGCGGCGGCGTCCGCCCTGGCGACGACGGTTGCAGCGTCTGGTGGTGATCCTGCTCTGCCGGTTGTTGCCGCTGGAGCTGCTGGTCCCACTGATCGCCCGCACTCCCCTGCTTGATCTGGGCATCCAATCGGCCTACGCCACGGCCGTGATCGGCGACAGCGAACTGCGTCAGCTGATCGCCGCCCCGGCCCGCCGGCCCACCGCCGCCTGGGCGCTGCGGGGCATGAGCATCGGCATGGCGCTGCGGCCACGGCAGGCCACCGCCGCCGCCCTGCTGGTCCGCATGGAGCAGCCCCTGCTGGTGCTCTGGGGCGAGGCCGACCGGCTGGTGCCGATTGAGGTCTCGCGTCAACTGGTGCGTTACAAAAGCGATCTCGAACTCACTTTGCTCGAAGGGGTGGGGCACTGCCCCCACGACGAAGCCCCAGCCGAGTTCAGCCAGCAGCTGCATCCCTGGCTGCACCGCCTGAAGGCCGCAACGTAATTTGGCCTGACGATTCCAGGCCCCAGCGAGCGCTGCATGAAGCACACCCTTTCCGTGCTGGTTGAAGACGAATCAGGCGCCCTCAGCCGGATTTCCGGTCTGTTTGCCAGGCGCGGCTTCAACATCGAGAGCCTGGCGGTGGGGCCGGCCGAGGGCAAGGGCGTGTCCCGGCTGACGATGGTGGTGGAAGGGGATGACTCGACCCTGCAGCAGATGACCAAGCAACTCAACAAGCTGGTCAACGTGCTCAACGTGATCGACCTCACCACGATTCCTTCGGTGGAGCGGGAACTGATGTTGGTGAAGGTCTCGGCACCGCCGGAGCGGCGCTCCGAAATCCTCGAACTGATGCAGGTGTTCCGCGCCAATGTGGTTGACGTCTCCAATCACGCCCTGATCCTTGAGGTGGTGGGGGATCCAGGCAAGTTGGTGGCCTTGGAGCAGATCCTCGAAAGTTACGGAATTCTCGAGATCGTGCGCACCGGCAAGGTGGCCCTGGAGCGGGCCTCAGGCGTGAACACGGCGTTCCTGAAGATCAGTGCGTCCAGTAAGCGCGTGCCGGCCTGACGGTCAGGGCTTGGCCTTCACCAGCTCGCCGCCCTCAAGCACGGTGGCCTTGCTCAGCCTGTCGCCCTGGCGGATTTTGTCCACCACCTCCATGCCCTTGACAACCCGGCCGAACACCGCATAGCGGCCATCGAGTTCCACCAGGGGTTTGAGCGCGATATAGAACTGGGCGCTGGCTGAGTTGGGATCAGCCGAGCGGGCCATGGCGATCGCTCCACGCTCATGTTGCAGCCGCAGCTGGCCCAGCTCAGAGGGATTGGTCAGCTCCTCGCCATAGCGGGGTTCCGCCTCGCCCGTGAGCGCGATCTCCAGTGGCACGAAGCGGGGCTGGCCGCTGCTGGGGTCAATGAAACTGCCGGTTCCATACAGATTGGCCGGCACCTTGGCATCGGCACTCTGGGGATCGCCGCCCTGCACCACAAAGGGCGAAGGTTCGCGCACCACCCGGTGAAACACGGTGTTATTGTAGGTGCCCCGTCGCACCAGATCAACGAAGTTGCCTGCTGTCAGCGGCGCCGCCTCACCGTCCAGTGAAACCTGCACCTCGCCGCGACTGGTTTGCAGAGCCACCAGGGCCTGGCCACTCAGGCAGGGGCTGGTGGCGGCTTCGCAGCCGACGGAGCCCTTGACCGGATCGGCTGCGCAAGCCGTGAGCCCCATGGGCGAGAACAGCAGCAAGCCGACGAGCAGCACGCGCGGGAAAGAGATCATCATTGGATTCAGACGCCCTCCAGGGGCACCTTGAGGAAACGGGCCAGCTCAGCACCGCTCTGCTCGAGTTCGGCCAGGGGGAGGGGTTCGCCGATCCGGGTCAGGGGCAGATCGCGGCGGCCCTGCAAGCGCAGAGCCAGGCGGCGGCGGGGATTGATCCCGTCGCGCACATCCACCTTGACGGCCTGGATGTCGCGCAGGGGCAGGTCGAAGCGAATCCACTGGCGAAAGCCACGCCGACTGATGGTGGCGGTGCCACTGGTCTGGTCGAAACGGTTGCTGCCGGCGCCGACATCGATGGCGATCACACCCCAGAGGTAGGTGGAGAGCAACAGGGCTGCGATCCCGTAGGCCCCCATCACCAGCCCCTGGGGAACCCAGACGAGGGCGGCGGGGTGGCCGATCGGCATCAGGTCGATCCCCAGCTTGCTGGAGAGGCTGGCGAGCAGGAAACCGGCTCCGCCGGCTGTCACAGCCAGGGCGACGACCAGATTCGAGGGCCGCCGGGAGCCCAGCACCGCCTGATCGAGCACCTGGGAAGAATTGCCGGCCGGCGGCCGGGGCGGCGAGGCGGCCGAGGAGGAGACCGAAGCCATGGGGGACGCAGCAGGGCGGAGACCTGCCATCTTCGCCTTCCCGGCGCAGCCCTGCGGGCGGGGCCGCAGCAATCGGGCCGCCCTGAATGGGAAGAAATACTTAAAACCCTGACTGCAGCGGCGATGTCGGGCCGTTTCAAGGTCCCCCGCTACTACCTCCCAGATTGTTACCATCGCCGGGTATTTCATCGTTCAGCGGGTTTCCGACCTGCCTATGCACCCATGACGATTGCTCTAGGGCGCGCGCCAGCGGCCCGGGGATGGTTTGACGTCCTCGACGACTGGCTCAAGCGCGACCGTTTTGTTTTTGTGGGCTGGTCCGGCCTGCTGCTGTTCCCCACGGCCTATCTGGCTTTGGGGGGATGGCTGACCGGCACCACCTTTGCGACCTCGTGGTACACCCACGGCATCGCCAGCAGCTACCTGGAAGGCTGCAACTTCCTCACCGCAGCGGTGAGCACCCCGGCCGATGCGATGGGCCACAGCCTGCTGCTGCTCTGGGGCCCGGAAGCCCAGGGTGA
>JABMPN010000053.1 GCA_013203655.1 Cyanobacteria bacterium bin.51
CTTTGACCACTGAACTTGAACCTAACAAGCCAGGCTTCAGCTGGGTTGGCGCTGTTGCAAAGCTGGATGGCAGAGCAGCGCGTCGATCAGGCGCACCCCGCGCAACTGGTTGATCAGGGGCATGTGGCCTTCAGGGGCCTGCAGCGACCAGGTGAACCCTGAGGGATAGCGGGTCCAGGTGCCACCGGTTTTCCAGCCCAGCTTCGGCCAGAGCAGGGGCCAGCGCCCGCCGACGCTGCGCAACAGGCGTGCCTGCACCGAAAAACCGAAGCGTCCCAGCGAATAACAGATCCAGAGCCGGTCGAGGCTGACCAGATCGACAGCACTGATCGCCGGCACCTCGCTGAAATAGACGTAGCCCCGCTGCTCGGCAGCCGGACCGGCGAGGCGGCGGAGCAGGGCACTGGTGAGCCGATCGGCTTCCTCGAAGCGTTGCTGGATCAGGGCGCTCTGCAGGGGCTCGTAATCGATGCCCTCAGCACTGGACACCTCCAGCCAGCCCTGCGGGTATCTGGAGAGGAACGCCGCTGCCAAGTTGTCGTTGTCGAGAAGCAGCAGCTGGATCAGGGCGCCGGCGGCCCAGTCATCGCCAGTGGCATCGAGACCACCGAGGCCATCAAGCAGCAGCGGTCGCACCTCCAGCGCACGACGTTCGAGCTGGGGCAGAAGGCTGCGGCGCTGCCTTGTGGAGCCGGCCAAAAAACGCTCCAACAACTGTTCGGCACTGACAGTGCTGGTGGCGGAGGGTCCTGAGATCATGACGTTCAGCCGGCTGGATCGGGGCTGGCGCTGGCCCACTATGTCAGGGCAGGACGGTCCGGAGTCGGGAGGTGGTGGAGCGGCTGGCAATCGAGCCCTTCCTGGCCGCGGCCGGCCCCCTGGTGGATGCCCGCAGCCCCGGCGAATACGCCCGTGGTCATATCCCCGGCGCGCACAACCTACCCCTGTTCAGCGACGACGAACGGGCCGAGATCGGCACGCTCTACAAGCACCGGGGTCGTCAGGAGGCCGTGATGCTGGGGCTGGCCCGGGTGGGTTCGCGCCTGGCCGACTTGGGCGAAAGCCTCCGGGCGCTCCAGACCGGTTCTGCGTTGCGCCTCCATTGCTGGCGCGGTGGCCTGCGTTCAGCGAGCCTCGCCTGGCTGGCCGAAACGATCGACCTGCCGGTTCTGCTCCTGGAGGGGGGCTACAAGGTGTATCGCCACTGGGTGCTGGCCCAATTCGAGCAACCCTGGCCATTGCGGCTGCTGGGCGGTCGCACCGGCACCGGCAAGACCGACCTGCTGCTGGAGCTGGAGCGCCGCGGCGTCGGCGTGGTGGATCTCGAGGGCCTGGCCCATCACCGTGGCAGCAGCTTCGGCGGCCTCGGCCTGCCGCCCCAGCCGAGCACCGAACACTTCGAGAATCGTCTGGCCGCCAGGCTCAATGGCCTCGCGGCTGCCGGCCCAATCTGGCTTGAGGCCGAGAGTGTGCAGGTGGGTCGCTGCCGGATCCCCGCCGGCCTCTGGCGGCAGATGCAAGCAGCCCCCCGCCTGGAACTGCGGCGCCCCCTCGATGAGCGCGTGCGGCGGCTGGTGGCGGTGTACGGCAGCCAGAACGGAGAAGCCCTCGCCGAGGCCACGACCCGCATCGCCCGGCGGCTGGGACCGGAGCGGACCCGGGCGGCCCTGGAGGCGATTGCGGCGGAGGACTGGGCCGCCGCCTGCCGCCAGATGCTGGACTATTACGACCGTTGTTACGATCACGAAGCCGCCAAACAGCAGGCTATGGCTGGCGAGTCGCTGGATCTGATGACGCTTTGCGAGCCTGAGGCCGCCGAGCTGTTGCTGCAGAAGGGCCAGATCAGTGGGGCTGCTTAGGATCAGCGTTTGCTGCCACCTCCGATGACTGCGATTCAGTTCTTTCGTGGCGTGGATGAGCCCGTTGTTCCCGATATCCGCCTGACCCGCTCCCGCGATGGACGGACCGGTCAGGCTCTGTTTGTCTTCGAAGAACCCGAGGCCCTGGCACCGGAGGCGATGGGGGACATCACCGGCATGTTCCTGCTCGATGAGGAGGGCGAACTGGTGACCCGGGAGGTCAATGCGCGCTTCGTCAATGGCCGTGCCAGTGCCATCGAGGCCACCTTCACCTGGAAAACCGAAGACGATTTCGCTCGGTTCATGCGCTTCGCCGATCGCTATGCGGCCGGCCACGGTCTCGGCTTCGCCGGGCAAGACGAATCAGCCGGCGAAACAGCAAGCGATGACGCCGCTGGAGAGGCCACCCCTGCCGCCGAGGCGCCCGCACAGGAGGCGGAGCAAGAAGGGGCTTGAAATTCGGCAACTGGTTGGGTCTGGCTGGCACGATTGCCGCCATCGCCTTGCTCTGGAGCCTGCGCGATGTGGTGGTCCAGGTGTTCGCCGCCATCATCCTGGCGATGGCGATCTGCACCCTGGTGGGCTTCGTGCGCCGGCAGTTGGGCTGCAGCCGCCCGATCGCCCTGCTGCTCAGCCTGAGCGGCCTGGTGCTGTTGCTGGGGCTGGGGGTCACCGTGTTGATCCCGCCCTTCGCCGCCCAGTTCGCTGAACTGATCACCAAGGTGCCGACGGCGGCGGCGCTGCTGCTGCAGATGGGCCGCGGCGCCCTGACCCAGGCCACCCAGATGCTCTATGGCCGCCAGGATGCCGCCCAGGATCTGGGCTGGCTGCAGCAGCTGATCCCCGGCGGTGGTGATGGTGGCGCAGCCCTCGCCAGCGGCCTGGGCGGGGGGCTGAGCCGCTTGCTGGGCCTGGCGGGCAACCTCGGCGGCGGCCTGCTCCAGTTGCTGTTCGTGGTGGCGGTGAGCCTGATGGTGGCCGTGCAGCCCACCGCCTACCGGGATGTGGCGGTGCTGCTGGTTCCGTCGTTCTACCGGCGCCGGTTCCGGCGGGTGCTCGATCTCTGCGGCGCCGCCCTCAGCGACTGGATGGTGGGCGTGCTGATCAGTTCCTGCTGCGTGGCGCTGCTCTCAGGCATCGGCCTGATGCTGCTGGGGGTGAAGCTGGTGGTGGCCAATGCGCTGCTGGCGGGCCTGCTCAACGTCATCCCCAACGTGGGGCCCACCTTGAGCACCATCTTCCCGATCTCAGTCGCCGTGCTGGATGCCCCCTGGAAGGCCCTGGCGGTGCTGGGGCTCTACATCGTGATCCAGAATCTCGAGAGCTACGTGATCACCCCGTCGGTGATGCAGCACCAGCTCAAGCTGCTGCCCGGCCTGACCCTTTCGGCGCAATTCCTGTTCACGGTGCTGTTCGGCCCCCTGGGGCTGCTGCTGGCCCTGCCCCTGGCGGTCTGCCTCCAGGTGATCTTCCGGGAGGTGCTGATCCATGACGTGCTCGATCCCTGGAAACGGCAGCGGTTGAGCGCATGAACAGCCGCGCCCTGCTGGGTGTGCTGGCCCTGGTGGTGCTGGGGCTGCTGATCTGGGAACTGCGCTGGGTGCTGTTGATTCTGTTCGGGGCCGTGGTGCTGGCCGTGGCCCTCGACGTGCCGGTGACGCTGCTGCGCCGGCGGCTGCCCCTGAACCGGCCTGCCGCCCTGGCCCTGGTGGTGGTGACACTGGGACTGGTCGGCTGGAAGGTGTCGGAACTGCTGCTTCCCGAACTGGTGCAGCAGGCCAATGAGTTCACCCAGCTGGTGCCCGTGCTGCTGAGGCGGCTGGGGGAGTTGGCCGGCCAGTTCCGGGGGCTGCAGAACCTGGAGGAACTGCTGCTGGATCCGGAGCGCTGGGAGCGGCTGCAGCCGCTCGGCTCCCAGTTGCTCGGTGTGGCCGGCAGCACCGCCAACACCACGATCCAGATGCTGCTGATGGGCCTGCTGGCCGTGCTGCTGGCCCTGGATCCCCGCAGCCATCAGCGCCTGCTGATCGCCGCCTGTCCCCGCTTCTGCCGCCCCGGGCTGGAGCGGCTCCTGCACGACTGCCGCCAGGCCGTGGGCGGCTGGCTGGGGGGCATGACGATCTCCGCCCTGGTCGTCTTCGCCCTCACCTGGGCCGGCCTGGCCCTGCTGCAGGTGCCGCTCGCCCTGCTGAGTGCTCTGGTCTGCGGCCTGCTCACCTTCGTTCCCACGATCGGCCCCACGGCCGCCAGCCTGCTGCCGCTGGCGGTGGCCCTGCTGATTTCACCGGCCAAGCTGGTGCAGGTGCTGATCCTGCGGCTGCTGCTGCAGAACTTCGAGGCGTTCGTGCTCACCCCCCTGCTGCTGCGCCGCACCGTCAACCTGCTGCCGACGGTGGCCCTGATGGCCCAGCTCAGCCTCGGGGCCCTGCTCGGCCTGCCCGGCGTGCTGCTGGCCCTGCCGCTGGTGGTGGTGCTGCAGGTGATCTGCCAGCGGGTGCTGGTCGAGCAGGTGATGGATCGCTGGAGCCAGCCTGGCGGCTAGGAAGCGTGGCGGCGCCAGAGCGCTGGAGCCAGCAACAGCACCGCCACCGCCAGGGGATGCTGGCCAATGGCGGCGCCCAGGCTCGTCCAGGTGAAGTGATCGCCGAGTAAGCGCAACTCCAGGCGCAGATCCCAGAACGCCAGGGCCACCAGCAGAACGGGGATGAGGGGCCTGGGCCTCATCCTGGGCTCCGCTCGGGCACCGCTGGGCCGCTGATCACCGCGAGCAGGGTGGGAGCGATGGCGATGCTCGACCAGCTGCCCACGCCGATGCCCACCGACAGGGCGATCGCGAACCAGAACAGGGTGCTGCCACCAAAGAAGATCAGGGCGAGCAGGGGCAACAGGGTGGTCAGCGAGGTGTAGGCCGAGCGGGTGAGGGTGACGGCGACGGCATCATCCACCTGGTCCTCGACCGAGAGCGCCGCCAGGTCACGCTGGCGTTCGCGGATCCGGTCGAAGACCACCACGGTGTCGTTGACCGAATAGCCGGCCACCGTCAGCAGGGCCACGGCAAAGGGGCTGTCGACCTGCAGGCCGCCGAGCAGTCCCAGCCAGGCGAACAGGCCTGTGGTGATCAGGACGTCGTGGGCGAGGCAGAGCAGGGCCAGAAAGGCATAGAGGCGGCTGTAGCGAAAGCTGATGTAAAGAGCGATGCCGGTGAAGCTGACCAGCAACGAGGCGATGCTGGCGTTGAGCAGCTGCCGGCCCAGGCTGGGGCCGATCGTGTTCACCTCGGTGCCGCTGGTCTGGAGCGGACCGAGCACGCCGCCGAGCCCGTCGATCAGGGCCTGGGTCTGGGCCGGTGAGAGCACCGGCAGGCGCAGCACCACCGTGCGGTTCTCATCGAGCAGCTGGATGGCGGCGGAATCCAGGTTGGGGGAGCGGACGGAGTCCTCAGCCGGCAGGCTCAGTTCCCTGAGCGCCTGGGCCAGCTGATCGGGCTCGATCGCGCTGCAGGCGGCTTCGCAGCTGCGCTGCAGCTGGATCTGGGTGCCGCCGGTGAAGTCAAGGCCAGGGCGCAGGGGCGCCCCGATCGCAGGGTTGAGCCAGGAGAGCGCCAGACCCAGCAGGCTGAGCAGGCACAACCCGGAGGACACCGACCAGGCGAGGCGGCGATAGCGGTTGATGCGAAAGAAGGGGCCAGTCAGCGCCATGGGGGAGGGAACGGTCAGGCCGGAAGCTGGCCAGCGGGAACGAAGTAGGTCGGGCGCCTGAGGGAGGGATAGGTCATCAGCAGCCGCAGCAGGGAGCGGGTCACCGTGAGGGCGGTGAACAGGCTGAGCAGCACGCCGATCGCCAGGGTGACGGCAAACCCTTTGACCAGGCCGGTGCCGAGCCCGAACAGGGCCGCGCAACTGATCAAGGTGGTGAGGTGGCCGTCGAGAATCGAACTGAAGGCCAGGGAAAAACCGGTGTCGATCGAGCGGATCAAGGTGTTGCCCCACCGCAGCTCCTCTTTCACCCGCTCAAAGATCAGCACGTTGGCATCCACCGCCATGCCCACACTGAGGATGAAGCCGGCGATCCCCGGCAGGGTGAGCGTGACCGGGATCAGGGCGTAGATCGCCAGGTTGAACAGGGCATAAAGGGCGAGCGCGATCACCGCCACCACCCCCGGCAGCCGGAAGACCACCACCATGAACACGGCCACCATCGCCAGGCCGGAGAGGGCGGCGACCAGGCTTCGGCGCACGTTCTCAGCCCCGAGGGTGGGCCCGACGGTGCGGACCTCGATGATCCGGACCGGCAGGGGAAGCGAGCCTCCCCGCAGCTGCACTTCGAGGTCGCGGGCCTCTTCGGCGCTGAAGTTTCCTGTGATGCTGGCCGCTCCGCCGGCGATGCCGGCAGCAGCGAATTCCTGGCCGACGCTGGCCTCGCTGATCGAACGTCCGTCCAGCACGATGCCCAGCAGGCGGCCGCTGCCGGCGATGGTCTGGGTGAGCCGGGCGAAGGCCTCACCGCCCTGCTGGTTGAAGCCCAGGGTGACGTCCCAGCCGGGGCCGTTGGTGCGTTGCTGGCGGCCGGCGGTGACCAGATCCTTGCCGGTGAGGGCGGCCGGTTCATAGAGAGCCACGACGCGACGGTTCACCTCATCGAGCAGCGCCGTGAGTTGCTCGGCCTCCCCGGCTCCTTGCGGGAGGTTGACTCCGAGGCTGGCGAGGGCGGCACCGAGCTCTTCGCTGGGAAAGGCGGGAGCCGGTGGAGCCTCCTGGCCCGGTGGCAGGGTCGGGGCTGGATCCTGGCGGTTGCGACCCTCGAGGCGGCTCAGCACCGACTCGGCCTGGCGCTTGAGCTGCAGCAGCCCCTGCATCTCCTGTTCGGTGCCGGGCTTCTGGGCGCGGAACTCCAGCAGGGCGGTGCTGCCGAGAACCTTGGCGGCCCGGGTGGGGTCCTGCTCCCCGGGGAGTTGCAGCAGCAGCTGGTCGTCTCCGACGGTCTGGAGGGTGGATTCGGCCACACCCAAACCGTTGACCCGCCGATCGAGCACCAGCTGGACGGCTTCGAGCTGCTCGCGTTCCACCCGGGTGATCGCGCCGGCCGGCATCACCTGCAGCGTGAGCTGGCTGCCGCCGCGCAGGTCGAGGCCGAGCTGGAGTGGGAAGGAGGCCAGCACCGCAGCAGCGGCAATGGCCAGGGCCAGGATCAGGGCGAACCACCCCTGTGGGCGTGCCATCTCAGAAAACGCCGGTCTTGAGCTGGGTGGCGGCCTGGACGATCTGATGGGGCTGGATGATCGTCAGATTCTCCAAGGCGCCGTTGTAGGGGGTGGGGATGTCCTGGCTGGAGAGCCGCAGGGGCTTGGCATCGAGATCATCGAAGCAGTGCTCGGTGATCAGGGCGATCAGCTCAGCGCCGATGCCACCGGTTTTCATGCATTCCTCCACCACCATCACCTTGTGGGTCTTGCGGATCGAGCACGTGATCGTCTCGAGATCGAATGGCTTGAGGCTGATCAGGTCGATCAGTTCCACATCCACCCCTTCGGCTTCGAGCTGCTGGACGGCCTTGAGGCAGTGGTGACGCATGCGCGAGTAGGTGAGGATCGTGACGTCGCTGCCTTCGCGCACCACCTCCGCCTGGTCGAGTGCGCAGATGTAATCACCCTCGGGCAGTTCCTCGCTGAGGTTGTAGAGCAGCACATGCTCGAAGAAGAGCACGGGGTTGTTGTCGCGGATGGCGGCCTTCATCAGCCCCTTGGCGTTGGTGGGGGTGCTCACCGCCACGATCTTGATGCCGGGCACGGCGTGGAAATAGGCCTCCAGGCGCTGGCTGTGCTCCGCCCCGAGCTGGCGGCCCACGCCGCCGGGACCACGCACCACCGTGGGGATCGTGTAGTTGCCGCCGCTGGTGTAGCGCAGCATCC
>JABMPN010000054.1 GCA_013203655.1 Cyanobacteria bacterium bin.51
CCTGGGTGGCCGCCGCGGAGCGAACTGGGTAATCAAGACCACCATTGCCAGAGAAGCGCAGCTGATCGGACGCCAGCAACAATTCCAGTGGTCGCTCCGCCGGCTGCTCGCTTGACCCGATGGAGCCGTCAGCAGAACGATCTGTTGAACCATCAGTGGAATCGCCATCGGTTGGTTCCCCTGGGACGCTCAAAGGAAGGGTCTGATGACCCAGACGTAACAGCTGCCAGCGGGTTCCCCGCAGCGGAACGACCCGCGCCGGGGTGGCCCGAACGTCAAGTCCGTCAGTGCCAGCACCGTGTGAGGCAACCTTGGCCTGTGCCGAAGAACCCTTGCCGGGATGGCCATGGACAAATCTCTCCACCCCCAGGTTGACCAGCAGCGCCTGGCCGGCCGGCACGCTCCGCTGACGACCGATCAGCCGGGCGGGGGCCTCGGCCCGTCCCATCTCTTTACGCACCAGCTCGAAGGCGGTGCCCGTCAGGTTGGCAGCAACAGCTGGTGCCGTCAGCACCATCAGGCCAGCAGCCACCGCAGCGATCCGCCGACCACGCCAGGCGGAGAAAGACAAGGGAAGCGGCATGAACGCCTTGAGAACTGCCCGCACTCTGCGGAGAAGGGGTGCGCCCTGGCAAGGCCTGCAAACGCTGAAGGCGCCCGCATGAAACGCAGGAGCCGGAACCGGGCAGATCCAGCAACCGAAAGGAAGTGACACATTGCTTCATAGGCTGTTACAATTTGCGCAGTCACCACTTCCAGCACCATGACTGAACCCACTTCCCGCTTCGGCTTCGTTGATTTCGCTGAAACCTGGAATGGCCGCATGGCCATGCTCGGCTTCGTCATCGGCTTGGGCACCGAGCTGCTCACAGGCCAGGGAATCCTCTCCCAGATCGGCCTCGGCTGATTCAGAGCGCCAGTCGTTCGCCTGAAACCTGAAGCAGACGTCCTACGCGTACTTTTGGGTTTCAGTTTTTTTTACCCGGATGGTCCACCATCCGGGTTTTGTTTTTGGCTTCTCTCCATCAGGATTGCTGCATGGCTTTTGCAATCATTTTTGTGCTGGCCGCCGAAGCGGACCTGCCAGGTGAGAATCCCGATTGGGATGCCTTGCTGACAGCGCAGCACAAGGGAATCAGCGGTGGCGTTGCCCTGCGGATCTTCAAGATCCCCAAAGCAGAGGTCAAAACCCTTGACGATCTGGTGTCTGAAGGGCTGGCCGCCCTGGCGGGAGCCGATCCACTGGCGGATGTTGCCAATGGGGCGGGAAGTGATCGGATCTGTGATGCGACGGTGCCCCATCTCGAGCCCCGTTCCCGCTGGCTCGCGGTTTACGAACTGAGCGGAGCGGCCACTGCGGCTGGCTCAAGCCATCCGGCCCTCCAGATGGAGATCGACGCCTGCCGCTGCCTCGACCGTTTCCCCCTGCGCGAAGCCGCCAACGAAACCTGCTGGTTCTATCCCACCGATAACGGTCGCTATCTCTGCTGGGAGAACCAACGTCAGCTGGAATGCCTGCCAGGCTTTCTTCCCGACCAACCGGTCGAAGCCGAACCGGTCAGCTATGACCGCCAGGACGTGCATGTGCTCTGGTCATTGATGGCTGACGACCAGGCCCTCACCTGCGTGGGACTGACCTATCAGGGACGACGGATCGAATGGAGCACCACTCCGACGAAGTCGGAAAACTGGGCCACCTGGACATCATTCGAGGTGGACACCATGGCCGACGAGGCCTACCAAGAAATCTCCACCTTGACTGTGTTCTGAGACGGTGTTCTGACCCCTGCGGTGCCTACCTCGATCAGATCAGCAAACCGATGGTGAGGCTCACCAGGGCCAGGCCTGCCAGGCCCGTGGCAGCGAGAAGAGGAATGGAAGACGCCATGGGAAAGCCCTGCAAGCCGCAAATCTAAAGCAATCCTTAAGCCCCCCAGGCTGCCGGCTGAGAGGCGGCACAATCCGTAATGCTGTTGCCAGTGAAGCCGGTTACCAAGCAACCTCCAGCCAGAGATCTGACAAGCATTTAACCCTGCCAGGGGGAAGGATCAACATCTCGCTTGACGCATAGCCAAATATTCAGCTGCCACGATGTTTATCCAAAATAGATTCAATTTTTCAATTGAAATCATGGTTGCTAGTGAGATCAACCCTAGTCTTGGCTTCAACTCAGGGCTGATTTTTCAATACGTAGATAATCCAAAACAACAGAAGCTATGAATCCACAAAAAAACGACCTGATCATCGTCCAATCAGAACGAAGGAGCAGGTCGTTGTGGCAGGTGAATGAGCTTGTATCAGCAATCCATTGCAATCAGCTGTAGTAATATCCCCCGTCGTCTGGGTTGCGTGTCACATAGCTGCACTGACGTCCGATTCGCCAGAGGGCAATGTGGATCGGTGTGGGGTCGTAGCGCACCATTTCGGGAAACGCTTCACGAATCAACTCGGTGGCACGCCAGGCGTTGTAGTGGGGAATGCGTGAGCTGAGGTGGTGGGCCACGTGGGTGGAGCCGATGCCATGGTGCAGAAAATTCAACATCGGGCCATACGGACGATCGACGGTCTGCAGAGCGCCCTTGGCCCAGGTCCACTCATCAGCCGTGAAATGGGGAATGTTGGTGTCGGTGTGCTGCAGCCAGGTATAACAAACCAACCAGGCGTTAATCACCAGGTAGGGCAACCCATACACGCAAAGGACCCGCAGCAGCGACGTTTGCATGCTCCAGAAGACCAAGAGCGAAATCACCACAACCAGGCCGATGTTGGACATCTGCACCAGACCTTTCCAGCGACCCGGAAACAGGTCACGACTTCCGGGGCTGACCTGGGGGATGGGAATGAAGTGAGAGGTGGGAAAACCCTGCGCCGGCCCACCGGTGATGCCAAACATCAAGTAGAGGGGCCAGCCAAATAACAGGTGGACGACAACAGAGACGACCCCATAGGCCGATTCGCCCAGCACACCCTTGAACCAGAGGCTGAACGATCCCCAGGCCGATTCCAGCAGGGAAGGAACATGGGTTTCGCCAGCTTCGAGATGGTTGCAGTTGGCGTGATGTACCGCATGACTGCGCTGCCAGGAAAAATAGGGCACCAGCAGCAAGCTATGCAGCACCAACCCGACACCGCTCTCCACCGTGCGGTTGGGATGGAAGGCGTTGTGGCCGCATTCATGGGCCAGAACCCAACAGCCGCCTGCCAAGGTTCCAGTTGCCACGGCATAAAGCAACCAAACCGGAGCAAACGTCCACTGCAGAGGAATCAGGCAGCCAATGCCATAGGCCAGAAGAGATGTGGACAACGAAAAAGCGAGGCATCTCCAGGCTTTTCCGGTGTCTATCGTACTGATTTCCTCAGGGAGGCAAGCCAGCAATTCCTGCTTGGTGGGCCAAGAACGGGGCCCAGAATATTCAGACGTGGATGGGGGAACTTGGTCTGCAGGCGAGAGAGAAACGGTTTGGCTCATAAATCAAACAAAACCACCAAGCACACCCCTCAAAAAATCATGAATCGAGTCGAAATATAACCACTGACTGCCCCCCCCTGTGGCAACCATCGGGCATCGATTCAAGCAAAAATTCGTAGCACACGATGGGGACTGGGATTTCAATCGCAGCGGGGATGGGAATGCAGCGAGTTCAAACCCTGACCTGGATAGGACTGCAGCCACTTGAACCCAGGCTGGCGATCAACTCGATGCCGAGGTGTAAAAACGCAGGGCGAACTGCCAGAATTTGCGGCTGCCAAACAGGCAGAAAGCCGCCACCACCAGGGAGGCGAGCAGCCAGGGAGCCGAGCCACGGCCGAGAATCGCCTCAGCCGGCACGGTGGTCAGGAAAGCCACAGGCAACACGAAGGTGAAGAACGTCCGCAGGGCTACGGGATAGGCGC
The DNA here is from genome assembly GCA_013203655.1 of Cyanobacteria bacterium bin.51. Classification (GTDB taxonomy): domain Bacteria; phylum Cyanobacteriota; class Cyanobacteriia; order PCC-6307; family Cyanobiaceae; genus Regnicoccus. The sequence goes on from JABMPN010000054.1 coordinate 3,895, forward strand.
TGACCGGGTAACGGCCTGCCACCAGGGCGGCGCGCAGCACCTCGGTGGCGTTCCAGACCTTCACGAACCAGATGCTGGTGGCCGCCAGCACGAACCAGAGGCTGTAGAGGATCACGGTGCTACTGAGCAACAGCACCAGAGCCGCGGCCACCGTGGCCCCATCGGGCCTGGCGCCTGCCCGGGCGGCGGCCACCACGATCAGAGCGAAACCGGCGGCTACACCCGGCAGCCCCCAGGGGGAAAAGGTGCGCGCCGAGAGCCAGAACTGGCTGTCGACGGGCTTGAGCAGCACGAAATCGAGGGTGCCGTTCTGCACATGGGTGACGATCGTGCTGAGGTTCGGCTGCAGCACCGTGCTGGTGATGCCATCGAGCAGGGTATAAAGCCCCAGAACCACCAGGGCCTCCTCCCAGCTCCAGCCGCCCAGGCTGCCGCCCTGGCCGAACAGCAGGGAGAGCACGAACAGGCTGCCGGCCAGGTTACCGGCCACCGCCAGCAACTCGATCAGCACGTTCACCTGGTATTCCAGGTCGGCGGCCAGTGAGGTGGCCCAGAACCGCCGCAACAACCTCAGGATTCGCACCCTCAGGCCCCCATCGCCGAATAACGGCGCAGGCCGGCCTGCCACAGCCAGAGGGCCAGCGGCAACAGCAGGGCCGCCCAGACGCCGATCGTGATCAGGCCGCCGGCCAGATCCACCGGTTCACCGGCGAGCAACTGGGCCGGAAACGACAGCATCGCCGGGAAAGGGGTGAGCAAGGCGAAGGCGCGCACCCCCTCCGGGAAGGCCTCCAGGGGCGCCACCAGGCCAGAGAGGAACAAGTAGGGAATCAGCAGGAGCCGCTCCAGGGCGGCGGCACGCTCGGTCCAGAAGCAGAGCATGGTGATCACGGTCTGAAGAAGGAAGCGCAGCAGGAAAGCCAGATGGATGGCGACCACGGCCAGGAGGAATCCGCCCGGGGTGGGAAGCCAGAAGGCGGCGGGTTGAAACAGGAAGAAGATCGCCATGATCAGAACCACGAACGGCAAGCGCGTGGCCTGCTCGGAGAGATGGGAGGCGAGATAGCGCCAGAGGGGGTGCAGCGGCTGGAGCAGGTAGGGCGAAAGCCGGCCCTGGAGCGCGTCTTCCTCGAAGACATGCACCAACCAGACAATCGTGAACTGCCGCACCACAAAAGCCGACAGAAAGTAGCGGCTGAGGCGCTCAGGGCTCAGCCCCAGGCCACCGGCCGCCTCCGAACCACTCCAGACCCCGAGCATGATCAAGGGCAGCACGCCCGAGAGAGCCCAGAGGGCGATTTCAGCCCGGTACTCGAGCATGTAGGCGTACTGGGTGGAAAGCAGTACCCGGGCGATGCGCCACCCCCTGGCGAAACGAAGCCTGCGGCTGCCCCTCATGACACGGCCCCCTGACGAAACAGCCGGCCGATGATCTCCTCGATCGGCGGATCACTCACCTCCAGGTCGAGCACGTCGAAATCGGCCAGCAGCCGGCTGACCGTGGCCGTGAGCTCAGAGCGCGGCACCAACAAGCGCAGCTGCTGTCCGTCCTGGGATTCAAAGGCGCCGTAGGAGGCAAAGGCCGCCGCCGGTGGCGGGTCGCGCAGCTCGAAGCGCACTTCGCGGTGGGGGGCGAGCCGCTCGGTGAGGCCGTCAAGGCTGCCGTCGTAGAAGAGCTTCCCCTGGTGAATCAGCAGCACCCGGCGGCAGAGGGCGGTGATGTCGGCCATGTAGTGACTGGTGAGCAGCACGGTGGCGCCGTGGCGCCGGTTGTAATCGGCGAGAAACTCACGCACCCGGGCCTGGGCATTCACATCCAGGCCCAGGGTGGGTTCATCGAGAAAGAGAATGGCCGGACGATGCAGCAGGGCCGCCAGCAACTCCGCCTTCATCCGCTGGCCGAGCGAAAGCTTGCGCACCGGGCGGGTGAGCTCCTCGCCCAGATCGAGCATGCCGGCCAGCTCGTCGATGCGGCGTTTGGCTTCGGCGTCGTCGATGCCGTACACGGCGGCATTGACCCGCAGCGAATCGAGCGGCGGCAGATCCCAGATCAGTTGCTGCTTCTGGCCCATCACCAGGGTGATCTGGCGCAGGAAGCCGGCCTGGCGGCGGAAGGGAGCGCAACCGGCCACCTCCACCTCGCCGGCGCTGGGGTGAATCAGGCCGGTGAGCATCTTGAGCGTGGTGGTCTTGCCAGCGCCATTGGGGCCGAGGAAGCCAACGATCTCACCGGGCTCAATCGTGAAGCTGACCTCACTGACCGCCTGCACATCACGGCTGCGGCGGGCGAAGAAATGGCGCAGGGTGCCGCCTATGCCGGGCTGCTTGTCGGCCACCCGGTAGGTCTTGGAGAGGCCGCGGGCGGAGATGATCGGCATCGGGCCTGGCGGAACAGTGCTCTTAGGATCCCTGGTCAGCAGATCGGGTTGCGTTGATGAGGGGATACCGCGCCCTGCTGTCCGTTGTCTGTCTGCTGATGGCCTGGCTGCTGGTGGTGGTGCCCGCCACACCTGGAGACACGGAGCCGGTTCCGCCGCCAGCTTTGGCTCAGAACGAAATCCGTGGGGTCTGGCTGACCGGCAACGACATGGGCACCCTGCGCAGTCGCCCGCGTCTGCAGGCGGCCTTGGGCGAGCTGAGCCGCCTCAACTTCAACACCATCTACCCTGTGGTGTGGAATGGCGGTTATGCGTATCACACCAGCGCGGTGACCAGGCAGCGAAAGATTCAGTCGTTTTCGTTCAAGGGCTTGGAAGGGCAAGATCTCCTCGCTGATGTGATCAAGGAAGGCCATGAACGGGGCCTGCTGGTGATTCCCTGGTTTGAATTCGGCTTCATGGCGCCTCCCTTCTCGGAACTGGCCCTCCAGCATCCCGCCTGGCTCACCAAGAAGCGCGACGGCGGCAAAACCTCGATCAGCGCCGCCGGGGAGGTGGTCTGGCTGAACCCATTCCATCCGGAGGTGCAGGCGTTCATCACCGAGCTGGTGCTGGAGATCACCAGCCAATACGACGGGGACGGCATTCAGTTCGACGATCACATGAGTCTGCCGAGGAGTTTCGGCTATGACGACTACACCGTGGCCCTCTACACCAAAGAGACAAAAAAGCACCACCAGCCAACCCCGAAGACCCCGCCTGGGTGAAGTGGCGTGCCGACAAGATCACCACCTTCATGACCAGCCTGCACAAGGCGGTGAAGGCCGCCAAACCGAAGGCGATCATCTCCGTTTCCCCCAACTACTACGACTTTGCCTACAAACTCCAGCTCCAGGACTGGCTCGAATGGGTGCGGCGCGGCATCGCCGATGAGGTGATCGTCCAGCTCTACCGGCCCGATCTGCCCAGCTTTGCCTCCGAGCTCAATCGCCCTGAACTGCAGGAAAGCAAGCAGAAAATTCCGACAGCCGTGGGGATCATGAGCGGCCAGCGCACCAGCACGGTTCCGATCCAACGCATCAAAGATCAGGTGAGAGCCACGCACCAGCGGGGTCTGGGTGTGGCCTTCTTCTATTTCGAAAGCCTTTGGGAGCACACCGACGAGCCCGTGGAGGTGCGCAAGGCCAGCCTGAAAGCCCTCTTCCCGATCCCGGCACGCCGATGGCGCCGCTAGGAAGGGTGCCTGTTCTGCTGAGCCGGCTGCAGCGATCGCTCGGGCTCTGCCTGGCCCCACTGCTGTTGGGCCTGGCCCTCGCTGTGGCCCCGGGTCTGGCTCCCGCCCAGGTCGGGCCGGCCACGGCGGCTGAGGCCGCGGAGCTGGATCCCGGCTCGGCGTTCGTGGTGGTCGACGGGGTTGAGCTGTTTCGGGTGCGCTCGTCGAATGACTACAGCGCCGAGCAACGGGTGGAGGCGGTGAATGACGTGCTCAGCGACACGGTGGCCTCCAACGATCCAGCCGAAGTCTCCGTGGTGGAGCGCAATGGGCTGCCGGTCATCGCCATCGACGACAAGCCGCTGCTGACGGTGACACGGCGCGATGGACCTGAAGGCGTCAGCCCGGAGGCCCTGGCAGAAATCTGGCGGCGGCAGCTGGGGCGGGCGATCGAGCGGGGCCGGCAGGAACGCCAACCCGCCACCGTGCTGCGACTGGTGCTGATCAGTCTCGGCATGCTGCTGGGGGCCTGGATCGTCCAGCGTCTGCTGGGTCTGGCCTTTCGGCGGCTGTTTCCACAGGCCATGGTCCCGCCGGATCGTGAAGCGGAGGTGGGAGCCACGGACCTGCAGGGCTCCAGGCTGTTACTGCGCTTCCTGCTGCGAACCCTGCAGCTGGCGACCTGGATCGGCGTGATCGCCCGCTGCATCAGCTTGTTTCCGGTGAGCCGAACCTGGCTCGGAAAGATTCGGGACGCGCTGGCCGACAGCCTGGCCTCGCCCTTTCTGCCACTGGGAGAGCGCAGTTACTCGGTTCTCGACATCCTCGTTCTGATTGCCCTGTTCCTGCTGCTGGCCAAAGGGCTAGGGGTCGTCCATCAGCTGTTGCGCACCCGGGTGCTGCGATACACCGGAATCGGCAAAGGCTCCCAGGAAGCGATCGCCTTCATTGTTCAGTACACGTTGCTGTTCGTGGGCTCGCTGGTGCTGCTGCAGCTCTGGGGGCTTGATCTGAGCTCCCTCGCTCTGTTCGCCAGTGTGTTCGGGGTGGCCCTGGGCCTGGGCCTGCAAGGCATCACCAAGAACTTCATCAGTGGCCTGATCATCATCTTCGAGCGGCCGATCGAGGTGGGTGATTTCGTTGAAATCGGTGCGCTCCAAGGCACCGTCCAACGGATCAGCCTGCGCTGCACCGAAGTGGTGACACTGGACCGGATTGCGATCATCGTTCCGAACTCCGAATTTCTCGAATCTCAGGTGGTGAACTGGAGCCATGGCAGCCCCACATCGCGGCTGATCCTGCCGGTGGGGGTGGCCTATGAATCGGATTGCCAGGAGGTGCGCCAGGTTCTGATCAAGGCCTGTCAAGGCTATGGGGGGATCCTGAGTGAGCCACCACCCAAGGTGTTCTTCAAGGGGTTCGGTGACAGCTCCCTGGATTTCAGCCTGCTGGTGTGGATCTCCCAGCCGATGCGGCAGTACGAAATCATCAGCGATCTCAATTTCAGAATCGAGGCAGCCCTGCGTGATCACCAGATCACCATTCCCTTCCCCCAGCGCGACCTGCATCTACGGCCCGGCAGTCTTCAACTCAGCCTGCCGCCCGAACTGAGCGATGCTCTGCGCAGACAGGCATCCAGCCGCCGTGCGAGCGACCCCCCAGCAGCCTCACCAGAATCAGACTGAATGTCAGCTGAGACTGAATGTCAGCTGAGCACCCATCTCCTCATCGAACAGATGTCTGACCTGACAGATCCTGACTTGACAGCGAAGGCCAAGCTCAGCCTGTGACACACTTGGCTGACCAGCCATGGCTGACTGTGCCCAACGAGACAAAGTCTTCAACCTCGGTGATCGCTGGACTGCTGGTCGTGATCGGATCGATCGGCGGCGTGGGGCTGCTGGTGTGGTTGACGGTTGTTCTGCTGGATCTCAAGCACCTCAACACCTCTGGGTTCACCCTGCCCTGAGCGCAGGCTCACGCCCGCCAATGCCGATCCAACCGCGCAGCGATTCCAGGACAATCGATGGAACGTGGGTCGCACCCATTGGGCCAGCTCAGCCGAGCAGCCAGAGCAGCATCAACCGCAGTTGACCGACAATGCCTTCACCGGTGAGAAGCTCACCAGTGATCGCCGCCACGAAGCCGAGCATGGCCATCCGGCCATTGAGCCGTTCGACCCCAACCAACGCCGAGCGATTCCAGGGCAGATCACCGGTCATGCTGGCACCAAAGCGCTCAACGGGTTCGTAATTGAACTCGTTATCAGGTATGGGATCTGGCGTGGAATCTGGCGTGGAATTGGACGTGTGATCTGTCATCGGATTGGGAGAATAGGGCAAGCAAAAGGAGCAGGAAAGGTAGAAAATGGCGAGTGAACTGGCCGAAAACAACCAGATTCAAACCACAACAAAGTTCAGAAGACAAGCCAAGCCCAAAGACCTGAATCGATTCATGGCACCTCCGGCTCGCCCAGGAAATCACGCTTGCCAAGCACCACACCGTTGTGGCGCAGCAGGTCGTAGGCGGTGGTGATATGGAAATAAACATTAGGCAGCACGAAACTGCTCAGGAACGGCCAGCCCTGCATCGTGATCGTCGCCCCGCGACCCACCGGCACCGTCACCTCCCGGATCTCCGATCCTTGGAGCTGCTCGGCCGTCACGCTGTCGAGGTAGGCGACGGTGTCCTCCAGCCGCTTGATCAACTCCCCGAAGCTGGTCTCGGTGTCAGCGACAGCCGGGGCCTCACTGCCACTCAGGCGAGCCACCCCTCGCCTGGCGATGTCTGCGGCAATTTGCACCTGGCGCACCAACGGGAACATGTCGGGATAGAGGCGGCACTGCAGCAGCACCTCGGCATCGAATCCCTGGGCTTCGGCATGCTGTCGGCCCTTGGCCAGAACTGCAGCCAGGTTGCCGAGCGCACGCTTCAGGGGCGGCACTGCTGCCGCATGCATCGACAGTTCCATGGGCAAGCGCTTCAGCGGCTACGGATCGCATGAGCCTAGGAATCAACGTCGCTCGCCCCAGCCCGGGACGAAACGGGCGAAACCGATGGCCATTGGTAGCGTCAATCCATGAATGCGCCGTTCTCCCGCCGTCAGCTTCTCGCCCTCGCCGCCGGCGCCGCCGGAGCCGGTGGCTTGCGGGCCCTGGGGGTCTGGCCTGGGGGGAGCCAGGCGGCTGAACGCGAGATCAGCGCGAGCGCTGGGGAACTCGTGGCATCAGGGAAGCTGCCACCGCGGGCCGATCTCCGCCTGGTGCTGATCTCTGACCTCAACTCCAGCTACGGCTCCACCACCTACATCCCCGAGGTGGCCAGGGCCATGGCCCTGATCCCCTCACTGCGCCCTGACCTGGTGCTCTGCGCCGGCGACATGGTGGCCGGCCAGAAAACCAGCCTCAGCGAGGCCCAGCTCAGGGCCATGTGGGCGTCCTTCGAGGGCAGGATCCTGGCGCCCTTACGCAAGGCTGGCCTGCCCTTTGCACCGACGATGGGGAACCATGACGCGTCGTCGAGCCGCAGCGGCGGGCGATATACGTTCGAGCGTGAGCGCCAGGAAGCGGCCCGTTTCTGGACCAGCCGCCGCAAAGATCTGGGGCTCTCCTTCCTTGATGCCTCGGGCTTTCCCTTCTTCTATTCCGTTCTGCAGGATGGGCTGTTCCTGCTGGTCTGGGACGCCTCCTCCGCACTGATTTCAGCCGACCAGCTGCGTTGGGCCGAGCGCAGCCTCGCCTCTGAAGCCGCCCGCTCGGCCCGCCGCAGGCTCGTGCTCGGCCACCTGCCCCTGCAGGCCGTGGCCAAGGGGCGCGACAGCGGCGGCAACGTGCTGAGCGGAGCGGACGGCTTGCGCCAGCTCCTGGAGCGTTACGACGTGGAGGCCTACATCAGCGGCCACCAGCACGCCTATTTCCCGGCTCGGCTTGGCCAGCTCGATCTTTTCCAGCTGGGCGCCAGCGGCAGCGGCCCGCGCCAACTGCTGCAGGGGGGCGCCGCCCCCTTCCAGACCCTCACCGTGCTCGATCTCTCCTGGCAGACAGGCCGCAGCGTTGATACCACCTACAACCTGCGCACCCTGGAGGTGGTGAACCGCAACGCCCTGCCGGGTCGAATCATCAACCGCCGGGGCCAGGCGCTGGTGCGGCGAGCCGGCTGACCCCGGGGATCTCGGCGGCCGCAGGAGCCCGAGTCAGGCCCACATCCACGCCGATGTGCTGCTCCGGGCGGCCGGTGATCAGCAGGGCGCTGCGCTGGCGGGTGGCGATCTGCCACAACCAGCGGGTGAGCAGGGTGATGCGGTTTTCGGTGGCGGGGATGAAGGCCAGGTGGGCCAGCCCCCAGAGCAGCCAACCCAGCAGACCGGTGACGCGCAGGCCCCGCAGGTCGGCCACAGCGAACAGCGGGCCGATCACGGCCATGCTGCCCAGATCGAGCCAGCGGAAGGGGGGACTGGCCTGGCCATCGAGGCCGCGCAGGATGTCGCCGGCCACCCACGCCCCCATCTGCACCGCCGGGCCAGCCATGCCGGGCAGCGGCGCGCCGTCGCTGGTGTGGCTGTAGCTGCAGAGATCACCCACCACCCGCAGCTCCGGATGGCCCGGCACCGAGAAATCGGGCTGCACCAGCACCCGCCCGAGGCGATCAACAGCGCAGCCACTGCGCTCGGCCAGCAGTTTTCCGAGCCGTGAGGCCCGCACCCCAGCGGTCCAGCAGATGGTGGCGGCCTCAAGAAAGCGGGGTTCCCCTTCTCCCTTGAGCAGCACCTTGCCCGGCTCGATCGCCCCCACCATCGAGCCCAGCAGCAGCTCCACCCCATTGCGCTGCAGGTACTCCGCTGCCGCCACCGAAAGGTTGGGATGCATCGTTGGCAGCACCCGATCCACCGCATCCACCAGCACCACTCGGCAGAGCTCCACCTGCAGCTGCTTGAAATCGCGGCGGATGGCGCTGTGCATCAGCTCCACCAGGGAACCCGCCAGTTCGCAACCGGCCGGCCCGGCACCCACCACCACCACCGACTGCAGGAACTGGCGGCGCTGCGGATCGGTGGTCTGCTCGGCCTCTTCCAGGGCCATCAGCAGCCGGCGACGAATCTCCTGGGCGTGCTCAAGGATCTTCATCGGCGGTGCCAGGGGCCGCCATTCCTCGTGGCCGAAGTAGGTGCTGCCGGAACCGCAGGCCAGGACCAGCTGGTCGTAGCCGTAGTGATGGCCGTTGAACTGCAGGGAACGGTTCTCCAGATCAAGGTCGGTGACCTCCCCCAGCAGCACCTGAACGTTGGGGGCCTGACCCACCATCTGGCGCAGGGGAGAGGCCACATCCGCCGCCGAGACCAGCCCCGAGGCCACCTGATACAGGAGGGGCTGGAAGAGGTTGAAATTGCGCTTGTCAATCAGGGTGACGCGCACCGGCTGGCGAGCCAGGGCCTGGCAGACGCGAACGCCGGCGAAGCCACCGCCCACCACCACCACGTGGGGCCAGCTCGCCTGCATGGCGGCGGTGGGTTCGAGTTCGAGGAAGAAGCGTTCCGGCGCCATCGGATCGGTGAGCTTCGGCAAAACCTATGGGTTGATGTTTAGGGCGCAGGCGTCGACTGGGTTGTCTCCGTTGCAGCACTCGCAAGGCCAGGCCCTGGTTCAGTTGGCTGAGCCGGTTCGGCCAGAAACAGGGGGGTCTCGCCTGGACGTGGCTGGGCCTGATCCGCTGCGGATACGCCCCGGGCAAAGGCCAGCCAGCGAAAATCACCGAGGGCGGCGGGATCCACCAGCCGCAGCAGGGCTTCCCGACGGGCCAGCAGGTCGCCCAGCCCGGCGGTGCCCTGGTGCTGCAGCCCGTGCAGCCGCTCCGCCAGCCCCAGGGCCAGCAGCGCCTCCCCCTGGCGGCACTGACCCAGCAACTGCCAACCGCTGGCGCTGGCCGCCGCCACCAGGCTGTCGATGCAGAGGTGAGCGGTGAGGTCCCAGTGGCCTGGATCGGCCAGGGGATCACTGCTGGCCTGCTGGCCCCGGTAGGCCATCAGGGTGCCGTTGGAGCGCTGCGGCGCGTAGTAGCGCCAGGCCTCCAGGGCGTAGTCGACCACCAGCAGGCGGCCGCAGCGCAGCGCCGCGCCACAGGCCGCCAGCCAGGGCTCCAGCCCCGGATGCAGCTCGGTGCACCAGCCCGGCGGCCTCTGCTCCCCAGGCGGTTGCAGGCCCAGTGGCTGCAACCGTGCCGCTGCCACCGGCTCCAGGGGGCCACCGGGCTCCAGCCGCAACGTTCCCCGGTGGAGCGTCACCAGCTGCTGGCGCCAGCCCGCGTCGCCGATCACGATCCTCTCCACCGCCAGGGCATCGAGCACCTCGTGGGCCAGCACCACGCCCCGCAGCGGATGGGCTGCCAGCTCCTCGAAGCTGCACCAGCGCACCGGTAGCGGGCAATTCTCAAGCCGCTGCCGCTGGCGGGCGGCCATGCCGGCGTTGGGCTCCACCAGCACCAGCTCGGTGCAGGCCGCCAGCAACGGCCAACCGGCCACCAGCGCAGCGGCCAGCTGCCCGGCCAGATCACCCTCGCCAGGGCCGGTCTCGATCAGGGACAAACGCGAGGCGCCAATCTCCTGTGCAAGCGCAAGCGCATCGAGCCACTGGGCGACCTGGGCGGCGAGCAGGCCGGCAAAGTCGCCCCCCAGCGACGGGGCCGTGGCGAAATCACCATGGCGGCCGATGCGCAGGCGGCCGGCTCCATAGGCGCCGTGGTCGGGGTCGTGTAACGCCCAGTCCATATAACGGGCGAAGGGCACGCTCCCCCCTGCCGCTTCGAGGCGCTGTTGCAGCCAGGCAGGAACGGGCACGGCAGGAGCCTGGTTGGAAGAGAATGAAGCGTCACTGAAGCAGCCGCATGGGTCAAGCCGACCGATCCCGTCCCACTCCGCTGCCCGGCCTGCTCGGGATCGTGGCCGCCCTGCTGGTGCTGCTCGCGCCCATAGGCGGCCTGGCTGGAGGAGCAATGGCGGCAGACAACCCCGCGTTGCTGCCGGATCACCCCACCCCGGTGATCGATCTGGCCCGGGCCCTCACCGACGGCCAACGGCAAAGCCTGGAAACCGAACTGGCGGATTTCGAAACCAGCAGCGGCTGGAAGCTGCGGGTCCTCACCCAGTACGAGCGCACCCCCGGACTGGCGGTGAAGGACTTCTGGGGGCTCGATGAGCGCAGCCTGGTGCTGGTGGCCGACCCCCGCGGCGGCAACCTGCTCAACTTCAACGTCGGCGATGCCCTGTTCGCCCTGATGCCCCGAACCTTCTGGGTGGAACTGCAGACCCGCTACGGCAACCAGTACTACGTGCGTGACCACGGCGAAGACGGCGCCATCGTTGATTCCCTGGCCGCCGTGGAGACCTGCCTGGAGCGGGGTGGCTGTCAGGTGGTGCCAGGCCTGCCCCAGGAGCAGTGGCTGCTCACCTTCTGCACCTCAGTGCTGGGCGGATTGATCGTCGGCTTTGCCGGCTATCCACGCAAGGAGGGTGATCGGGTCGCCTGGAGTTGGGTGCTGCTGCTCTCGCCGCTGTGGGGAATGCTGTTCCTGATCTTCGGCCTCGGGCCGGTGATCACCCGCACCTCAGACCTGCTGCCGGTGCTGCGGAACAGCCTCGGCTTCCTGGGTTCAACGGTGGCGGCTTACCTGATCGCCCAGCGCACGGTGGGCAAGCCCCCGCTCAGCGGCGACCAGGCCTGACGTAGATTCAGTTAGGGGTGCTGCCAACATCCCGCAGGGCACAGGCCAGGCTGCCGTAGGTGCACTGGGCGATCGGCGGATCCACGGCCTGAGCCTGGGCAATGGTGTTGCGGTGGATGATGCTGGCCCGCAGCATCGAGAGATTGGCCTCGTAGAACTGCTTGAGCTCGGTGAAGCGCTTCACCGGCTGGCCATAGAAACTGCGGCCCGCGAGGGTGGGGAAGGAGGCCCACTCAGGCGCCAGCTTGGCGGCCAATTGCGGGGTCATCACGCCGCGGTCTGCCAGCTCAAGGGCTCCACGGTGACGGATCAGAAAAATCGCCGCTTGATCCTGAACCTCAGGGCCGAAGCCACCGAGACCCATCCGACGGGTCACCATGTCCCAGGTGGGTGGCATGAACTGGTAAGCGCCCGCCGCTGCACTGGCATAGCGGGCCGTGCGCATCACCCGGTTGGGATGACGGTCCAAAGAGGACATCAACGAGCCGCCAAACAGGATCCAGTAGCCCTGGTCGTGGCCGTTGGCCCAGGTGCCCTCAGCAAAGCGAATCGTGTTGAGCAGGGCCCGGCGTTCCGGCGTGATCGCGAAGGAACGGGCCGTGTCGGCGGCTTCGCGCACATCCACCACGGCCACTGAACGGGCTTGCATGGGGGCGGCCATGCCGGGGCGACGAATTTCCTGCCAGATGGTGGCCTGAGCCGGGGCTGCTGTCCCGATCAACAGAGCGGAGAGGAGGAGGCGAGCGGAAGGCGAAAAGAAATTAGGCAAACCGGTGATGTCGTGAGGGGGAAGAAGAACGCAAGGCCATGGCCGCCTTCAGAATTTGGCGGACTTTGACGCAACAAGGCAGCGAAGAAGGTTGCGATCGCAACCAAATTGCGGTTGGAAATAGTCGGAACGACTGCAGAAAAGCTGAGCGAGAAAACTGTGTGCTTCAGCAGATGAATCGTGAAAGATTTGGATCAGGAACCGTCGGAGAGATGGATGGATACATCGCGGCGGGCTATGTCGCCTGACAACTTGACAAATACCGGACCCACAGGTGTTCGCATAAGTGACAGTCGCACAAGTGTCTACCGGTTATCAGATGTGGTGCGGGCGGTTCGCATCACCGACTCAGACAAGGATTCCTGTTGTTCTGCTCCCCATCTTTGGCGATGATCAGCACTCCTGATTGAAGCCATGAGCATGGATAAACTTTGCCAGTAGAAGCCTTCCAGCGCAGGGCTTCTCGGCCATTCAAGCTGGTTCCGAAGCCGCACTTGCAGAAACAAAGGCTTCGATCGCCTCAGCCGCCTGCTCCGCCCCATCGCTCGCCAGTGGCGCGCCCCGGGCGGCCAGCAACGGCTGGTCAAGTTGCCAGTCACCTCCCAGCAGTTGGGCCTGGCTCAGCAACCGGTGCGGCCCACAGCGCTGCAGCTCCTGCTCCATGACCGCCGCCTCGGCGAAGCCCTGCCGCGCCACCAGGTGGATACCCATCTGATTGGAGAGGGCCTCACAGAAACTGCTGTAGCCCGCTTTGCCGATCAGCCGCTCACACAGGGGCATCACCTCCAGCGGGCGCACATCTGCGGGCAGAACACGGCCATTCGCTGCGGCTGCGGCCGCTGGATCGGAGCTGAGGAACCACCAATCGGGCCAGCGGCCAAACAGGCCGGGATCGAGCCGATAGCCGATACCGCCGAAGGCCAGCAGCACGCAGCGCTGTCGCTGCTGGGGCAGATCCAATTGGCGGCGCAGGATCTGTGGATTCAGCCGTGGCTTCCCGGCGGTGAGTCCCACCCGCGTCTCCGGCAGCCGCCAGTCCATGGCCAGCGAGAACGGGCAGCGGATCAGACCATGACCCCGGCGGTACAGATCCCGGCAACGCTCCGCCCACGGCAGGAACGCCCCGCCCATCGGGGCGTAGATGTCGTCCCAGCCGAAGTTGCCCATCCAGAGCAGCGGCAGTCCGGCGGCTTCCGCCAGCCGGGCTGCCGCTGGGGGCACATCGCCCAGCAGCAGCGCAGGGCCGGCCTGGGCCGCCAGCCAGGTCGCCTCGGCGCTGATCTGGCCAGGCAGGCGATGCTCCAGGGCCGCCAGGGCCGCGAGAGTGGCCGGCCCGTCCACACCCAGGGCATCGGCTTGCACAGCGCCCACATCCCAGCCACAGGGACGGCGCTCGAAGGGGGTGGCCCCGAAGGCACCGGCGAGAAAGGAGGTCGGCAGGGAGCTGGAGATCACCAGCCGCCAGGAGGGTTGGCGTGCTGCCAGGGCCAGCAGCACGGAGGCCACCCGCGACCCATGGCCAAAGCCATGGCCGCTGACGCAGGCATAGATCAGCACGGGATCAGCACCTCAAATCAGCACGGCAAGGCGAGGGGCTGCTCCACCAACGTCTGTTCATAGAGCAGCCGGCCTTCGGGGCTGTACCACCGGTGGCTGGCATGGACCAGATGCTGACCGTCGAGCTCGGCCCAGGAGAAATGGCGCAGCTCCCGCCCCTCGCCGTCGATGCCATGGCGCGGCACGCAGGCCGCATTGAGATAGGCGGTGCCGCGGCGATCAACCAGAAAGCTGCGGCGCTCACCGCTGCCACGCATCAGTCGGTGGTGCATGTGGCCGAAAACCACGAGCGGCAGCGGGCGCTGGCGCTGGATGCGGTCGATCGCCATCGCCAGGTCCATGTCGCCCCAGTCGCAGGCGGGGGGTTTCCAATCCCTGCCGCAGGGGTCACGGGCCTCGCTGCCCAGGCCCGTGGGGCCGGAATGGGCCAGCAGCACGAGCGGACGCTCTGGATCGGCAGCCAGGGCGGCGGCCGTGATCCGGCCCGCCGATTCCTGGGAGGAGACCGGCCCCCAGAGCGCCTTCACCCCCATGGAGAGGTGATAACCGCCACCGGCGCTGGCCGGACGACCGCCTACCACCGAGAGTCCGGCCGGCTCAAGGTCGCAGCGACTCCAACCGCAATGGCGCTCACCGAGCAGGTCGATCTGGCGCTGAAGCTTGCGGCCGCTGTCGTCCTTGCCGGTGTCGTGATTGCCGAGGATGCAGGCGAGTGGTTGATCGAGCGAGGCGAGGCTGGTGGCGATCCGCTCCTGGCCGTCACTGAGATCGCCGACCACCAACAAGGCATCGGGAGCCAGGATCCGCAGCAGGGCCACATCGCTGCGATCCCACTGCCCGTGCAGATCCCCGGCAATGGCAATGCGTATCTGCGCCGTGTCGACTCCCTAGGCTGGAAGCATCCTGCCGCAAATGAGGCTCCGGTTGGTTTTCGCGGCCACTGAGACTCGCTTCCCTTCTCCCGCCACCTCCGGCCCAGGCTCCGCTCCAAGCCACGCGGCCCTGCCGGAGGCCATCGACGCACTGAAGCGCCGGCGTAACGCCGTGATCCTGGCGCACTATTACCAGAGCCCCGAAATCCAGGACGCGGCCGATTTCATCGGCGATTCCCTGGAGCTCTCCCGCCAGGCGGCTGCAACCGACGCCGATGTGATCGTCTTCTGCGGCGTTCACTTCATGGCCGAAACCGCCAAGATCCTCAGCCCCGCCAAAACGGTGCTGTTGCCGGATCTGGAAGCGGGCTGTTCCCTGGCTGACGCCTGCCCCGCCGATGCCTTCGCCGCCTTCCGCGCCGAGCACCCCGACCACCTGGTGGTGAGCTACATCAACTGCTCGGCGGCGGTGAAGGCCCAGAGCGACCTGATCTGCAC
>JABMPN010000055.1 GCA_013203655.1 Cyanobacteria bacterium bin.51
AGAAACCCTCGACCACCTCTGAAAGGCCGAGCCGGGAAGGGCCGATTGTCCCCCCTGCACCCCCCTGCCATGGCAGGGGGGTGCAGGGGGGACCCGCCTACGTAATTGACGCGACCCGCCTATGTAGTTGACACCGGGCACATGAACACAGATTTCACGCTACCGCTCACCGAAGAGACGCTCAAAGCGATGTTCACCAAGCCGTATGGCGCTCCGGGGCCTGCTGCGGAGCAGTGGCGTGCCGTCTACGACGAAGCTGTCCGTTTCCAGGACCCTACCCAGGAGAAGCGCGGCCTTGATGCCTACATCGTTGCGCAGGAGGGGCTGATGCGCCGGTGCGATGACGTTTTCCTTGAGCCCGGCGCCGTGGCGCTCAGTGGTGATACGGCCTTTGTGGAGTGGACGATGGGCCTGAAGATCAAGGGGATGGAGTTCATCTATCCCGGTACCACCCGCTTGCGCATCGGTGCCGACGGAGCAATCGTTGAGCATCGCGACTACTTCGATTTCGTTGGTCCCACCTTTGCGCCAGTCCCAGTGGTGGGCGGCTTTGTGCGCTGGCTTTACCGGCGGTTCGTATCCTGAAGTTGGCTGAAGCAGCTCCATCATCTCTGCTGCTCCTTCAGCAATATAACTTTATCAATGAATGTGTTTGTTGTTCTCCGCACCCGCCTCTCATTGGCGCGAATGACCAGCCAGCATCAGGGGACAGAAGAGGCACGAGGATTTGATTGTGTTGCAGACCATCTCGTTACTTGCCGCCACCTGCCTGGTGGGATTCGCGGCGTTGCAACTTCTGTTTACGATCGGTTCGTAGGGAATCTGATTGGCAAAACCAGGCTCTTAAAGCCCAACGCAGTTCCGGGTTTCCCGTAAGCCGTGGGCTGCTGCGTAGCATGATCTCAACTCACTTCAACGTTGATATCCTGTGCTGCATGGCTGGTCACTGATCCCCAATCGCCAAGCGTTACCCAAGGAATTACTCGCTGGCCTCGTGGTCGCACTCGGCATCATCCCTGAGGCCATCGCTTTCTCTATCGTGGCCGGGGTTGATCCCCAAGTGGGTCTGTTTGGCTCGATCTGCATTCTGATCGTGGTGGCCCTGCTGGGTGGCAGGCCAGGCATGGTGTCGGCCTGCACGGCCGGTGTGGCTCTGTTGATGGGTGGCTTAGTGCAATCTCATGGCCTCAGTTATTTGCTGGCTGCCTGCATTCTGGCGGGCATGATTCAGATTGCCTGGGGTTACTTACGCCTTGCCCAGCAGATGCGTTTCGTGCCGCGTTCGGTCACTTTGGGTTTCGTGAATTCAATCGGTGTGCTGATCTTTTTGGCCCAGTTGCCTCAGCTGGGTTTTGGCCGCCTGGGCGTTGACACCCCTTCGCCGCTGGTGGGGGTGGAGGCTGTGAGCTGGCCGATCGTGTGGGCTCTGGTCGCTCTTGGGCTGGTGATCATCTACGGCCTTCCCCGCCTCACCAGACTTGTGCCTTCCACCCTGGTAGCGATTGTGGTTATCGGCGTGATCGCCGAAGTGTGGCAGTTGCCGGTGCCGCGGGTGGGCGACCTGGGTACGCTCCCCTCAAGCCTACCGATCTTCTCGATTCCGATGGTTGTTGGATCCTTCAACAGCCTCAGCATCATCCTCCCCACAGCGTTGGCGATCTCGTTTGTTGGGCTGCTGCAGTCGTTCCTCACAGCCAATGTGGTGGAAGGTTTGGTTGACGAAGACGCTGATTATGAAGCCGAAGCCCGAGCTCAGGGCATCGCCAACATTGTTGCCGGCCTGTTTGGCGGCATGGCAGGTGCCGGCATGATTGGCCAGAGTGTGATCAACATCGAATCCGGCGGTCGCTACCGCCTCTCTACCCTCACCGCCGGGGTGTCTCTATTGATCCTTGTGATCTCACTGAGCGGTTGGCTGGCGCGCATTCCGATGGCGGCCCTGGTCGCGGTGATGCTGATGGTGTCGTTCAGCACGGTGAACTGGCAGTCGTTCCTGAGGATGCGAAAGCTGCCCAAGAGTGATAGTTCGATCATGATCACGACCTTGGTGCTGGCCTTGCTCACGCGCAATCTGGCGATCGCTGTAGTGGTTGGCGTGGCCCAGGCAGGGATTCTGTTCAGCCGCAAGGTGGCGAAAGTGATTTCTGTGGAATCCACCTGGTTGACGGATGAACACATTCACTACACCGTGCGTGGTCAGTTGTTCTTTGTCAGCGCCGTTTATTTTCTGGCTGGCTTCAGTCAGCATGGGTTCCCGCCCTGCATCACCATTGATATGGCTGAGGCTCGGATCTGGGATCAGACCGGTACACGCGCCCTCGATCAGGTGATTCGTAAACGTCGCCAGGCTGGTTGCACCGTCAAGGTGTTGAATCTCAACCGGGAGAGCCTTGATCTCCTCGAGCGTATCAGCGAAAGCCCCGCTGTGGTGATCGGTGCAAGCTGTGATCTCTTCTGAAAATGAGCCCCACTATCCCAAAATCTTCCTTTTTCAATGTTCTCCTTTTTTAATGTTCTCCTTGACTCAGGCCTTAATTCTTGAGTTCAAACTACCCGAGAAACCAGCTGGCCCCTGTTATGAGATAGTAAAGTCCTGCCAGAATCAGGGCGATACTGCCAAACTTCGTGATTTCTTCTGAGTATTGCAGTAAAAACTTGGTTTGTTTTGCAAACCCAGTCAACAAACTTGCTAGAAATATAATGATTGTGTAGCCTAGTGCATAGCTTGTCATCGTCAATACAGCGAGAGGCTGAGAGCCGCTTGCGGCGGCGGCGGCAAGCACTGCAAATAAAACCGGACTGGAGCAAGGTGAACTGACCAAGGCAAAAGTCAGCCCCACTCCAAAAGGGCCAACCGCTGAATTGCCAATATTGATCTGAGGAAGGTGTACCTTGATCAATCCCAACAAGCTAGATCCCATCATCAAGATGATGATCCCAACTGCGATATTGACAAAGCCGCGGTATTCTACCAATACTATTCCTGCGAATGAAGAAGCCAGCCCGAATAGGCTTAAGATGAAAATATTGCCGAGCACGAATAGCCCTGCTTTTCTTAAAGCATCATGTCTCGATGTTATATTGCGTGTACCGATATAGCTGAGATTGATTGGAAGCATCGCCAAGATGCAAGGCGAAATACTGGCAATCAGTCCTCCAATAAATGAAAGCGGAAGCAGTACAAATGGATTTGCTGCATCCTGCATGGTGAACCATTCTTGATACTGATTCTCAACAATTGAAATAAGCCGGTAGAGAGTGAATGATACGGGGCCAGTGGCTAGTAAGGCGATCAGGAAGCCAGCCAAGACTAGGGTGCCAAACACTTTCCATTTTCTTGAAACCTGAAATTGGTTCTTTCTTCGTCTGCGTGTTTGCGTCATGGGTTCCCGCTGTTGGCCTGGGTTTTTTAGAAGAGTCACAAAATGATCACGGGATAGGGTTTGTGCTCTGACGTTGGCGGCCTCTTGCGGCCACTGGCTTTTTTCTTGTAGCGATATCCATCAATGGTTCTGGAATTGCTTCACGCAAAGCATGGCTGTCAGTCAGTCATTAAGTTAAAAGATCAATAAGTCAGTACGCCAACAAGTCAGAACGCCAACAAGTCAGCAAGTTAACTTGTCGGCTGTCGGCATCTGGCTGTCTCAGTCGGTCTGAGTGTTTGAAGTAAACTTGGAAGGGCTGGATCTAATAAAGATGAAGGCTAGTAACTATTGGTTGCTGTCTGCTATTCATGCTGGATGGATGATCTGCCTGAATATGAATCCTTGGTGGGCTCGGCTGTTCAGGCTTCATTCATGCAGGCCTTGTGAATCTATTGCCTTGAGATTGCAGTATCTAGAACTTTTGTATAGGCTGATATGTTTGGGTTGTTGCGATGTTGTGCCAGAATCTTGCCTGTTGCTGGATCAATAATCGTGAGCGAGCCTGTTTGGGTTTTGTTGGCAGCCAAGAAATTGCTTAGTCCAAGTTTGCGGGCGGTTGCTTCGGATTTTGATGTAGAGGCTCTATCTGAGACATCTAAAACCACAAAGACTACTTTATCTGCATATTTTTGTTTGAGCTTGGAAATGGTTGGAGCGATGTTTTTACAGGCAGAGCACCAGCTCGCATAAATATCAACAACGACTGGTTTCCCTTGTAGTTGGTTGGCCAGCTTCCCCGTTGATTGGGCCAGAGCCGGATGTGCGATCGCATTGGAAACGGCCTGCTGAACGCCTTGCGGGTTGCTCAAAGCCGTAGTGACGCCAACACTGAGCAGTGCGATTGCAGCAAGTTTTGGAATCGACTGGGTGACGATGGGGGCCATGATCAATTTCTATGGTTGAAAAAGGGCTAGCGCCTTGAGCCAAGGCGTATGAACTCCCTCGCTCCCTACTACCAACGAACAGGTCGTTCGGATTGCGCCCTTGCCAGGTCACCTGCAAACCACGGCCATCAAAGGGCGGTAGCTTGCCGTGGCCAACCCTTGACTGCCCATGTCCCTGATTCCCCGTTGGAGCTTCATGACCGATGAGGCGAAGGCCCTGACCAAGCGGACTGTGGTCTCCGCTGGGCTGCTTGTGCTGGTTCTGCTGGTGTTCAGAGCCTTGCTACCTTGGGTGCTTCTCGCCGTGGTGGCTTGGTTGATCTGGAAGCTGATAGCTAAATAGGCGACCATTCGATGCCCCATCACGCCAATCGCCCCACCAAGATCTGCCCAATCTGCGGGCGCCCCTTCCAATGGCGCAAGAAATGGATAGACGTCTGGGATGAGGTGCTCTATTGCTCCGATCGCTGCCGCAAGAACCGCCAGCGTGTGAATGCGACGGGAGGATCATCTCCGCCCTGACCAATGTGCGCCTTCCAAAACCTGATTGACACGGGACATCCAAGACTCTTCGTTCAACTGGATGAACGTTGGGGAGGGAAGGATGTCTGAGTTGTCGGGGAATGGGATGTGGGATGTTGCCGTTAATGATCAGCACGCCGCTGCCTGCTTGCTGAAGCGGGAAATTCCTCTTCATTCAGATCTAGGTCCAGTTCAGAGATGTGATTTCTGATTCTCTCGAGAACTTCTGACACGGCTTTGTTGTAGATGCTTGGGGCGATTTCTGTCAAGAAGAGCTCCAGCAGGCCTCCGGCGGCAATGGTTCCGATCTCTTCTTCCCTTGATTCATGGAAGTAACTGATAATCGAAGCCACCGCCTCCTTGCGTGCCTGCTTGGGGAGTTGGATGGTCATGGATAGGCAGGCTGCCGTGGGTTGTTTGTGGCCGCGAGAATAGCCAGTTGTGCCGCCTACACGTTGCGGCTGATGGCTCAGACTGGCCGTTCCGTTGTCCCCAGCTGATCGCCCGCCTTCACTCCCAGTTGCTGGATCAAGGCCTGGCCATGCGCGGGGGCCTTGCCTTCCAGTTGGGCTTCGCGAATCAACAGCGGGCAGCCTCCGGTGGAGACCACCAGGCCCAGGGATGGCACCACCTCAAGCACCGTGCCGGGTCGCTCGGCAAGGCGCGAGCCGGAGGCCCGGTTGTTCCAGACCTGCGCCAGCTGGGCGGCCGGGCTACTGAGTTGGTTCACCAGCCTGGCCACCAGGGGCTCGCTGGCCAGCAGCTTCAGCCGCTGCTTGCCCCAGCGGCTGTGCGCTCCTGGATACAGGCCCATCACCTGGCGATGGAGGTTCAGGGCAGGGGCACTCCAGTTGATGTGGAAATCCTCCTTTCTGAGCAGGCGGGCGTAGCACTCGGTGGTGCTGGGCTGGGGCCGCACACCTAACCGCGCCAGCCGTTCCACTTCCAGGCCCGTTCCTGCCTTTTCGATCAAGGGCATCGCCTCCACCAGCAGCTCGGCGGTGAGCTTGCTGAGGCGGAGCGCCAGTTGCTGGGCGTTCTCGAGCAGGCCGATCGTCAGCGGCCTCTCCAGCAACACCGGCCCGGTGTCGAGGCCCTCCTCCATCGCCATGATGCCAACGCCTGTTTTGGCGTCACCTTCCAGCAGGCTCCACTGAATTGGGGCGGCCCCACGCCAGCGCGGCAACAGCGAGCCGTGGCCGTTCCAGCAGCCGAGGGGCGGCTGGTTGAGCACGGCCGGCGGCAGGATCTGACCGAAGGCCACCACCACGGAGAGATCGGCGCCAAGGGCAGCCAGTTGATCCTGCTGGTCCGCCTCCCTGCGGATGCGCTGGGGGGTGAACACCCGCAGGCCCAGCTCCAGGGCGCGTGCTTTGACAGCCGACGGAACCAAGGCGGAGCCTCGTCCCCGGCGGCGGTCGGGCTGGCTCACCACACCCACCAACGCATGGCCGGCAGCGACCAGGGCATTGAGGCTGGGCACCGCGTAGGCGGGGGTGCCCCAGAACAATATCCTCAAGACGCTTTCTTCCCCCGCGTGGTCGAGAAGTTGGCGGCCAGGCGCATCGGATCAGGCGTCGCCGGTGATCGACAAGCCTTCCACCCACACGTGAGGGCAGAGTCCATCGGGGGTGACTTTGGCCTCTCCTTCGAAGCCCACCAAGGCCTTGAGCACCTGGCGGATGTCGCCGGCCACGGTGGCCGCTTCGATCGAGCGGGCTTCGCCGCCCTGGATCAGCCAGCCATCAAACGGCAGCGAAAAGGATCCCTGGCTGGCTTTGACGCCGGCATGCAGCGCTGAGAGGGAATCAATCCAGACCACGCCGTCGGCGCTGTGACGATCAAGCCCCTGGGCGCCGCCACCGGTCGCGCCGGAGCCGATTTCAAACCAGTTCGGGCCCACCGAGACCTTGGCTCCCAGGCCGGCATGGCCGGTGGGGGCGACGCCGAAGGTACGTGCGGTGGCCTCCGAGTGCATGAAGTGGCTGAGGACGCCATTTTCGATCAGACCCAGGCGGCCCACCGGCGTGCCTTCGCCATCGAAGCTGGAGGCACCGATGTTGCCTGGGTGCAGGCCATTGTCGTGGATCGAGAGGAAGGGAACGGCCAGGGAGTCGCCCAGCGACTCGCGATTGCTGAGGCTGACGCCATCCAGCACGGCCCGGGCGTTGAACAGATTGCTGAAGGCGCCGATCAGGTCGAGAAACGCTTCGGGGCTGAACACACAGGTGTAGTAACCCGTGGCAATCGGGGCGTAGTCGAGGTGGGAGATGGTGAGCTCAGCGGCTTCATCAATGCAGCCGGCGATGTCGAGTTCGGCGGCGCCATAGGCCAGGCGCACGGCACCGCTGCTGCGTGGTTTGCGGCCAGCTTCTTCTGCCCTGGCGTAGAGGTAGAGGCTGGCCGTGCTGAGTTGCTGCGCTCGGCAGGCGCCGGCGCTATTGAGGTAGATCCGCTCGCTGGCGCGCTGGGCCAGGCCGTTGTACGGAACCGTGGTGATCGCCGCGTGGCGACCAAGCAGGTCGCGCTCGGCCTCCTTGAGCGTGGTCAGCAGGCTGAGAATGGCCTGGGGCTCTTGGATCGGTTGATCGAGGGGCTGGAGCGGAGCGCCCGCGAGGGGCGAAAAGGCCGGAGTGTCGTTGGCGTTGCCATAGGCGCTGGCTTCCTTGGCGCCGGCGAGGGCCCGGGCCAGGCCCGCCTTGGAGAGATCGGAGGTGCTGGTGATGCCCACCAGACCATCGCCGTTCCAGACCCGCACGGTGATTGAGCTGCGTTGGGCGCCCTTGAGCTGCTTGGCTTCACCCCGGTCCACCTGCACGGAGGTGTCGGTGCTGCAGGCGGCCCCGAGATCCCATTGCTCGATGCCCAGATCACCGGCGAGGCGCTCCAGTTGTTGGCCCAGTTGGACAACATCCAGGCCAGGGGCCTGGGCTGCGGCTGTTGCGCTCAGTGGGGTGCCCATGCTCAACGCCCCCCCACAGTGATGCTGTCGACTTTGATGTGGGGCTGGCCGACCGTCACAAAGATGCTGCCGCTCACCGATCCACAGAAACCGGCGGCCAGTTCCAGATCGTTGGCACACATCGAGATGCGCGGCATCACCTCCTTGGCTTCACCGATCAGGGTGGCTCCCTTCACGGGCTTGCCCAGCTCTCCGTTCTTGATCAGGTAGCCCTCCTCGACGGCGAAATTGAACTGGCCGGTGGGGCCAACGCTGCCTCCACCCATCGACTTGCAATAGAGGCCGGTCTCAATCGAGGCGATCAGGTCAGCGGGGCTGTGGGGGCCAGCGGCGATGAAGGTGTTGCGCATGCGGCTGGCGGCAGCGAAGGAATGGCTCTGGCGCCGGCCGCTGCCAGTGCGGGCGTGGCCTGTGCGCAGTTCGCCGGCCCGGTCGGAGAGAAAGCGCTTGAGCACGCCGTTCTCGATCAGCACGGTGCGCTCGGGCTCCATGCCTTCGTCGTCCATGGACAGGCTGCCGAAGGCACCGCTGCTGAGGCCTTCATCGATCGCCGTGACCGCCGCATGGGCGATCGGGCTGCCCACCTGCTCAGCGAAGGGGGTGGTGCCCCGCTCCACCTGGGTGGTTTCGAGCAGGTGGCCGCAGGCTTCGTGGAAGATCACACCGCCGAAGCGGTTGGCCAGCACCACCGGGTAGCTGCCGGCTTCGACGTAATCGGCGCGGAGCATGGCCTGGGCGCTGGCGCAGATCTCTGCGGCCGAAGCGTTCGGGTCCCACTGGCGCAGGTCGTCGGGGCGATCGCTGCTGCCATAGCGCCGTCCCTGGCTGGCCCGGTGCTCGCCATCGGCGGCCAGGGCATTGAGCCCCACCGACTGGTGCAGGCGAATGTCGCGGGCGAAGGTGCCATCACTGGCGGCCACCATCACCTCCTGCCAGTCGCGGGCGTAGCTGCCGCGGCGGGCCTGCAGGTGCTGGCCGTGGCGCTCCAGCAGGGCGGTACCCTCCAGAAGCCTGCTGGTGGCCTCGCCAAGGCCAGGGCAATGGCCCAGCCAGGCCTGTTTGCTCTGGCCGTAATCGCGCAGGTCGGCCAGGCCGTCGAAGCGGCTGGAATCGCTGCTACCACGTTCCAGGCCGAGCATGCCGAGGGCTTGCTCCAGGGCCACCATCAGTCCCCGCTCGCTGAGGTCGTTGGTGGAGACGAAGCCATCACGCTCCTCCAGGAACACCCGGATGCCTGCCCCCTTCCCAAAGGCCGGACTCACGTTGGTGATGTTGTCCTGCTCGGCCAGCAGACCGATGTGATCGGTGCTCTCCAGAAACACTTCCACCAGGCTGGCGCCGGCGGCTCGGCCCGAGGCCAGAACAGCCTCCAGCCTCGATCGCCAGCTCAGGTCGAATGGATCGAGCTGAACTTTGGCCAGGGGAGGGGAAACAACCAAGGGAAGAGGAAGGGGCGGGATTGGTGGAGGATCAGGCGGTGCTGTGCCTGGAGCCTGCGGCGGCCAGGAACGTCGGCCAGGGGGGTGAAGTCAGCGGGGCAAGGTCAGCGGACGGCCGGTTGGAACACTTCGCTGCGGATCGGAGCCATCAGGAAGAGCTTGGCCATCTCCAGGCCGTTGGCGGCCCAGAACGGCAGCTTGCGCAGCAGCCGGATCGGGGCGAAGGCACCGGATTGGTCGGCGGCGCTCAGGGCGCTGTTGTTGCTGACAATCCGCTCGAGCCGCTCATAGAACTTGGGATGGGCGACATTGAGAACGACCGGGAACACCTTGGCGGAGGTCTCGTTGGTTTTCTCGATCACCATCTTGTCGTAGGTGCGGGCATCGAGGCCGAGGGCCTCGTAGAACTCCTTGCGGGCCACGTCGCGTACATACATGGTGGCAAACACCGCCAGCAGGAAGAAGCGACACCAGAGCCGGGCCTGAAGGCCGCGAACGGTGTCGGGCTGGGCCTTCATCAGGGCGTCGAAGAAGTCGCCGTGACGGTTCTCGTCCTGGCACCAGTTCTCGAAGAAGTTGAAGATCGGGAAGATCTTGCTCTCCGGGTGCTTCTGGAGATGGCGGTAGATGGCGATGTAACGCCAGTAGCCGATCTTCTCAGAGAGGTAGGTGGCGTAGAAGATGAACTTCGGCTGGAAGAAGGTATAGGCCTTGTTGGCGGTCAGGAAGCCGAGATCGAGCTGGAGGCCGAAGTCACCCATCGACTTGTTGAGGAAGCCCGCATGGCGGGCCTCATCGCGGGCCATGTGGGCAAAACACTCGGCCAACAGGGGGTTCTTGTCCTTGATGCGCCGGCTCAGTTCCTTGTAGAGCAGGAAGCCTGAAAATTCGGAGGTGCAGCTCTGCTCCAGGAATTCCACGAACACCTTGCGGGTTTCGGGGTCGAGCTTGTCGGCCGCCCCGTCGAACTCGCCGTTGCGCACGAAATGGTGACGGTTGTAGTCCTTGCGGAACTCCTCACAGATCGCCTCCAGTTCCACCTCATTGGGCCGCAGATCCATCGCCGCCATGGCGTCGAAATCGGTGGTGTAGAACCGGGGGGTCAGGATCGTGTCCTTGACGGGTTCTTTGAATGCCTGGGTTTGAGCGCCGGCAGGGGAAGCACCGGTCGAAGGAGCGCTGGGGGCGGCGATCGGAGGCACCATGCGTTCGCTTCAGCAAAAAGTTGTCCCCATCGTAGGAGTCTTCAGCGCCTGGATGCCGCCATGTGAAGAGCGGCAGCGATCTGCGTGGCGGCTCAGTTCGGGCCGAGCCACTTCTGGCCATTGAGCCGGGAGACCACCCGGGAGATCAGCAGGGCCAGAGTGGTCTTGCGCTCATCGATCAGGAATGGTTCCAGCAGGCTGGGTTCACTGCCCGATTCGGCCAGGGCGATGGTCTTGGCGGAGCCGATCTGGGCAGCGGTGAAGCAGAGCCAGAAGCGCCGACCACCCGGGAGAACGCCAATCACCTGCCAGCAGTGTGAGCCCACCACCGGCATCGGGGCTTCCAGAAAACTCAGCTCCACCTCCGGGCCTCCATAGGCCGCAATCTCCTTGCCCAGGGCTGGCAGGAAAAGCTGGGGGATGAACTCCGCGAATGGCTTGTCTTCCGGGGCGGGGGGCTTGGCTTTGACCGCTGCCGCCACCGGTTTGGCTTTGGCTTCGGGCTTGGGGGCGGGGCTGGCTGAATCGCTCACGGGCACAGACCTCGATAGAAAACCGTTTCACAACTTTAGGGGCGGTTCACCAATCGTCGGCCAAGGGGACGTCCCAGCCCTCTTCAAACGTCATGGCGGTTGCCCGCGCCTGCCCTACCGGCCCAGAAGCTGTCGCAGGGCCCCGCCGGATCACCCGGAAGGGGACAGAGACGGTGGGCAGTGGATCCTGGGGCGCCCGCTCTGGGCCTGACCAGGCCGGCGGCGTGAACGGTTGGCTGCGGCTGGCTCTCACCGGTTCCTGGCGACCTGGATCCTCGCCGTTGCGACGGCTGCTACGCCGTTGCGCTGGCTCTTGCCTGGGGCTTGGTGGCGCTGGAAACGCGCCCTGCCTCAGGGCCAGAGCGGTGAAGCCGGCACTGAGGGCTGCGCCGCCAGCGCCAGCCAGAGCGATCCAGGCACCCAGCGGCAACGCCGGCAAGCTCCAGATCAACAGCCGAATCGAAGTCGTCGGCCGGGGGTTGATCGCCGCGACCAGCAGGACCGCCAGCAGGGGAGCGAGCAGGGGCAGAAGCAGAAGACGGGAGAGCACGGGGTCCGGCGTCAGCAAACGGGCGGGTGAGGGAGCGGTTCAGCAGTGATTCAGGCAGTGGTTCTGGTGGTGGGTGCGAGGTCGACCGGTCCTTCCCAGCGCTTCAGCGCCCCAAGCTCATAACCCAATGAATCGAACACCCGGATGACTAGAAAATCCACCATCTCTTCGAGGCTGGTGGGGCGGTGGTACCAGGCGGGAATCGGTGGAGCGATCCGGGCCCCCGCTTCAGCCAGGGCAGTCAAGTTACGCAGATGAATCAGGTTCCAGGGCATCTCCCGCGGCGCGATCACTAGGGGCCTGCCTTCCTTGAGGTGGACATCGGCCACCCTCTCGACCAGGTCGGTGGCCACACCGCTAGCAATCCGACCGACCGTGCCCATGCTCGCCGGCAAGATCACCATGCCCCGGGTGGGAAAGCTGCCGCTGGCGATCGCAGCGGCCTGATCATTCCAGCGGTGGCAGCGCAGCTGACCGGAGGACACGCCGGTGCGCTCGCGCCAGAACAGCGTCTGCAGCTCCGGCTCAGACGGGATGCGCACACCCTGCTCGGCCAGCCAGACGCCGATGGCACCACGGCTGGCGATCAGTTCAACCTCTTCGCCCGCTTCAAGCAAGAGCTGAAGGCTCCGTTCGGCCAGGGGCATGGCCGAAGCGCCTGAGACGGCCAACACCACCGGCGCCACGGCTCAGTCCTCCCCGTTGGCTGGTTCCTGCTCGTTCGCCTGTGTGACGGCTTCGCCGCCTGGCTCCCCCTCAGTTTCGACGACGATCAGATCGATCTGGTGGCGCAGCACATCCACCTTCTGAATCTCCACGTCCACCGCATCGCCGAGCCTGTAGGTGCGGCGGTTCTTGCGACCGACCAGTCGATTCTGGCGGGAGCGGTACTCGTACCAGTCGTCCTTGAGCGAGCTGACATGTACCAGGCCCTCCACCCGCGACGGCGGAATTTCGACGAAGAAGCCGTAACTCTGAACACCGCTGATCACACCGGAAATGGTCTGACCGACCATCGGTTCAGCGGCGCGGGCCTGCGCCATCACCGCCAGATCGGCCTTGAGCTCCAGCACGAAGCGGGCGCGATTGTTGAGGCGCTGGATCAAGGAGTTGCTGCGCGAATGCTCCAGTTCGGTGCGCTGGCTGGGGGGCAGCAGGGGCCAGTCGATTGTGCCGTGGCACACGTCAGAAGCCAGGTCGACCCTGACCTTGTGGCGCACGCTTGGCCGATCCTTGCCCTCGGTGAGCAGCAGCACCAGCACATGCTGATTCCAGAGATCCGCGTAGTGCAGGGATGGCAAGCACCAAGGCGCCAAAGCCTCTGTGTCGCCCGCCAGGCTGTGGGATCCGGGGCTCGGGCTGAACTGCACTTCTGGCAGCACCTCACTGAGTTGGCGCTGCAGCACCCGACTGCGGTCGGTGGCGGCGAAGGCGGCAGCCAGCTCAGAAGCCACCGGGGCGTTGCCGTCATCGGCCAGCTCCAGGGGAATCTCCAAGGCAAGGGCGGCCTTGGCCACCTCGTTGACCTGGGCTGGATCCGCCCCCGGATTGACGGTGAAGATTCCGGGCAGATCAAGGGCTGCCAGGTGCTGGCCCAGGGCCTGACCGGCCGGCCGCACAAGTTCCCGTAGGAGGGCGAAGGGATGGTGGGGCGGTAATGCCACCAGCCAGCCCTGGCGGCTTTCGCCCGGCTCTGGCACGGGCAGGTCACCGAGGGATTCAAGATCAGGCAGGGGAAGATCGAGATCGATCGATCCACTGGCCAGCCGGCGCTGGCGCAGCACGGCCGCCAGTTCCAGCAACTTTTCAAGCACCGGCAGCAGATCCTTGAGGGCTTTCAGTGCTGCCGGTACGGAGCGGGCCTTGGGTTTGCGCTCGGCGAGGGCCTGCAGGCAGGCGGCATCGATGCCGGCGTCGGCCTTGATCGTCGTGAGGGCAAAGCGATAGTGCTCCAGCTGGCCCTCAGCGTTGAACTGCAGGCCGACTGAAACGGCGGCAGCCTCCTGACCTGTGACAAAGCCGGCAGCCTTGCTCAGGGCAGGGTTGAGCAGTGGAATCCAGCGGCGGCCCAGGCAGAGGGCCTCGGCCCGCTCACGCAACCAGAGGTCAAGGCTGCCGCCAGCGGTCAGCCGCTCGCCCACGGCCGGGGAGTGGACCCAGAGCGTGACGCCCGTTTCCCCTTCTTCGAGTGACACCTCTTCGAGTGAGACCGCCGGCAAGATCGGCGCCTCGCCTCCGCTCCAGCCATTCAGCAAAAAGGTGGGCAGTGCGGTGAGGTCAAGGCGGCCCTTGGGGTTCGGGTTACGCAGGGTGCTGCGCGGCGGAGCGACAGGGTTGCGCAGACCATGTTTGGTGAGCAGCAGATCGAGGTCGGCCTCCTCACCGCCATTGATCGGCAGCAGCCGGGCGACGTGGCCCTGCGCGGGAAACTGGGCTACGGGGTAACGGTCCAGCAGCACCTCCACCACCGACTGCTTGGCCGGATCCAGGTAGGTGTCATCGCTGGCTGGAAGCGCCACGCTGGTGAGCAGTCGGTCGTCGAGCGGTACGGCGACGAGGCGATCCTCATGCCGTTCCACCTGGGCCAGCAGGTTGGTGGTGGCGCGCTCAAGGATGCATTGCACCCCCCCTTCCGGGGATCGCCGGCGGCCGCCTTCGCGGGTGATGCGCACCAGCACCCGGTCACCGTTCCAGGCGTGGTTGAGCTGGTGGTCGCGGATGTAGATGTCTTCGTTGCCGTCTTCGCGCAGGGCGAAACAGAAGCCCTTGCTGGAGCAGCGCAGCCGGGCCTCGATCAGGCTCTCGTCGTGGCAACGCTGCACGCCGGCTTCGCCTTCCTCAAGAAGCCCGACGCGGCCCAACCCCTCAAGCGCGATCCGCAGCATCGCCTTGTCGGTCTTCTGGCTCAGACCGAGAGCCTTCTCCAGCTTGGCGAGCGGCAGGGCGTCGGAGGCGGGGAGCTGGTCGAGCAGACCGGCGACCGTGAACTTCATCGGGGGGAGAGTCAAAGGAAAGCAGGCAAGGCTTGGAAGCCCTGGGCGCGCAGCGATGCCCAGAGAAGCGGTTGTGAGGAAGCAACACTCTACGAATCTTCTGTTCCGGCTCGAATGATCAGCCGGGTGCCGATCAACAGGAAGCCGAGCGAAGCGGCGAGTTGGAGGGCATCGGCAGGGATCAGAGTGGACAGGGAGCCTCCTGCGTAGGCACCCAGCAAGCTGGCGAGCACCAAGGCCCCCGAGCTGCCGACAAACACCGCGATCGGATTGCTGGTGGTGCCGCTGATCGTCACGATCGTCAGCTGGGTCTTGTCACCCAGCTCGGCGAGAAACACGGTCAAAAAGGTCGAGGCCAGGAGCGGAAGTTGCATCGAATCAAGGCGGCGGCGTTACGGGCTGAGCAGTCCGAGGCTGGCCTGGGAGCCCAGCCAGAGGCCAAGGGCCACCATCAGTAGACCGGAAATCCGCTCCAGCCGCTGGGGCGGCAGCACGGAGGCCAGCCAGCGCCCCAGCAGCACGCCCACCAGGCTGGAGCAGATCAAGGCGAAGGCAGCCCCGGCGAAAACCAGCAGGGGCCGGCCGGATTCAGCGGCCAGCAACAGAGCGGCCAGTTGGGTCTTGTCGCCCAGCTCGGCGAGGAACACCGTGGTGAAGGTGGTGAAGATGATCGCCCACACGGTTGTGTCCGCTGGCTTCGCCCCGGCCGGGGTGGCCTCCCCCGCCTGGCCCTCCAGTTCTTGCTGTGCAGGGGTGTCATCGGGCCCAGGGCTGCTGCTCATGGCTGACGCGTGCTCCGCTCAAAGCGCCGCAGCACGGCGCTGCGTCCGCCGTACTCCTCGCGGATCTGCTGGCGGCAACAGGCAATCGCGAAGGCGTCGCTCTGGTCGCTCGGCACCCCGAACAGGGCAGGAAGGTTGCTCACCCGACAGAACCCGGGACGGTCTGCGTAGATGCGGCAACCGCGTCCACCGGTGTCGTAGTGGCGGCACCAACCATCGGCGCCCACCATGTCCAGGTACTGGCTGCGCTGCTGCGGGCTCAGGGCTTCGAGGGCCTCGCCCCGCCGCTCCGGATCCAGCCGGCAGCAGGCGCCACATCCGCTGATGCAGCTCCAGTGGCTTCCGCAGCCCATCAACTCCACCCCGGTCGCTGTGACAAGCGGTCACAGTGGCACGGTTCGATCCGTTCGCAGGGCTCCCTTCTCCCGTAGCCTGTGCCACAGATCGTTTTCGTAGCGGGCCAGAGGTTCATGGGTATTGACATCCATCTCATTGCCAACTTCATGGCCCTGGCGTTGATCACCCTGGCAGGGCCTGCCGTGATCTTCATCCTCTTTTACCGGCGCGGCGCCCTCTGAGCGTCAGGCCGCCAAGCCGAAAGCCAGAGCCGCCTCGTTGAACAGTCCCTGCAGATAGGGATGGGTATTGCTGCAAGCTCCTGCCGCTGAGGCTGGCGAGCGCAGTTCCTCCCCGGCCTCATTGCGGATCAACAGGTCATCCCCGTCGCGGCGGCACCAATAGGTGCGTCCGCGCCGCTGCAACACCACCTCTCCGCCGCCACTGGGGCGCAGGCCCACCAGTTCGAGTTGTAGGCGTTCCTCGCCGCGCCACAGATTGTTGCGCAGGCGGAAGGCCACATCCACTTGGCTGGGAACGGGGCCTTCCCCCTGCCAACGCCAGGCAATCGCCCGCTGACGGCACCCCCCTTGCTCAAGGCTGAGTTGCAGATGGCCGCCACGCAGCAGGCGCTGTTCGACGACCTTGCAACCGGCAGACCAGAACACCGGTACCGCCAGGCCGGCTCCGAGGGGTTCGAGCCGCTGCAGACCCCGCCAGAAGGCGGGACTGACCCGATCCAGGGACAGCCGGGCCTCTGGCTCCACCGGGGCACCGTTGCTGCGTCCCTTCAACCAATCACCTGCCAACCCATTGAGGGCCCGGTGCAACGCCGCCACGTTCTCGGCCCGAACGGTGAAGCCGCCGGCCGCAGGGTGGCCGCCATGGCGCTCCAGCAGCGCCTGGCAATGGCCCAAGGCCTGATCCACAGCAAAGCCCTGCGGCGCCCGCACCGATGAGCGCAAGCGCCCGTTGCCCTCGCCGGCCAGCAGAGCCACCGGCAGGCCAAACCGTTCCACCAGCCGGGCCGCCACCACCCCGATCACGCCATGGTGCCAATGGCTCTGGGCCAGCAGCAGAAAGGGGGTCCGCTCCGGACCGTCCGCTTCCACCAGGGCCACCGCTTCAGCCTCGATCGCATCACAGAGCTCCCGGCGTTGCCGGTTGAGCGCTTCGCACTCCTGGGCCAGCTCCATGGCCCGTTCGTCGTCTGCGGTGGTCAGTAACTCGACCACCAGCTGGGGATCCCCCAGCCGGCCCACCGCATTGATCCGAGGTGCCAGTTGAAAGGCCACCGCGGTGGCATCCAGGGGGATGTCCCCCACACCAGCCAGGCGTTGCAGCGCCTGCAGGCCAGCCAGGCTGGAGCGATGCAGGCGCGGCAGACCGTCGCGCAGCCAGCGCCGGTTCACCCCCAGCAAAGGAGCCATGTCGGCAATCGTGCCGATACAGAACAGATCGAGCGCCATGGCGGTGGCGTCGCTCCTGCCGAGGCTGCCGGCGAGGGCAACGGCCAGCACATAGGCCAGCCCCACGCCGGCCAGACCTCGGTAAGGCGAACCCTCGGGAGTGCAGGCCGGATGCAGCAGAGCCAGGTAGGGGGGATGCTGCGGCGGCAGGGTGTGGTGGTCGGTGAGGATCACCTCCACCTGCAGGGACTGGGCCCGCTCAAGAGCCTCAGCGGCGGCAATTCCGTTGTCGACGGTGACCAGCAGGGCGATGCCCTCCTCGGCCAGCCGTTCGACCATGGCGGCATTGAGGCCGTAGCCATCGTCGAGCCGGCTGGGGATCGCCGCCACCGGCCTGGCCCCGAGCCGCTGCAGCACCCCCACCAGCAGGGCGGTGCTGGTCATGCCATCCGCGTCGTAGTCACCGCAGATCGCCACGGCTTCGGCCTTGGCGCAGGCCTGAGCCAGCCGCTGGACGGCCCGGTTCAGATCGCTGAAGTGCTGATGGGGATCCGGGGCCGGCGCCGGTTCGAGCAAATGGCTGATCGCCTCTGCCGTGCAAAAACCCCGCCGGCGCAGAACAGCCAGGATCTCGGGGTCAAGCCCCAGCGCGGCGATCGCCTCGGCTCCGTCTTGCTTCTCCGGGAGGGTGGCTGGCAGCTGCCAGCGCTGCTGGGGCAGGCGGGTGAGCAAGGGATCCCCACGGAGATGGCCGCATTCTGCGCCCTTGCTTCCCATCGATGTCCCCCTAATCTGCGGTCATGCAGGCATGTTCTCCCCAGAGTTCCCAGCGACAAGCGGCCTCGGCGAAGCGATGACCCGCCAGCCATTCCAGGCCACCCGCTTCCAGCGCCTCCAAGCCGAAGTCAGCAGACTCCTGCTCGATTGGCTCAGGGGTAGCTGGCGTAGAGGCAGCGCAGCACTCCTGGCGCTGTTGATCGGCCTTTATGCCGGCAACAATCTCACGTCTTATTTCCTGTTCCGTATCGGCCAGCGCCCCTTGGCGGTGCTGGGGATGGTGGTGCTGGTCGAGTTGGTGATCCGGCTGCGCAGTCGTTTCGTCAAGGGAGAGCCTGGGCTGGTCTGGGTGATCTGTGACAACTTCCGGATCGGAATCGTCTACGCCGTGGTACTTGAGGGCTTCAAGCTCGGCTCCTGACTCCCTTGCCAACCCGTTGCCTTGTGCGGCCTGATCTCAGCTGGCTTCGTCTTCGGCGGTTTCATCGACGGGATAGACAAAGCCCTGGGCCCGTCCACTCAATACCGCCTTGCCGAGCGACAACGCCTTCCTGGCTGCGACGGTGGCCTGGGCCTTCCAATGGGCATGACGCTGATTGCGCTTCCCTTTCGATGTTTTCTTCTTGGGAGCAGCCATCCCGATCAATCAACCAAACAACGATCATCCGCTCTGGTCTTGCCTTTCGTCAAATCGCTAAACTGAGCAGCCATGCAGAACCCTGTGAGCACTCCACCTCCAGTGTTCCCGCTCTGGTCTGACGCACCTGGCACTGTCCCAGTTGGCACTGTCCCATCTGGCACTGTCCCATCTGGCACCCCCCTGGCCCAGGCCGCGCCCACTCCGGCTCCTGAGTCAGCGCGCACCAACCCGTTCCGGGCTCTGGGCCTGCAGAGCACGCCGCCTCCCTCCTACAGCGAGCTGTTGCAGCTCATCCGCGACGGCAAGGTCAAGGAGCTGGACCTGTCCCCCCAGCAGCGGGAGGTAGCGGTGGTGTTCAACGACGGCACCCGCACGGATGTGCCGGTGTTCGCCAACGATTCTCTGTTGCTGCAAACAGCTCAGCAGGCCAGGGTTCCCCTCAGCGTCAGCGATGACCGCGACCAGGAGGCCTCCGCAGGTCTGGTGATCAACATCCTGCTGGTGGTGCTGTTGGTTGGCGGGCTCACCCTGCTGATCCGCCGTTCCTCCCAGGTGGCGAACAAGGCGATCGGTTTTGGTCGCAGTCAGCCCCGAGTTCAGGAGGAGGGCGCCGCGAGCGTGCGCTTCGAGGATGTGGCGGGCATCAACGAGGCCAAGGAGGAACTGCAGGAGGTGGTCACCTTTTTGAGGCAACCGGAACGATTCACCTCCATCGGCGCCAAGATTCCCAAAGGCGTGCTGCTGGTAGGCCCGCCGGGCACCGGCAAAACCCTGCTGGCCAAGGCGATTGCCGGCGAAGCGGGGGTGCCCTTTTTCTCGATGGCGGCCTCTGAGTTTGTCGAGATGTTCGTGGGTGTGGGCGCCAGCCGCGTGCGCGATCTGTTCAAGCGCGCCAAGGAAAAAGCCCCCTGCATCATTTTCATCGACGAGGTGGATGCCGTTGGCCGTCAGCGCGGCGCCGGGATCGGCGGCGGCAACGATGAGCGTGAGCAGACCCTCAACCAGCTGCTCACGGAAATGGATGGCTTCGAGGAGAACTCCGGGGTGATTCTGCTGGCGGCCACCAACCGTCCGGACGTGCTCGATGTCGCCCTGACCCGGCCGGGCCGTTTTGATCGCCAGATCACCGTTGATCTCCCAGACCGCCGCGGGCGCGAAGCGATCCTTGCCGTCCATGCGCGCAGCCGGCCCCTCTCCGAGTCTGTGTCATTGGCGGCCTGGGCTGCCCGCACACCTGGTTTTTCCGGTGCTGATCTCTCCAACCTGCTGAACGAAGCGGCGATCCTCACGGCCCGCCGGCACGAAACCAGCATCGACGATCTGGCCCTCAACGATGCCCTGGAGCGCATCACGATGGGGCTGTCGGTTGCCCCCCTGCAGGACAGCGCCAAAAAGCGGCTGATTGCTTACCACGAAGTGGGCCACGCCCTGATCACCACCCTGTTGCCCAAGGCCGACGAGCTTGACAAGGTGACCCTGCTGCCCCGATCCGGCGGGGTCGGCGGCTTTGCCCGCACCACGCCCGACGAGGACATCCTCGATTCCGGCCTGATCAGCCGCGCCTATCTGCGCGACCGCCTGGTGGTGGTGATGGGGGGACGGGCTGCGGAACTGGTGGTGTTCGGCCCCAGTGAGATCACCCAGGGGGCTTCCGGTGACTTCCAGATGGCCACCCGGATCTGCCGGGAGATGGTCACCCGCTATGGCTTTTCCAGCCTTGGGCCCGTGGCCCTGGAGGGTGATGCCTCCGAGGTGTTCCTCGGCCGCGACCTGATCCACACCCGACCCAGCTATGCCGAATCAACCGGCCGGCAGATTGATTCGCATGTGCGTCAGTTGGCCCAGCAAGCCCTGGATCAGGCGGTGAACCTGTTGCGTCCTCGCCGTGACCTGCTCGATCAGTTGGTGGAGGAGTTGATAGAGCAGGAAACCCTTGATGGCGATACCTTCCGCCACCTGGTGGAGTGCTTTGAGAACTCCCAGTCGGCAACAGATCGGCGCGTCGAGGCCGCCGGCGGCGTTCTCGCTCACTCCTGAGGCATGCCGCTGGTGAAGCGGATATCCAGGCTGCGCAGATAGGTGTGCAGCCCCGCGTCTTGAATCGGCAGCAGCATGGCCGGGTGACCGCTCTTGTTCACGTGGGAATGCCAGTGTCCCGGTGGGGTCACAAACGCCGCACCAGGCTCCCAGGCCATGCTCAGCGGATCACGGATCGTGCCATCGGCATTGAGCTCGGGACCTGAAATGGTGACGCAGCCGGGCTGGCAGTCGATCACCAGATCGAGGGCCACCGATTGGTGGCGATGGGGCGGCTGGATCGCGCCGGCCGGCACCAGGCCGAGCATGGCCCAGAGCGTGTGGGTCACCGTGCGACTGCGGGGCAGATCCGCGTTGGCCATCAGCAGGCTCAACCTGTTGCTGCGGGCACTGCTGGGATCGGCGGCCAAGGCTGCCAGTTCCTGGCGCATCCAGGGGCCCGGATAGTGGGTGGCCTCGAAGCGGGGTTCCTCGGGGCTGACCCCAAGGAAGGCGAGCAAGGGGGCATCATGCACCCAGTAGAGAACGCTCTCCTGCTCCGCTTCGAGCTGGGGAGCAGGACCACTGGGCAGCACGAACAGGTCTCCCTTGCTCCAACCCTGGTCATGGGCGACGCCGTGGCGGCTGGCCAGGCGCCGGCAGCGCCCCTGCCCCCTGAACACATAAAACAGGGCACTGGTGGCCTTCGCGGCCACCTCAATGGTTTCCCCAGCCAGGATTCGCACGAAATTAGCCGACAGGGCCGGGCTGGTGGCGGGACCCCGGCAGCCCAGCGTGGCGCTCAGATCGAGCGGCAGGATGGCCGACGGCCCTGTGGCATGGAGTTCAGGGCCCCAGCGGCCTTCGGGGATCGGCTCGGTCAGGCCGTGCCGAATCGGATTGGCGGCCTGCCGGTAA
The DNA here is from genome assembly GCA_013203655.1 of Cyanobacteria bacterium bin.51. Classification (GTDB taxonomy): domain Bacteria; phylum Cyanobacteriota; class Cyanobacteriia; order PCC-6307; family Cyanobiaceae; genus Regnicoccus. The sequence goes on from JABMPN010000055.1 coordinate 21,392, forward strand.
TCGAACAGAACGGCTTTGGCTCCGGGCTCCACATCCGTGAAGGCAGGAGTGGCCTCTGTGTTGGTGGCGGGGCTGGCTGTCTGGGTCATGCGTCCGGCCACAATGGGTATCAAGCCTATGGACGGAAGGGCCCCTTTGGGGTTACCAGTTCAGTTGCACTGATCCTGCGGGTTTCAGCCTCCGGCCACCGCCGGCACAATGCTCACCTCATCGCCATCACTCAGGGCCGTGGCCTGGTGATTGAGAAAGCGAATGTCTTCGCTGTTGACATAGACATTGAGGAAGCGGCGCAACTTGCCGTTCTCATCGGTGAGGCGGGCGAGGATGCCGGGAAAGTGGGTTTCGAGGGCGGCGAGCAGCTCATCCACCGTGCCGGCGTCCACGTCGACGCTGGCTTTCTCGGCAGTGAATTTCTGCAGCGGGGTGGGGATCAGAACCTGGATGGTCATGCGAGGTGGGGTGAGGAACAACGGCCCAATGGAGGGCGTTTGGAGTTTGGGAAATGGCTTGAAAAGGCCGGGCGCAGGTCCGGCTGGAACGCCCTTTCGGCTTTGGCTTTGGCTCAGACGCCCATGGGCTCCCAGCTGGCCCGCTGCAACGACTGGGCCCGCTCCCAGGCTGCATTGAAGCTGGCCAGCTGGGGCTCGATCGTGTAGGGCTCGCCCACCACGGGGCTGATGGCCTCGAGGGTTTTGAGGCCGTTGCCGGTGATGTAGGCCACGGTGGTTTCGCTGGGGTCGATCTTGCCCTGCTCCACCAGCTTCTTGAGCACCGCGATTGTGGTGCCGCCGGCGGTTTCGGTGAACACCCCTTCGGTTTCCGCCAGCAGCTGGATGCCGGCCACGATCTCGTCATCGCTGACTGCGGCGATCGAGCCGTTGCTGCGCCGGGCGATATCGAGGGCATAGGGGCCATCGGCGGGATTGCCGATCGCGATCGACTTGGCGATTGTGTTCGGTTTCACCGGCGTGATGTAGTCGCGGCCTTCGGCAAACGCCTGGGCGATCGGTGAGCAGCCTTCAGCCTGGGCACCGCTGAAGCGCACCGGCTTTTCGTCGACCAGGCCCACCTTGATGAACTCATCGAATCCCTTGCGGATCTTGCCGAACAGGGAACCGGAGGCCAGGGGAGCCACGATGTGATCCGGCAGTTGCCAGCCGAGTTGCTCGATCACTTCGTAGCCGAGGGTTTTCGAGCCTTCGGAGTAGTAGGGCCGCAGATTGATGTTGACGAAGCCCCAGCCGTAGGTGTTCGCCACCTCGGAGCAGAGCCGGTTCACCTGGTCATAGTTGCCCTTCACCGCCATCAAGGTGGGGTTGTAGATCAAGGTGCCCAGCACCTTGCCCAGCTCCAGATCACTGGGAATGAACACGCAGCACTCCAGGCCGGCGTGGGCGGCGATGGCGGCGGTGGAGTTGGCCAGGTTGCCGGTGGACGCGCAGCTCACCGTGGTGAAGCCCAGTTCGCGGGCACGGGTGAGGGCCACCGACACCACCCGGTCCTTGAAGGAGAGGGTGGGCATGTTCACCCCATCGTTCTTGATGAAGAGATTTTTGAGCCCGAGCCGGCGGGCCAGGCGGTTCGCCTTCACCAGCGGCGTGAAGCCGGTGCCCACATCGATCGGGTCGCCCGCGATGGGCAGAAACTCGCGGTAGCGCCAGATCGAGGCCGGACCGGCCTCGATCGAGGCCCGGCTGACCCGGGCGCGGATCGCGTCGTAGTCGTAGACGACCTCAAGCGGGCCAAAGCAGACGTCTTCGCAGACGTGGCGGGCGGTGGCCTCGTAGGGGTGGCCGCATTCCTTGCAGCGCAGGCCCGTGAACGTGGCGCCCGAGAGGGCGGAGCGAGAAAGGGCGGCCGTCACGGTGGAACCCTGCGGTGAATGGTGAGGCTAACAGCGCTGTTCGAGGGCCCCGCATAAACCCGACCTCACGGATCGGATTTATGCGGGGATTGTCTTCCGCGTCATTCTGCCTAGGGTTCGCCCTTCCTCCTTAAGGTCTCGGCCTTTCTGCCTAAGGTCGGTCGCCCGGAGTTGGACCCATCGATGCTGCGGCAACTGCGGCGCGTTCCCTGGCCGTTGCTGGTCTCTGCGGTGGTGCTCACCCTGGCCACCACCCTTCTGCTGACGGCCCGTACCTGGGTGGAGTGGCAATGGTTCGCGCAGTTCGGCTGGGGCGCCGTGATCGTGCGCCGCTGGTTGCTCCAGGGCGCAGGATTTGTGCTGGGGCTGATCCTGGGCGTCGGGCTGCAGTCCTGGTTGGGATGGCTGTGGGGCAGGCCCGTGGTCGGAGAGGCCGAGAGGCCCCGTTTCTCCCTGGCCCCCTTCCCCTATCTACTGGCGCTGATCGCCCTGCTGGCCGCCCAGATGCTGCCCTTGCTGCTGCTGCTGCGGCTGGCCCAGCGACTGCTGCTCAATCCCTTCGACCCGCAGCGCCTCCATGGTCTGGTGGCCCTGGCGGATCTTTCCTGGCCGGCGGTGGCCCTGCTGGCTGCTCCGGTGCTGCTTGTGCTGCTGCGGGCGCCCCTGGTGGCGCCGCGGCTGTTCTCCGCCCTGGCCAGTGCCTTTGCCGCCGTGGCCCTGGCCCGGGGCTGGGGATTCTGGATCCTGGCCCTGCTGGCGCCCGAGGCCGGTGTGAGCGACCCGATGCTCGGCGCGGACGTGAGTTTCGCGCTGGTGCGATTTCCCGCCCTGGCCTTGGTTCTGACCCTGGCGCTGAGTCTGGGCTGCGTCCATATGGCCGCGGCTCTCTGGGGATTGCTGGCGCGGCCCCCCCAGCTCAGCGATGGCCGCTTCGCGGGCTTCAGTGGCGCCCAGCTCCAGGCCCTGCGCCTGCCCTGGGGTCTGTTCTGCCTGGTTGTGGCAGCGGGCTTCTGGCTTGGTCGTCATCAGCTGCTGCTCAGCACCGAGGGCAGCGTGCCAGGGGCGGGCTGGGTGGATGTCCACGTGTCGCTGCCCCTGCGCACAGCGGCGGCGGTGCTGGCTCTGCTGACGGGCCTGCTGCTGGTGTTGCCCCTGCCGCGCCGAGGCTGGCGCAGCCGCACCTTCCTGATCAGCGGGGTCATGTTGCTCTCGGTGCTGCTGCTCGAGGCGCTGCTGCTGCCGGTGCTGCAGCTGCTGGTGGTCAACCCGCGGGAGCTGGAGCGGGAAACCCCCTACCTGGCCCGCTCCATCGCCGCCACCCGTGCGGCGTTTCAGCTGGACCGCATCGACACCCGCAACGTCAATCCCAAGGAGCGCCTCACCCGAGCCGATCTGGATCAGAGCCAGGCGACCATCCGCAACATCCGCCTCTGGGACAGCCAGCCGCTGCTGGCCACCAACCGCCAGCTTCAGCAGCTGCGCGTGTTTTACCGCTTCTCTGAGCCCACGGTCGATCGCTACGCCATCGCCTCCGGCAACGAGCCGCCCCAGCAGCAGCAGGTGGTCATTACGGCCCGGGAGATGGACAGCTCCGGGCTGCAGAGCGCGGCACGCACCTGGCTGAACCGCCATCTGGTGTTCACCCACGGCCAGGGATTCACGGTCACACCGGTGAACACCAGCACCCCTGACGGGCTGCCGGAGTTCTTCATCAGCGATCTGGGCCCCAACCTGCGTATCAGTGGCGCCGCCGATCTCGGCATCAGCCGCGAGCAGGTGAAGGCGGCGATCCCCGTGGGCGATCCCAACCTCTACTTCGGCACCCTGCCGGGGCCTTACGCCCTGGCCCCCACTGAGGTGAGGGAATTCAACTTCCCCGAGGGGGACGAGAACTTCTACACCCATTACAGCGGCAGGGCGGGCGTGCCCCTGGGCAGCACGGCAGCCCGGCTGGCGGCGGGCCTGTATCTCGGCGAGCCCCGGCTGCTGGTGAAAGGCGCGATCACTCCCGAGACCCGTCTGCTGCTGCGGCGCGAGGTGAGGGAGCGGGTGCGCCGACTGGTGCCCTTCGTGACCTTCGAGGCTGAGCCCTACCTGGCCACCGTGCGCCTGGGGGAGGATGCCGCCCCCTTCCAGCCGGAACAGAACCAGTTCTGGATCGTCGACGGATTCACCATCAGCCGCACCTACCCCTACAGCGCTCCGGTGCCGGACCGCGGGGATGTGCGCTACCTGCGCAATTCGGTGAAGGCGGTGGTGGATGCCTATGAGGGTCGCGTCGCGCTCTATGTGGCCGAACCCGACGACCCCCTCATCTCAGGCTGGACGCGGCTGTTTCCCGAGCTCTTCCAGCCCCTGGAGGCGATGCCGCAGGCGCTGCAGGCCCATATCCGCTACCCGATTCCCCAGTTTGCGTTGCAGACCACTCAGCTGCTTCGTTACCACGTGAAGGATCCGGCCGTGTTCTACAGCGGTGACGACGTCTGGCAGATCCCCAAGGAGATCTACGGCTCGGAGCTGATTCCGATGGACCCCTATCACATCAGCGGTCAGCTGTCGCCGGAACTTTCGCCGGAATTCCTGCTGCTGCAACCGCTGACCCCCCTGGCCAGGCCCAACCTGACGGCCTGGTTGGCGGCCCGGAGCGACGCCCCCAACTACGGCAAGGTGGAAGTGCTGCGCTTCCCCAGCCAGACGCCGATCCTGGGACCCGAGCAGATCACGGCCCTGATCAACCAGAACCCGCAGATCAGCCAGCAGTTCGGGCTCTGGAGCCGTTCCGGTGCGGCAGTGGTGCAGGGCAACCTGCTGGTGATGCCGGTGGGGGAGGCCCTTATGTATGTGGAACCGGTTTACCTCAAGGCGCGCCAGGGAGGATTGCCCACCCTGACCCGGGTGGTGGTCAGCGACGGCACCCGCATCGCTATGGAGCCAACCCTGGCCGAAGCGATCGAGGCCCTCCTCGATCCAAGGCGCTCCAGCCCTGCCACCGAGGCCCTGGTGGCTCCCGCCCAGGAGCTCAACGTCCCAAGCCCTCCAGGCCCCGCCGCCCTCCCCTGACCCTTCAGGGGACGGCCGCCGGCTGGCGGCACCTGGGGGCAGTGCACAAAAAAGGGGCCCCAAAGGCCCCGGAAGGAAGGATGGCCTGCAGCAGACCCGCCGGCTCAGACCGCGACGGCGGTTTTCGGTTCGAGCACGCCCTTGGCATAAAGCTCGGCGTAGTAATTGATGTTCTGCTGCTTGATCTTGCTGGCCTGGCCAGCGCACCAGAACTGCTGGTAACGATCCAGGCAGACCTTCTTCATGTAGGCCCGGGCCGGCTTGTTGAAGTGGCGGGGGTCGAAGTTGGCGGGATCCTTGGCGGCCGCTTCACGGACGGCGGCAGTGAAGGCGAGGCGATTGTCGGTGTCGATGTTGATCTTGCGCACACCATTCCTGATGCCGTTCTGGATTTCCTCCACCGGCACCCCATAGGTTTCGGGGATGGCGCCGCCGAACTGGTTGATCATGTCGAGCCATTCCTTGGGCACCGAGCTGGAGCCGTGCATCACCAGGTGGGTGTTGGGCAGGGCCTTGTGGATCTCGGCGATCCTGGAGATGGCCAGCACCTCACCGGTGGGCTTGCGGGTGAACTTGTAGGCGCCGTGGCTGGTGCCGATCGCGATCGCCAGGGCGTCCACCTTGGTTTTGGCGACGAAGTCGGCGGCCTCGGCGGGGTCGGTGAGCAGCTGGTCGCGGGAGAGGGCGCCATCGAAGCCATGGCCATCCTCGGCCTCACCCTTGCCGGTTTCCAGGGAGCCCAGGCAACCCAGTTCACCTTCCACACTCACGCCGATGGCGTGGGCCACAACCACCACTTCCTTGGTGACGGC
>JABMPN010000056.1 GCA_013203655.1 Cyanobacteria bacterium bin.51
AAGCTCATTTCCCAGTCCCAGAGATCCCTGCTCCAGGAGCTAGCCATGCACATCCTTAAGAAGCCAGACCTCACCGATCCGAGCCTGCGCGCCAAGTTGGCCAAGGGCATGGGCCACAATTACTACGGCGAGCCCGCCTGGCCTAACGACCTCCTCTACATGTTCCCGGTGGTCATCCTCGGGACCATCGGCTGCCTGGTGGGCCTGGCCGTGCTCGATCCGGCCATGCTGGGTGACCAGGCCGATCCCTTCGCCACACCGTTGGAGATTCTCCCCGAGTGGTACCTCTACCCGGTGTTCCAGATTCTGCGCGTGGTTCCCAACAAGCTGCTTGGCATCGCCCTGCAAACGATGGTGCCCCTCGGCTTGATGTTGATCCCCTTCATTGAGAGTTTCAACAAGTTCCAGAATCCGTTCCGCCGTCCCGTGGCCATGGCCGCCTTCCTGTTTGGAACGGTCTTCACGATCTACCTCGGCATCGGTGCTGCCATGCCGATCGATAAGTCGCTGACCCTTGGTCTGTTCTGAGACCGGATGACCTGATCAACTCCGACCAACCATGGGACCGATCAAAACTGCGGCGAAAGTCGCAGTTTTTTTGTGCGTCAATCCCCGCTCATCCGCTCGCCCAGCCTCAGCTGAAGTCAGGGGGGGCGTCAATGTTGAGGGCCGTCACATCCTGGGGCTTGACCCGCAGCAGGTGATGCAGCAACAGGAAGCCCACGATCGTCCAGGTCTGATAGGTGCGTGACTGTTGGCCCACCCAAGTGCCGGTGGGGCCATCGAAGTATTCGGCCCATTGCTGCCTGGGCAATTGGTTCAGGTGTGACCAGTAACACTCTTCCAGCATGGCCTTGGTCTGCCCCATCAACAGCACGTCGGCCTCGGGGTAGAGCTGTTCGTGGAGCAGGATCGCGCTGCCGTAGAACCAGAGCAGGCTAGGCCAGTGGCCGCCATTGTGGTAACTCCAGGGCCAGTTCTTGGGGTCGGAACCGGTCTTGTTCGCCCATTCCGCGGCATCCATGGGTGGATGGCAGATCCGCATCGGCATCTGGGCCATCAATTCAGAGCGGTTGTGGCTGACCAAACGGAACAGGGCCCTTTGCTGGGGTGAAGTCAGCAGGCCGAACAGACAGGCGAGTGAATTGCCGAGGCTGTAGAAGCGGAAATCGGGTCGTCCCGTGCGCATGTTGCCGATCAGGTAGCCACCCCGGTTCTCCAGCCAGTCCTGCAGCCAATCCGGGATCACCTGGGGTTGAACGTTGAACTCATTTTGGTGCTGCTCATCGCCGTACTGCTCGGTAGGCCTGCGCCGCAGCACCTGCATGGTCTTGCTGGTGACCCAGTAGTGCTTGAGCAGGAAGGAGCGCAGGTTGTGGATCCACTGGCGGGTCAGGCCCAGCCGTTGTTCGAGCAGCCGGCTTCTGTTGTTCTTCTGCCCCAGTTCCATCAGCTGGCAACAGCTCTTGAGGCAGCCGTAGAGCAGCACCTCCACTTCCAGGGGCGCTCCCCAGACATCCATCGGCCGATCAATCATGAAGGCGCAGTCGGGCACAAAGAGCACGGGTGTGCCTTCAAAGCTCGGATGCAGCACCAGATCAAGCAGCAGCTGAACACCTCGCTGCACCTTCTGGCTGGCGGCGAAGTCCCAGTCCTTGCTGCGGCGCACGTACAGCCAGCAGAGGATGGGCCACCAGAGGCTGGCATCCACGGAGGTGATCCTGCCGATCGAGCGCTGGCCGTAGTCAGCGATCAGGCTGCCGTCCTGTTCCGTGAAGCTTGTCGGGAACACCCCCCGTGTCTGGTAGGTGCTGCTCTGCAGATCCAGACAGACCCCGAGGAAGTGACGAACGATCTCAAAGCGACCCTGCAGGATCAGGTACACCATCACGGGAACGTTGTCCCGCAGAAACACCTCGCCGTAGTTGAGGGCGATGCTGCTGCGTGGATGCTCCAGTGCCGCCACCGAGCCCACCAACTCCCCCTGCACCGTCACCAGGGTGCGTTCGAACTGCTGTCGGGCCTTGTTGACGACGGCCTCTTCCTTGGAGCTTGGCCTGACCCGGAGGCGTTCCTGGCTGAAGTTGATCGGCAACCTGAGCTCCCCTAACGCCTGGTTTGAATCCGCCGAATCCTAGGCAGGGCAGGCCTGGTGGCCACCTACAGACTGCAAGGGAAAAGGCTGCGCTGAACCTGTGCTACATTTTTGGACTGCGCAGGAGCCGCGAGGCGAGTGCCGCAGAACCGAGCAGAGGAGGAGGCGGAAGCCAACGATGCTGTAGGTTTCAAAAGCGGTTGAGAGACCGCCGAGTCGTGAGCCTGAGAGGGCGGAGCGACGCACCTGGACAAAAGAAAAGTTTAGGAACCGACGCTTTTGCTGCGTTAAGGCCTGGATTTGCGTGAGTGCGAGTGAACGAAGCGAGAGCGACGTGAGTTTGCATTTTGCAGATTGGGTTTATTAACGAACGAGCAGCAAAGGTGTGAGGTCCCGTCAAAAAGAAACAAGCAGCTTGTTTGTTGGGATGTTGCGAGTAATGCTTTCACGGGCGTTGCTGGTGATGAAAAGTTCC
>JABMPN010000057.1 GCA_013203655.1 Cyanobacteria bacterium bin.51
GGCTGACGGAGCTTGCTACCTAATCAAAAAAAAGCTTGACCGGGCCAATTCAGAAACGTCCTCGCTTGGAGCGCTTGAATGTGTCAAACAATCAACTTGTTATCAGGTAGAAAGCATTGATTCCTGCTGACGGACCAACTCGAAGAATTCTTGTTTGAGGCTGGGGTCGTGGCGGAAATCTCCACGAACAACGGAATTAACCATGCTGGTCTGAGGCTCCTTCACGCCACGCCACTTCATGCAGTAGTGCTGGGCCTTGACCAAAATCGCCAGACCCTGCGGGGAGCAGAGACGTTCGATCTCATCAGCCAGAATCATCACGGCTTCTTCTTGGATGTGCGGCCTTGAGAACACCCAATCGACAACACGCGCGAACTTGGAAAGACCGATCACCCGATCACCTGGTTTGATGCCAATCCAGCAGTTGCCAAGGATCGGTACCAGGTGGTGGGAGCAAGCCGAGCGAATACTGATCGGTCCTACCGTGTAAATCTCATCAAGTTTTTTGACATTAGGGAAGCTGGCAATCTTGGGTTGCTTGTGGTAGCGACCCTTAAATACCTCATGGAGGTACATCCGGGCAACCCGTTCAGCTGTTTCTTCCGTGTTGTGGTCGTTGTCGATATCGATCACGAGGCTGCGCAGCATCTCCCGCACCTTGCCAGCCACCTCAACCTCCAGCTGTGCGAGTTCTCCATCGAGGAGATGGTCGGCGATGTTGTCATTAGCGAAGAAGGACACCCCAGAATTCTGGAGTCGCTCGCGAATGCGGAGGCTGACGGGGGCAGGCCCCACCTCTGGTGTCTTGGCGAGCGAAAACGGGCTGGTCGGGAGAGTGGAGGTCATGGGAAAAATTAGAGCGCGCCAGTGGCGGGCATGAGGGTCAGATCTTCGACCACTTGGGAAGAAGGTTGCTGAGCCATAAACAGCAGGGCTTCAGCCGCTTGATCTGCTGCAAGCATGGCATGGGTGTCGAAGGAGGCATGGACGGTATCCGTACCCCAGAGGGGGGTGTCAACCGCACCAAGCGTCAGGGTGCTGACCCTGACACCGTGGCCACGTTCTTCCTCGGAAAGGCATCGGCTGAAGGCTTCGAGCGCAGCTTTAGACGTGCAGTAGGCCCCCCAGTCGGGGAAGGCCTTGCGGGCTGCATGGCTACTCACATTAATGATCAGGCCTTCTTTCGATTGCCGTAATATCGGCAAAACAGATTGACAGACTTGGAACACGCTGGTGAGATTCAGCTGGATCAACCATTGCCAATGCTTAAGGGTCATCTCCGCAAGTGATCCGGTGTAAGCGGCTCCTGCATTGTTGATCACGACCCTGGGTGTGATCCCAAAGGAAAGCAATTGTTGGATTGATCCATCAATGGATTCAGGAACGCTGAGATCGGCCGAAACAACCCCGACCTGACGACCGCCGAAACGCAGCGATTCAGCTAGGTCGTCAAGTTCGGAACTTGAACGGGCCAAGAGCAGGAGATCCCAGCCAGCAGCCGCAAAGTGCCTTGCCGCAGCAGCACCGATGCCCCTGGAGGCACCCGTGATCAGAACAGCAGGCAAACCATCACCGTTTCAGACACAGTTTTAAGCATGGCTTCAGCCAAGGTTTCAGAAAATCAACACGTACTGAAGGAATTTTAAGTGCTCCTCGAAGAATCTGTGGCCTCTGCCTCAATGAAGCGCCCGACGCGCCGAAACTTGTCGTAGCGCTGCTTCAGCAGCTCGGATTCGCTCAATGCCTTCAGTTCGGCCAACTGCTCCAGCAAGGCCTCGCGAAGGGTGTTGGCCGCCTGCACCGGTGACCAGTGGTTGCCTCCGGAGGGTTCGGGCAGCACCACATCGACGACCCCGAGCTGAAGCAGGTCGGCGGCAGTGATTTTCAGTGCCGCAGCCGCTGCCGGCGCTTTGGCCGCATCCCTCCACAGAATCGAGGCACAGGCTTCCGGGCTGGCCACGGTGTAGACACTGTGTTCGAACATCAGCAGGCGGTCGGCGACACCGATGCCGAGGGCGCCGCCGGAACCCCCTTCGCCGATCACGGTGGCGATGACCGGAACCCTCAGGCGAAACATCTCCCGCAGATTGACGGCAATCGCCTCTCCCTGGCCCTGCTCCTCCGCCAATACACCCGCGTAGGCGCCGGGAGTATCGATGAAGCTGAGGATCGGCAGGCGGAACCGATCGGCATGGTCCATCAGGCGCATGGCCTTGCGATAGCCGCCCGGTGAAGCCATGCCGAAATTACGGGCCACATTCTCCTTGGTGTCCCGTCCTTTCTGGTGTCCGATCAGCACAACGGCTTGCTCGCCGATCCTGCCGATGCCACCCACGAGCGCCTGATCATCAGAGCCACGGCGGTCGCCATGCAATTCCAGCCATTCTTCGCTGATGACCTGGATGTAATCGAGCGTGCTCGGCCGCTGTGGATGGCGGGCCACCTGAATCTTCTGGGAGGGGCTCAGGGCACTGAAGATTTCCTCACGCCGGCGGGTGGCAAGGGTTTCGAGTTGGAGGAGTTGCTGGCTGACATCGACTTCAGAGTCCTTGGCGAGCTGACGGATCTGCTCAATCTGCTCCTCAAGCTCCACCAAGGGCTTTTCGAATTCCAGCAAGGGTCGTCGGGCCATCGGCGAAAGCAGGGGAATGGAAAACGTTCGGGGCGTCTGTTTCAGTGAGCCGTGCTGGCCAGAAGGGAAAGAGTCGCAGGATTGAGCCCCAAGGGCTTGAAGCCATGGCGCATGGAGGCCTGGCCGATCTTTTGCATGCTGTCGATGGAAATGCGGTTACGCCCCCAACTGAAATTGGTATGCCAACCTTCGAATTCCAGCAGGATTGCCTCAGCGAAGCACGCAAACATCTGGCGTTGGGGATTCTCCATGTCAGCCACGACCATCATTTTCCAGTCAATGTTGCTGAAGAATTCAACGATTCCCCCTTTGAGAACATGAATGCCAGTGCCGGCCGCTTTGCTGTCAAGGTTCTTGGGGTAGCCGCCATCAATCATCAGGCAAGGCTTTTTCAAGCTCTCCCGATCGATGGTCAGTGATTGGGGAAGGCTTGCCACCCAAACCACCACATCAGCTTCAGCCAGTGCCTCCTCAAGCGCAAGGATGCGACCACCACCTAGGGATGTCTGAAGATCGAGCAGCCGCTGCTGGTGACGGGCTACCAGCAGAAGCTCGCCAACGCCGGTCTGCTGTTGCAGCCAGCGACAGACACCGCTGCCGATGTCGCCCGTGGCGCCAACCACGGCAACTTTGGCCTTGCTCAGATCAATTCCAAGTAGGGGGGAGTTGATCTCAACCTGTTGGCAAATCACCCAAGCAGTGTGGGTGTTGCCGGTGGTGAAGCGCTCCCATTCCAGGGTGGTAGAGCGAATCTGCTGGAACTTGGAGAGATCGAAGTTCTCGAAGATGATCGAAGTGAACCCTCCAAGTGCTGTGATGGCGATGCCCTGTTTCTGGGCCAGCTCCATGGCGTTCTGCACCTTTCGAGTCGCTGTCTTGAACCGCGACAACATCTCCGGCACAAAGCAGGAATCGATGTAGCTGCCTTCGATGGTCTGGCCCGTAGGGCTGGTGATGCTCAGCGTTTCAACAATCTGAGGCGGTGCGCTGCACCACATGTCGAGATCGCCATCGGCATACTCCTCATAGCCGAGGTCGCGAGCTTTCTGACGCGCTTCCTCGAAATTACTGGAGTGGCCAATTAAACCGAACATAGAAATCGAACCCTTGGGAAGCGAACCCTTTACAGAGAGACCGTGGTCTTGAGGCCGCTTGGTTGCGCACGATACATCGCAGCCCCATACGCAGAACCATGGCCCCGACCATTCGGGGCCATGGTTTGGCTTCGGCCCAGTGGTTTGGGAGAGGTGTTCAGCCTGCCAGAGCAGCGGCAGCCATGCGCGCGATCTTGCGATTGCTGAAGCCGATCTCAGCCAAGGCCTCTTGATAGGCAATCAGGAAATCCTCGATCAGCCCTTCCTTCTCCATGCCGATCACGGCGGCATCGGCGGCCACTTGATCGAGCATCTGGGGAACCAGGGGAAGATTCTGGCGGTTGGCAACCTCCAGCTCAGCCCGGCTGGCCTCAAGATTGGCCTTGAGCCATTCCTGGCCGTAATTCAGGTGGATGTACTCATCCTTCACCACTCCCTCAGTGATCTTGCGGGCAAAGGGGTCGGCAACTGGAATGTAGATGTGATAGGCGGCGATCGCGAAGGCTTCGATCAACAAGGCTTGGATCAGCAGGCAGGTGACCACCTTGCCTTCGGCAAGGGCGGTCTGGAAATTGCCATGCAGCGGTGAGAAAAAGCGCGCAGCGAAGGGCATGTCAGCGACGACGCTGAGATTTTTGGCACAGGCCTGAAATCCCTTCATGTGCTTGAGCTCCATGCGGGCCAGTTTGGCCAGCTCTTCAGCCTGATCTGGAATCAGGGTGCCCAAAGAGATGTAGTTGTCATGGGCTTCCTGTTCCCCTTCGATCACGATCGCGTTGATGCGGCTGTAAGCGTCTTTGTAGGCGGAGGTGGTGAAGTCGGGAAGGGTGTCCAGAAGGTCCGTGGTGCTCTCGGCAACGAGCATGGCAGCCAGGCATTTCGTGAAGATCATAACTGTAACATCACCCGAGGAAACGGTTCAACCCCCTGGGGGCCAGCTGCTGCCGAGAAGCCCTTCAAGCAACTGCCGCCAGCCGCGCACCAGCTTGTCGAACAGGGCTTCACCCAGCTGGGCATTGGCGCCGCGGGCATCACCGATCACCCCGGAGGTGGAGAGATCCGCTGTCAGCCAGGCCGTGGGCACAGCTCCCTCCAGGCTCCACCCCGGCGGCGGGGGCTGCCCACCGCCAGCTCCCTCGCCATCGAGCTGGCCGTCCACCGGCCGCTCGGACCCCACAAGCTCGGGGGCCAGGTGCAGCATCAGACTGGTTTCAGCCAGGCCGGCATGGAGTCCCTGGCTGCGTTCGGGCTCGGGCACCAGGGCGTCCAGCCCTGGCGGTCCGCTCCAGAGAAAGCAGGGCAGCACCGCCAGCGAGGGCCGGCTGGCCCGCAACTGGCGCGCTGCCACCTGCAGCAGGGCGATCTGGCCGCCATGGGCGTTGAACAGCAGCAACCGCTTGAAGCCGGTGGCCGCCAGATCCTCACCAACGGACATCACCTGGGCGATGACAGTTTCAGCAGGAAGGCTGAGGGTGCCAGGGAAGCCCCGATGCTCCGGCGAGAAGCCAATGCTGGAAAGGGGAAGTCGCCAGATCGGCAGATCGGCGGGCAGGCTATCCAGCACCGCCTCGAGAATCCTCTCCGCGAAGAGGGCATCGGTTCCCAGGGGGAGGTGGGGACCGTGCTGCTCGATCGCCCCGAACGGCCAGATCACGGTGCTGCCCGGGCGTGCTGCGGCCTGTTGCAGCGATGGCCAGCTGAGCCGGTCAAGGGACCGTTGTGGTTTCGTCCCGGCAGGATCGGCTGGGATGGCACCATCGCCCGGGGCATCGCTTGCCATGCCTGAAGGTCTCCGAGCTCGTGATCCTTACAGTGTGGAACTACCAGTGTTCCGTGGGGACCATGGCCGGATCCGAGCAGCAGTCAACGCGGCAGCCGCAGGGGGAATCGCAGCGGCCCGTTCCCCCTTCCGCCAGCCGTCTCCAGCCCCAGACTCCCCTGCGCAAACCGCTGCAGCTGCTGCATCTCAGCCGCAAGGAAGAGGAGCCCGCACCCCTTGCCAACGCCGCAAGCGCTGATTCGGGCCTGGGCTCTGCCGCTAGCCCTGGAACCCTGGAGCAGACCGAACCAGCCGCGCAACCTGCCCGCCCCGGTGTGGCCCGCAAGGCCGTTGCGTCAGCCAGCAGTGGCACAACGGCGCTCCTCTCCGATGACGAACGTTTTGAGACGGCCAGCTTGGATGGACTGACCATGGCCGACCTGCTGGGTCCGGGCCGTTCCAAAGGTGAGGCTGCTGCCAGAGGCGGGGCTGCTGCCGGAGTACAGGACGGCGCTGTGAAATCGTCGGCCCGGCCAGCTCCCCGCGCGGTCGATGAATTCGATTTCGATGAAGAGGCGTTTCTGGCCGCTCTGGACGACAACGAACCAGTGGGTGCTGCCGGTGAAGTGGTCAAGGGCGTGGTGATCACCGTCGAGAGTGATGGGGTCTACGTCGACATCGGTGGCAAGGCGCCCGGCTTCATGCCGAAGGGCGAATGCGGCCTTGGGGTGATTGTCAATGTCAAGGAGCGCTTTCCCAAGGGGCTTGCGGTGGAGGTGCTCGTCACCGGGGAACAGAACGCCGATGGCATGGTCACGGTGAGCGCCCGCGCCCTCGCCCTTCGCCAGAGCTGGGAGCATGTCAAGCAAATGGATAAGGACGGCAAGGTTGTTCAGGTCAAAGTGAGCGGCTTCAACCGCGGCGGTGTGACCTGTGATCTCGAAGGGCTGCGGGCTTTCATTCCGCGCTCGCAATTACTCCGGGGGGAGTCGCACGAAGAGCTGGTGGGTCAGACCCTGGGCGTTGCTTTCCTGGAGGTCAACCTCGAGACCCGCAAATTGGTGCTCTCGGAAAAGCGTGCGTCCACGGCGGCTCGCTTTCAGGAACTGGAGGTGGGGCAGCTGGTCGAAGGCCAGGTCGTGGCGGTCAAGCCCTATGGCCTGTTTGTGGATCTCGGTGGTGTCAGCGGCCTGCTGCACCGTTCCTCCATCACCGGAGGAAGCCTGAGGGAGCTGGGCGAGGTGTTTGGCCATGGCGATCGCCTCAAGGCACTGATCACCCAGATCGATCCCTCCCGGGGCCGCATCGGCCTGAGCACAGCGCTGCTTGAGAACCAGCCCGGCGAATTGCTGATTGACAAGGACAAGGTGATGGCGGAGGCCGAGGACCGGGCTTCGAGAGCACGCCATGCCCAGCGCCAGCAGGAGCAGACCGCCGGATGAGCAGCGCCCTCTCTGTTGCAGTCGCCGCTGACTGGGAACTCGACTACTACTCACGCCCTGTCATGGAGGCCGACGGCAAGAAACGCTGGGAGCTCCTGATCTGCTCCACGCCGACCTTCGCCGGCAGCGATGCTGGATTCCGTTGGGTCAAGCTCTGTCCCGCCAGCAACGTCAACTCGATCTGGCTCCAGGAAGCCCTGCTTGAGGCCATCGCCGCCGCCGCACTGGAGGGATACCGCACACCTCGTCGATTGCGTTGCTGGCGCGCTTCGATGCGGACCATGGTGCAGAGGGCGGCCGAGACGATCGGGCTGGAGGTGGTGGCGAGTCGGCGCTGTTATGCCCTGGTCGAATGGCTGCGGGAACGGGCGCTTCAGGTCTATCCCGCTGAACCGGGCTACATGGCGGGTCCTCTGGCTCCGGTGCCGGTACCGGTACCCCAGCCTCCGGTGCAACTGCCCGAATCGGTCAGGGGTGACAACTGGAGCTGGGCCACCCTGCCGGCGGTAGCGCTGAGGGAGGCCGCCGACTGGGACATTGGCTTCGATGGGTTGATCCGCCTACCCGATGGACTGGCGGATCAGGCGGTCATTCCCGGCATTCGCCTGTTCAGTGCCAGCAGGGCCCTGGCCATTGCCGGCTGGATGGCCGGACTCGAACCGGTGCGTCTGCGTATCGGTGCCTCTTCCCTGTTGCTGGAGGCGAGCCTGGAGAACTGCTGGCTGCTGGGCGCCGTGGATCAGGCCGAAGCCGCCGCCGCCAGCGAGGCCTTCGAGGCGTCCCGAGCCGATGCCCACGGGCTGCAGTTCATTGCCGTGCAAAGCGATCCTGATTCGGAGCGTTTCGACGGTTTCTGGCTGCTGCGCGACTTGCCGGAACTCTGAGTGGCTGAAGCCCTCGAGCCCCCATTCGATCGGCCCGATCTCGGCTTCAATGACCTGCCGGGCTGGACCTGGGTCGGCACCTACGGCGGCACTTTTCTGCAGGCCGACCTGCTTGCGGATTTTGAGCATGGTTTTTTCACACGCCAGTGGGCGGGTCGTGGTCCTGGAGAGCTGGCCGCAGCCATCAGCGCCGGCGTGAGCGTGCACCGGACTCGCCAGATCCACAGTGCTGTGGTGCTGGGGGCTGATCGGGCCAGTGCAGAGCCCTGGCCGGAGGCCGATGGCCTGTTCAGCTTGGGTGGCGGGGAAAGTGTGTGGGTTTGTGGCGCGGATTGCACGCCGGTACTGATCGCCGATCCGGCCAGCGGACGGGTGGCGGCCTGCCACGCGGGCTGGCGAGGGGTGGCGGGGCGCATTCTTCCCGAGGCGATTCGTCACCTGGAGAGCTTCGGCAGTCGTCGCCAGGATCTTCTGGTGGCCCTCGGTCCGGCGATCAGTGGCTCCGCCTATCAGGTGCAGGCGGATGTGGCCCTGCAGGTGGCAAAAAGCCTGGAGCCGCATGCTCCCGATCCGCTAGCCGTGTTGGCGCGCGCTGGGGCCCTGCTGGAGGATCCTGACCCCGGCCGCTACCGCATGGACATCCGTGCGGCGACCCTGGGCCAGCTCCAGTTCGAAGGTCTGCTGGAGTCCCAGGTCACGGTCTGCCCTCTCTGCACCGTGGCTGAACCACTCCTGTTCCATTCCTGGCGTCGCGACCAGGTCAAAGCGGTGCAATGGAGTGGCATCGTCTCTCAAGGCTGATCACCCCAAGACTGATCATCCCAACTGGGCGATGTTTGAGGCGGAGTATTCATTTCTGAACAACGCACAGAAGCGTCGCTTGCGTTCTGATGCTTCAATGCTGCGGCCGTCATGCATTGACTTGCTGCATGGATTGGGTCATGCCCACTGGGATAGGTGGGATCACTTGAGCAGGCTCTGAGATCATTGCGAAAACTTGCCAGATGGGCGACTGCCTTATACAATAATGTTGATGCGTCAGCTTAAACAACATGCTTACCGGTAACGATCTGCTCGCCAAAGTCAAAGAGATGGGGGACGTGGGCAAATCTGATATCGTTCGCGCCTGTGGCTATGTCTCAGCCAAGAAAGATGGCAGTGAGCGCTTGAACTTCACGGCCTTCTACGAAGCACTCCTCAACGCCAAGGGTGTGGACTTCGGTCTTGGCTCCAAGGTCGGCAAGAGGGGACGCAAGCTCAGCTTCACCACCAAAATTCAGTTCAATGGCAACTTGATGGTGGGCAAGGCCTACACCAGCTTGCTGGATCTGAAGCCAGGCGATGAATTTGAAATCAAGCTGGGTCGCAAGCAGATTCGCCTGGTCCCCTTCGGCGCTGAAGAAGAAGACGAGTGAGAACCAGAGCTTCTGCCACCTTGATCCCATCAATCGCCGCCGAAAGAATGCCGCCGGCATAGCCAGCTCCTTCGCCGGCCGGATAGAGCCCCTGGGTGTTCAGGCTCTCCAGGTTCTCTCCGCGGGGAATCCTCACGGGAGAGGATGTGCGTGTCTCCACTCCCGTGAGCAGGGCGTCAGCCCTACTGAAGCCAGGAATACTTCGCTCAAAAGCTGGCAGTGCTTCGCGGATGGCTTCGGTTACAAAGTCGGGCAGACAATCAGCCAGATCGGCTGAAATCACTCCCGGCGCATAGGACGGTCGCGGAGCAAGCTGAGGCGATGGTTCTGGCCTGAGCTTGGGTTTCGGCCCAAGCTTTCCGTTGGTCAGCTTGCCCAGAAAATCACCGACACTCTGGTACGGCGCCCGATAGCTGTCACCGCCCAGGGTGAAGGCCCGGGCTTCCCAGTGACGCTGGAACGCCACCCCCGCCAGGGGATCCCCAGGCCCAGAGCCGAATGGGGCCAGGTCACTGAGCTCCAGTCCCACAACGATGCCGCTATTGGCATTGCGCTCATTGCGTGAATGCTGACTCATGCCGTTGGTCACCACGTGGCCGGCTTCAGAGGCGGCGGCCACCACCAGGCCACCTGGGCACATGCAGAAGCTGTAGACGGTTCGTCCATTGCGGCAGTGATGGACAAGCTTGTACTCGGCTGCGGTCAGGCGTGGATGGCCGGCGAAATCACCCCAGCGAGCCTGGTCGACCATCGGCTGGGGATGTTCGATCCGCAACCCGATCGAAAATGCCTTGGCTTCGATCGCCACACCCTGGCGGTGCAGCATGGCGAAGGTGTCGCGGGCGCTATGCCCGACGGCCAGCACCACCTGGTCGGCCGCCAGAACCTGACCATCGGCCAGGCGCACCCCCACCACACGCTGTTGCGCCGATGGGGTGCCCTGGATGGCGGCTTCGGAGACCGGGTCGGTCACCGCCACGGTCTCGAGTTGCTCGACTTTGCACTGAAAGCGAATTTCGCCACCCAGGGCTTCGATCCGGGAGCGCAGCCCCCGCACCACGGTGGCCAGCTTGAACGTGCCGATGTGGGGACGATGCAGGCTGAGGATGTCGGGGTTGGCACCACAGGCCACCAACTCCTCCAGCACCTTGCGGCCATGGTGCTGGGGATCGCGCACCTGGCTGTAGAGCTTTCCATCCGAGAAGGTGCCGGCTCCCCCCTCGCCGAACTGCACGTTGGATTCGGGGTTGAACGGCCGCTTTCCTTGCCAGAACCCGAAGGTGTCGGCGCTGCGCTCCTTCACCGGTTTGCCACGCTCCAGCAGCAGGGGGCGGAACCCCATCTGGGCCAGCAGCAGGGCGGCAAAGTAGCCGCAGGGCCCAGCGCCGATCACGATCGGCCGCAGGGCGTCGCCGCCGTCTTGAGCCGTGGCATGGCCAACGAACCGATAGGTCGTGTCAGGACTGGGCTTGAGCTGGGGATCGCGGCGAAAGCGTTTCAGGATCAGATCTGGATCGTTTAGCTCCAGATCCAGGCTGTAGCTGAATTGGATGGCCTCACGCCTGCGGGCATCGACGCTGCGCTTCACCACGCGCAGATCGACCAGGTCTTCACTGGGAATTCCGAGGCGCTTCAGCACCCCTTGACGCAGATCGCCGTCGCTGTGATCGAGCGGCAGCTTGAGTTCGCTCAGCCGGAGCACGCTGCCTGCCCGTCAGGGGATGTCACTTCTCGTCCATTCCAGCAGCTCGCCCTCAGATCCGCTTGCCCACTGCCAAGCTTGGGGACCTTGAAACGGTTCGTTGTTGCGATCTCCATGGGTTTGAGCCATTGTCCACTCTGCGTCGCGTTGGCTGTGTTCAGCGTTGTTCGCTACAGCGCGCATGCGGTCCTGGTTTGGCAATTGGCTCAAGTCAGCCCACAAACGGATTCCCCCGGGGCTGTGGCTCCCTGCTTCGTTCAGCCTTCAGCCTGTTGAACGGCCGGTGCGAGCGGTGTCAGTCGAATCTCTCCGGTTGGAGAAAGGCCAGGGGATAGGTCCAGGCGGCTGCCGGCGCCTTTGACAGCCAGCGTTGATCCACTGCCGAGGGCTTTCAGGGCAGCACAGAGCTCAAGCGGAGGAGCTTTCGGATCAAGCCAGCTCAGCTGCCAACGTCCGTCATCGCCTCCAACTTGAGCGCTCAGAACGGCCAACTGGCCTGTGTCATAGCCAGCTGCTTCAACCAGGCCTGGTTCGAAGCCAAAACGGGCCTGGAAAGCCTTCGCAAAGCGGCTCCAGCCAGCTCCCTGGCTGAGGGGCTCAACTCCCAGCTGGGCCGTCGCCAGTGGCTCCTTGACCGGAAAGGGCCAGACCAGGGTCAAGTTGGCGGGCCATTCTGCGCTGAGTACGGCCTTGGCCAGAGCACCATCCGGGCCTGCCATCACGGCCAGGGACTGGGGCTTGTACCAATCCACATCCTCGCGAAGCTCTTGTATCCCTGCCTTGTCGGCTTTGTCGATGGCGAGGGGAGCGTTCGTGGGACCAACCACCCAACCGCCGCCTCCTGCGAGCGTCTCGGTGAAGCGATCGGCCAAGGCTTTTTGTTCGAGGCTGCCGTCATGGATGATCATCACCTTCGCTTTCTCCTGATCGAGCAGACCCCGGGCCAATCGGTCTGCTTCCAGGCTCCGGGCCGGTGAGACCGGCCAGAGCCAAACGGCCCCGGGCTGGCCGGGCAGTCGTTGGAGTGAGTCACCGCGCTGAAGCGGAAAGAGAACGTTGATCCTTCTGTCTTTGGCCAGCAGGCCGTAGGGAAGCATCGAGACAGCCGCCGGTGCCACCAACAGTTTCGGGGTGGTTCTGCCCTCGAACAGCGGTCTGGGATCCTGGCCTACCGGCAACCATCCCAGTTCCGTTGAAGGGGGTCTGGCGGCACAGGCTCTGGCTTCATCCATGGCCAGCGTGTAGCCACGCAGAAGCCCATCATTGCCCTGGGTCACAGGGCCATTGGCGGGAAGGAGGATCAGCACCTGGGCACTGAGTGCACCGCTGGCGACCAGGGCTTGCACCCCGATCAGGCTGGCGGCCAAGCCCCAGATCCCCGGTCGGGCGGCCCAAGTCTTGGTCCCCGTTTCAGCGGTGCTGAGACTGGGAGCATCCCCGCCTGTGGTCATGGTCTGTCGCAACCTGTCTCGGCAGGGTAGAGGGGCGGCCGTCGTCCGTTTCGGCAGCCAAGGCCTGCTCAGCTTATGGCTGTGACTCCTCTGTGGGGCTGTTCTGCTCGCTCTGCCCCTTCGTCAGCTCTGGGCTGGCTTGGGGAGATTCGGGCAGAAGCTGGGTCAACAATCCGGCTGCCAGCAGCAGACCACCCAGCGCCAGGGCCAGAGGGCGGTTGGCAGCGGCCTCACCCTGCAGCCAAACCCCTGCGGAGAGAAAGGCCCCACCCAGAAGCAGGCTTGGCACCAGCACGATGCCCTTGGCCGTGCGATTCAGACTCATCCCTGTCTCGTTTGGGTTGTCAGGTCCGCCGGGCTGTGGTCGGGGCAGGCCAGCGGTGCCGCGTCAGCGGGGAGGCGTCTGGCCAGTCCAGCCCCCACCAGGCCTGAACCGAGATCATCTCCGCTGGAGAGAAGGGTCACCTGGGAGATCAACACACCTGACTCGGAGCCAAGCGGACGAAGGTTGACCCGGGTGCGGCGTGGCAACCGTTGTCGCAACCAGTCAGCAGCAGCCTGGGAATCAGCGGGATCGATGGCGATGCAACCCAGTCGCACCGGGTAGCTGCGGTTCTGATCTCCTACTTGCAGCAGGTTTGCGCCCCGGACTTGCAGGACCTCGGCGGCAGCCACCACCGGAACCTGGCCAAACAGAACCAGCAGAGCCATGGCCAGCCCCAGGCCCAGCCTGAGGATCCGGGCGATTGAACGGGATCGTGAGCTTGGCGGGGAAGAGGGCGTCAGAGCTTGGCGCCACAGCTGGGACAGTAAAGATGGGCGCTGACGGTGCTCGATCCACAGGACCCGCACTCGCGGGTGGTATCAATCGCCAGTTCCGGATGGCTGGGCAGCCCGACCATCTGGGCGTTGCTGGCCCCAGGCGGGACCATCGGATAGCAGTTCTCGTTGCGGCGAACCCGAACGTCGATCACGGCGGGACCTGGATGGGCCAAGGCTTCAGCCAGTTGCTCCTTGAGCCTGGAGCGCTCGGTGATCAGAACCCCCCTGACGCCAAAGGCTTCGGCTAAGGCGGGGAAATCAGGCATGCCTGCAACCATTTCGGAAGCGGAATAGCGCTCGCCGTAGAAGCTTTCCTGCCATTGGCGCACCATCCCCTGCCACCCGTTGTTGATGATCACGACCTTCACTGGCAGTTGATACTGCGACAGGGTGCCGAGCTCCTGAATATTCATCAGGACGCTGGCATCGCCCGCCACACAGATCACCGGCTCACCGGGATGGGCCACCTGCACGCCAAGGGCCGCCGGCAGGCCAAATCCCATCGTGCCCAGACCGGCGCTGCTGATCCAATGGCGCGGGGGGTTGTTGAGGTACTGGGCCGCCCACATCTGGTGCTGGCCGACATCGGTGGTGACGAACGCCTCCGGGGCCAACTGCCGCAAGCTGATCAGAACTTCCTGAGGGGCGATGGCGCCCTTGGCTTCAGGCACATTCAGGGGGTAATGCTGTTTCCAGCTCTCAATCCTCTCCAGCCAGGCCCTGGTGCGCTGACTGGCCGGTTCACGGGCTGAAGCTGCCAGCAGGGCCTCAAGGGCCAGGCGCACGTCCGAGACGATCGGCACCTCGGGAAGACGCACCTTGCCCACTTCGGCGGCATCGATATCGATGTGAATCACCTGGGCGCGAGGCGCGAAACTGTCGATCCGGCCGGTGACGCGGTCATCGAAGCGGGCACCGGCGGCGATCAGCAGGTCGCACTCTGTGACGGCGAAGTTGGCGTAGGCCGTGCCGTGCATGCCGAGCATGCCCACAGCCAGGGGGTGGCGTTCGTCGAAGGAACCCTTGCCCATCAAGGTGGTGGTGACTGGCAGCTCAAAGCGTTCAGCCAGCCGCTTGACCGATTCGTGGGCGCCAGAACTGATCGCGCCGCCGCCGACATACAACAACGGCCGCCTGGCGTTTCGGATCAGTTCAAGCGCCTGCTCAATGACCTGGGGACGGGGCGGGACTGCCAGCTGATAGCCCTTCGGGATCACGCTGCCCGGCTCAACTGGCTCATAGGCAAAAGTTTCAAGACCCACGTCCTTGGGGACATCGATCAGAACCGGCCCGGGCCGGCCGGTGGAGGCTATCAGAAAGGCCTCAGCCACAATTCGACCGATCTGGGATGGGTCGCGCACCACCCAGGAGTGCTTCACGATCGGCAGGGTGATGCCGAAGATGTCAGTTTCCTGGAAGGCATCGGTGCCGATCGACGCGCGACTCACCTGGCCGGTGATCACCACCATCGGCACCGAATCCATCTGGGCGGTGGCAATGCCGGTGACCAGGTTGGTGGCGCCGGGGCCTGAGGTTCCGAAACACACCCCCACCCGGCCGGTGGAGCGGGCGTAGGCATCGGCGGCGTGGGTACCGCCTTGCTCATGGCGCACAAGGATGTGCTTGAGCCAGCCCTTGGCTTCGGCCTGGTGCAGGGCGTCGTAGATGGGAAGGATGGCGCCGCCCGGGTAGCCGAAAATGTGCTGAACCCCGTGACGATGCAGCGCATCCATCAGGGCTTCTGCGCCTGTCATGGTCACCGGCAAGGGACGGACCGCTGCTTGGACTTCAGCAGCCTGCCGAGTTCCTGGCTGAGTGGCGGAAGCTTGGCTTGTGGTGGGAAGGGGAGTGAGGGTCACGGCAGCAGGGACGCACTCATCTAGAGAGACAACATTAAGGTCTGGGCGAGCGCAAGGGGCTGCTCTCGACGAAGGCCTGCAAGATATCGGCAGGATCGAGACAGCGGTCGCACCGACCTAGAGGAGGCCCAAGGCATGCAAGGGACCTTGGCCGCTGATCAGTTCAAGCAGAAAAGCCGAAAAGCCAAGCATTGCCAAGCGCCCATTCCAGACCTCGGAGCTGTTGTTCCAGCCCCAGACCCACTTCTCCTGGGGATAGAGCTTGACCTTGGTGGGGAGCTTAGCGGCTTGGTCGAGGTTGACCTCCGGGCCAGCGAGGGCGGTTTCGACCAGATCGGCCAGGCCTTTGATGAAGGTGGGATAGGTGTCGAGGGCCGGGACCCGGCGAAAATTCTGAATTCCGGCTTCAGTCGCGATCTCCCGATACTCGATGTCGATTTCCTCGAGGGTTTCGATGTGCTCGCTCACAAAGCTGATCGGGATCACCACCAGTTCGTTGACGCCTTCGCCGCCAAGGCGGACCAGGGCTTCGTCGGTGTAAGGCTTGAGCCACTCCACAGGACCGACCCGGCTCTGGTAGGCGAGGGTGTGCGGATTGGGATGGCCAAGCTGCCGCTCCAGCTCGGCCATCACCAAGGCGGTCGAGGCTTCGATGTGCTGCTGGTAGGGATCGCCTGCTTCCTCCACATAGCTCTTGGGAACGCCATGGGCACTGAAAAAGACATGGGCCGTGGCGGGGTCTTTGCAGGCCCTCAGTTCGGTGGCGGCCAGTTCGGCCAGGGCCTGCACATAACCGGGGTGGTCGTACCAGGTGCGTATGCAGCGGATCGGCAGCCGACTGAATTCAGGGTCGGCCTGGCGGAGGCGCTGCAACTCTCGGAAGCTGGAGCCGCTGGTGCTGATCGAGAAGTGGGGATAGAGGGGCAGGACCACCACCTCATCAACGGCGTCAGCCTTGAGGTCGGCAACAGCAGACTCCGTGAACGGATGCCAGTAGCGCATGGCCACGTAGGTGGTGGCCTGGACGTGGCGTTGGCGCAGTTCGCTCTGGAGTTCGCGTGCTTGCTGCTCGGTGATCCGTCGCAGGGGAGAGCCTCCACCGATCGAGCGGTAGGCCTCCTGTGACTTGCCGCTGCGCAGGGTGCTGATCAGCCAGGCCAGGGGCCTTTGCAGGGCTGGAATCGGCAGGCGAATGATCTCCGGATCGGAGAACAGGTTGTAGAGAAACGGGCCAACATCTTCGATTCGCTCCGGCCCACCGAGGTTCAGCAGCACCACGCCGACCCTGGCCATGCACGGATCAATCCTTCAGTAGCGCTGAGCGTAACGCCGCCCGCAGACCCCTGGCCGCCCCTGATGTGGATCGATAGGGTCAAACGTGATCTCGGCAATGGCTTTGGACCAGTGTGCTCTTGATTCGGAACTGAGGCGGGAGAATGGCCTGCTGGCCGCCAGTGGGGTGTCCCTGCGGCTCGAGCGGCGTGGCCAGAGCCTGGTGCTGCGGGGCCCCCTGCCGTGCAGACGTGGTGGTGGCAGCTTTCCGGTCCAGCGGATCAGTCTCGGCTTGCCTGCCACTGCGGCAGGCCTCATCCAGGCCCGCCGCCACCTGCGCCGCATTCAGCAGCAGCTTCTGCAGCAGCGCTTCGACTGGCAGGCCTGGAGCCGACCGAGCAGCCCGGCCACCTCGGAGCCCCCCACGGTTTCAACCGAGGCAGTGCTCGAGCAATTCGAGGCCAGCTTCTTTGCTGACCCACGTCGCCGCCGCCATCCGGCCGGCAGCCGCTCCACCTGGCAGGGGGCCTACCTCCCATACCTGAGACGGTTGCTGGCGGCAGCAACCAATCAGCAGCAGCCACTCGACCCTGATCTCTTCCTTCAGGTGTTGGAGAGCTATCCGGCCGCCAGCCGCAGCCGGCAGCAATGCGGCACGGCCCTGGGTGCCCTTGGTCGCCAACTGGGCGTCTCCCTCGCCGAGGACTGGGGAGAACGGGCCGGTGGCTACGGGCTCCACCAAGCCCAGTTCCGCCAGCTGCCCAGCGATGGCGACGTTCAGGCGCTGGTGGCCCGGATCCCCAACCCTGCCTGGCGGCTGGCCTATGGGTTGATGGCGACCTATGGCCTGCGCAACCACGAGGTGTTTTTCTGCGATCTCTCCTCCCTTTCGCCAGGCGGCGACCGCGTGCTGAGGGTGCTACCCAGCAGCAAGACCGGTGAGCATCAGGTCTGGCCCTTTCATCCCGAGTGGGTGGAGCACTTCGAATTGCCGAAACTGGTCGAAGCGGCCGACGCCCTGCCTGCGGTGCGCACCGACCTGGCCCGCACCACCCTGCAGCAGGTGGGCCGGCGCGTGGCCGAGCAGTTCCGCCGCTACGACCTGCCGATCACCCCCTACGACCTCCGCCACGCCTGGGCGGTGCGCACGATCCACATCGGTCTGCCTGACACCGTGGCGGCCCGGATGATGGGCCACTCCGTGACGATCCACACCCGCACCTACCACCACTGGATCACCCGGCGCGACCAGCAACAGGCGGTGGATGCGGCCCTGGCCAGGCGACGAGTGGCCTGAGTCGGCCAAAGTGCAACCAGCCCATCCCCCTTTGAATTCCATGGCTGATCATGATTCCGCCGTCGCTGGGCTCGACCTTCAGGCCGCCGAGCTCGGCCCGGGAGGGGTTCTGGCACCCGAGCCGGATGCTGAGGGCTACCGGCGGCGGATGGAGCGCCGCAAGGAGGTGCAGCAGCAGCGGGTTGGAGAGCGCAATCTCGAGCAGGGGCTCGTGCTGGTGTTCACCGGCGATGGCAAGGGCAAGACAACGGCAGCCCTTGGCCTGGTGCTGCGCACCCTCGGCCATGGCGAGCGGGTGGCCGTCGTCCAGTTCATCAAGGGCGGCTGGCAGCCGGGGGAGGCCAAAGCCCTGGAGATCTTTGGCGATGCCCTGGCCTGGCAGGCGCTGGGGGAAGGGTTCACCTGGGAAACCCAGAACCGCGAAAGGGACCGGCAACTGGTCCAGGAGGCCTGGCAGCAGTCGCTGCACCACCTTGCCGATGGCCAACGCAAGCTGGTGGTGCTGGATGAAATCAACGTGGCCCTGAAACTGGGCTACCTGGAGCTGGATCAGGTGCTGGAAGGCCTGGACCTGCGCCCTGAGCTCACCCATGTGGCCTTGACCGGTCGTGGGGCGCCGCCGGCACTGGTGGAACGGGCCGACCTGGTCACGGAGATGCGGCTGGTGCGCCACCCGTTCCGGGAGAAAGGCATCAAAGCGCAGGTCGGTATCGAGTACTGAGCCGGAGCGTTGCTACTGTTCGGCCGTTTGAACGAGCCAAGCGCTGAAACCGATGGCTTATCGGCGAGTCCTCCTCAAGCTCAGCGGCGAAGCGTTGATGGGAGATCAGGGCTACGGCATCGATCCGGCCATCGTGCAGTCGATTGCCAGTGACGTGGCTGAGGTGGTCGCCGCTGGCACCCAGTTGGCCATCGTGGTGGGCGGAGGCAACATCTTCCGCGGCCTCAAGGGTTCTGCCGCCGGCATGGAGCGCGCCACGGCTGATTACGTCGGCATGCTGGCCACGGTGATGAACGCGATCACCCTGCAAGACGCCCTTGAGCGCGTGGGTGTGGCGACCCGGGTGCAGACCGCCATCGACATGCAGGAACTGGCAGAGCCCTACATCCGTCGTCGGGCCATTCGCCACCTTGAGAAGGGCCGTGTGGTGGTTTTTGGGGCCGGTTGCGGCAATCCCTTCTTCACTACCGACACGGCAGCAGCGCTGCGGGCCGCCGAAATCAACGCCGATGTGGTGTTCAAAGCCACCAAAGTGGATGGCGTCTACGACCGAGACCCGGCCCACCATCCTGATGCCGTCCGTTACGACACCCTCACCTTTCAGGATGTGCTCAGCGGTGAGTTGGCTGTGATGGACAGCACAGCCATCGCCCTCTGCAAGGACAACTCCATCCCGATCGTTGTTTTCGATCTGTTCGGTCAGGGCAATATCGGCAGGGCGGTCGCCGGCGAGTCGATCGGCACCAGCATCACTCCCGCCGGCTAGCTCCGGCTTTCTCCCCTCGTACAACGTCATGAATATCGAAGCGAGCATGCGCAAGTCGGTGGAAGCAACCCAGCGCACCTTCAACACAATCCGCACGGGTCGTGCCAACCCCTCCCTGCTCGACAAGCTCTCGGTCGAGTATTACGGCGCCGAAACACCCTTGCGCTCCCTCGCTACCATTTCCACCCCAGATTCCCAGACGATCCAGATCCAACCCTTTGATAGCGGTTCGATGGCCCTGATTGAAAAGGCCATCGCCATGAGTGATCTGGGGCTCACGCCCAACAACGACGGCAAGGTCATTCGGATCAACATTCCGCCTTTGACTGAAGATCGCCGCAAAGAATTCTGCAAACTTGCCTCCAAGTACGCCGAGGAAGGGAAGGTTTCCTTGCGCAACATTCGTCGTGAGGCGATCGACCGGATCAAGAAACAGGAGAAGGACGGCGACCTCTCCGAGGATCAGAGCCGCGATGAACAGGAGAAGGTGCAGAAGATCACCGACCGCACCATCGCCGAACTCGAGAAGCATCTCAGTGAGAAGGAACTCGACATCCTCAAAGTTTGAGCCGGCTTGACGCTGATGTGATCGTTGTTGGCGCCGGCGTCGCCGGCTCAGCGGCGGCCTATCACCTGGCGGCCCGGGGGCGGAAGGTGAAGCTGCTTGAAGCCCTCCGCCAACCCCGCGGCAAGCCCTGCGGTGGTGGCATGGCCGCCTCGGTGCAGGACTGGTTCCCCTTCGATCTTCGCCCCGCTGTCGATCAGGTGATCGACCAGGTGCGATTCACCTGGTGCCTGGAGGATCCCGTGGTGGCGGAACTTCCCGGCGAATCACCGTTCTGGATCGTGCGCCGTTCCGTGCTGGATCCCTTTCTGGCGGCCAAGGCCGTGGCGGCAGGTGCCGATCTGCTCGAAGGCACTCCGGTGGTGTCCATCGAGCCGGGCGATGAGCACTTGCGCGTGCAGACCGAGCAGGGCAGCCCCCTGCTCGCCCGTGCGGTGGTGATCGCCGACGGGGCCCGCAGTCGCTTCAACGCCCCACTGGGCCTCGGAGCCCTCAAGCCACGCTACGCCTCCGCCCTTTCGGTGGAGGTGGAGGGAGTTGTCGCCGATCCCAACAGTGCTCGCTTCGAATTCGGACTGGTGCGCCATGGCTTCTGCTGGGCCTTTCCCCGCCAAGGCGGTTACAGCATCGGGGTCGGCACTTTCCTGGGACGCGATCTGGCCAATGCCGATGAGGTGATGGCCGCGCTGTTGCCCAGCCTCGGTTATGCGGCTGACGCCGGTGTGCGCCGGTCCTGGCCCCTGCGGGTCTGGGATGGTCACCACCGACTGCACGGTCCCGGTGTGGTGGTGGTCGGCGATGCGGCCTCACTCTGTGATCCATTCCTGGCCGAAGGGCTCAGGCCTGCCCTGCTGAGTGGCACCAGAGCCGCTGCCTCCATCGACGACTGGCTGGCGGGCGATGCAGCGGCGCTGGCGGGATACACCGACACGATGCGGCGGGAATGGGGCCAGTCGATGGCCTGGGGGCGACGGATCGCCCAGGTGTTCTATCGGGTGCCGAAGCTCGGCTACCAACTGGGCATCAAGCGCCCCACCGCTCCCCGTCGCATCGCCCAGATCCTCTCTGGCGAGCTGGGCTATGGCGATATCGCCCAGCGGGTCATCCGCCGCTTGCTGTTCAGCGCCGCAGGCAATCCTTGAGCTGCCGAAGGCGGCTGTCGATCGAACCGAGCAGTTCGATGACGAACATCGGGGCCTCCTGGACGGCAAACAGGAACTTCTCTCTGTTCATCACCAGGATCCTGCAGGCGGTCAGGGCCTTGGCATCGCCGTAACGGCGATGATCGGATGTCACCAGCGCCCCCGCCCCGAAGACATCGCCCGCTTCGATTTCCTCGTGGCCGGCATCGCCATTCCAGCTGAGCTGGACCCTGCCTTCTAAGACACCGAACATGCAGGAGCCGGGTTCCCCAGCACTGAACACCTTTTCACCCGCCTCAAGCTGACGAACTTCGCCTTGATCGGCGAGGGCGCGCATGGTGTCGAGAGCATTCACGGGCAGAACAGAGTGGAATCAGCAGATCAGTCTGGGGCAGCAGGGAGCAAAACTGACTCAGCTGCTCGCGGCGGCGGAAAGCGCCAACGGCGCACCCAGGCCACCGCGCACATCTTCAGGAGCAAGCCGGCCGTCGTGGTCGGTGTCGAGGGCATCGAAGACTGCATCGCTACCCAGCCATTCCTCGCGGGTGATGCAGCCATCGCCATCGAAATCGTTGAGCAGAAAAATCTCCTGGGCGGCATGGGCGAAGGCCGCTTCACCCTCCAGCTCACCGAGGCGATGGGCCAGCTGGGCTTCGAGGGTTTCGATGGCCTTGCTGAATCCGCGGATGCCTTCATCGAGTTTTTCGTGGGCCATGCGGTCAGCCGCCATCCGCTGCTCGAAATCGGATGCCTCGAGCGTGAAGCGGGGTTCCGTCGGGCCGGGATCGAAGGGGTTGAGCCGGCGCTTCAGCTCCCCTTGCTGCTGGCGCAACTGGTCAAGAAGCTTGGGGGAGATGGTGAGCAGGTCGCAGCCGGCGAGTTCGACAATTTCCTCGGTATTGCGGAAACTGGCCCCCATCACTTCGGTTTTGTAGCCGTGTGTCTTGAAGTAATTGAAGATCTGGGTCACCGAGATCACGCCTGGATCTTCAGGCCCCGGGTAGTGATCACGTCCGGTGTCGTTTTTGTACCAATCGAGGATGCGCCCCACGAATGGGGAGATCAGGGTGACTTTGGCCTCAGCGCAGGCCACGGCCTGGGTGAAGCTGAACAGGAGGGTGAGATTGCAGTGAATACCCTCGAGCTCAAGCTGCTCTGCAGCCTTGATGCCCTCCCAGGTGGAGGCGATCTTGATCAGCACACGATCCTTGCTGATGCCGGCCTCGTGATACAGAGCGATCAGTTTTCGCGCCTTGGTGATGGAGGCAGCGGTGTCATAACTGAGCCTGGCGTCCACTTCGGTGGAGACCCGTCCAGGCACGATCTGCAGAATTTCCTTGCCGAAATTGACACAGATTTCGTCGAGGGCCTCAAGCACCACCATCTCAGCCGGGGCATCGGGGCCAAGCAGGTCCCTTGAAGCCTTCAAGGAGGTGTCGATCAATCCCTGATAGAGGGGGATCTGGGCTGCCGCCAGGATCAGGGATGGGTTGGTGGTCGCGTCCTGGGGGGTGAATTGCTTGATTGCTTCGAGTTCGCCGGTGTCGGCGACCACCACGGTCATCGCGGCGAGCTGGTCGAGCAAATTAGCCATGGGGCGAAGCAACAAGCGACGCTTCAACCTAACGAGGTCAGTGCGGGGACGAACCCCGGGTGATCATCCCCGTACCTTTGGCTTGCTTGGCGGCACCTTCTCGATCACCAGGAGAGATTCAATGATTTGCTTGGCAGCCGGCATCGCCACGGTGGAACCGTAGGCATTGCCCCCCTGGGGCTCGTCCACTACCACCAGAACCACGTAGCGGGGGTCATCGATCGGCAGGCTTGCCACGAAGCTGCAGATCCTGGCTCCGGGGATGTAAACGCCATTGAGTGCCTTCTGGGCTGTTCCCGTCTTGCCGCCAATGCGATAACCCGCCACCTTGACGCCGTCGCCGCTGCTCTCCTCGACCACCGTTTCCATCCACCCCATCACCTGACGGGTGACGGCGGGATCGAGCAGCTGGATCCCCTCGCCGGGGCCGGCAGCTCCGGCCAAGGCATCGCCGGAGCGCAGACCACGGGTGATGTGAGGGCTGACCAGCTTGCCGTCGTTGGCGAGCATCCCGTGCAGCTGAAGCAACTTCAGGGGGGTCAGCGAAAAACCCTGACCGAAGGCGGCGGTGGCCGGTTCAATCGGCTGGCTGGTGAACTGTTGCCGGCTTTTGAGCTGGCCGGCGACAGCACCGGGTAGATCGGTGTCAGGCACGGTGTCGATCCCGATTTTCTCCAGCCACTGCCAGAACACGACTGGCTTGACCTGCCGCATCGTCTGCACCATGGCCACGTTGCTGGACACCTGCAGGATGGTGGGGAAATCAATGACGCCATTGGCGCGCCGGTCATGGTTGAAGATCGGCCAGCCTCCGATCATCAGGGAACCGGAATCGTTGATCTTGTCGCTGGGCTTGATCGCTTTTTCCTGGAGGGCGATCGCCAGGTTGATCGGCTTGAACGTGGAGCCCGGTTCGTAGAGATCCTGCACCGACCATTCTCGGAACAGGGCGGGTGAAAAGTCCCAGAAACGGTTCGGGTTGTAGGTGGGTGCCGAGGCCAGCGCCAGCATCTCGCCATTGCGCACATCCATCACCATGGCAACCCCTCGCTTCGCCTTCCACTCCTTGAGCTGGCGGGTCAGCGCCTGGTAAGCCACCTGTTGGAGGCGGGTGTCGAGTGTCAGCTGCAGGCGCAGGTCATCGGTGTAGAGCACCCCGGCCTGGAGCCCACTGGGAAGGGGCGTGCCATCACCACCCCGCTTCATCGAGCGCGGGCTTTCCTGCCGCCACATCTCCTTATCTCTGCTTTGTTCAAGGCCGGCCTGGGCAACCCTGTCCAGATTGAGAAAACCCACCACATTGGCGAATAATTGTCCCTGGGGGTAGATCCGCTGGGGGAAGGCCTCGAGGTCGAGTCCACTGATCCCGAGGTTGCGGATTCGCTCAGCTGTTTCCGCGTCGAGGTCGGTGGCGAGCTTGATGCCGCTGCGCTGGCTTCCCATGGTTCGGGTGAGATCGGAAGCCGGAAGTGCCATGACTTCCGAAAGCTTCTCCGCCACGTCAAGGGCGCCGCGGATGGCGGTGGGATCGTCACCTGGAAAATTGAAGTAGCGGGGATGGGCCCAGAGGGTGAAGCGCTCCTCATCGAGGGCGACCAATGTGCCCTGGCGATCGATGATCTGGCGCCGCTTTCCGATCGGACGCACCTGCTGGGTCTGGATCGCCCTGGCCCTGGCCTGAAGCTGGTCACCTTCCTTGACCTGCAGCCAGGCCAATCGGATCGACAGGCCCACAAGAGCTGCGGCCATTATCAGAAAAACCAGGACCAGCCGGGCCGCTGGAACCGGTTGAAAATGAATCACCCGGCGTTGTCGTGGCCTTTGTCGATGGCCCCGATCAGATTGACCACCCGGATGTCGACCCTGGCTGCGGAGGGGGGCTCTACCTGGTGATGAACGTGTCAGCACCTCAATAGCCCGGACGGATAAGGGGAATGATCCGCTCGGCTGAGGGCGCTACGGCCTGAACGGAAGCCATCTGGGAGACCTCAATGGCCGTCTCGGGGACCGGGGGGAGATGGATCAGGTTTTTGATGGTGGTGGGTACGAGCCGACCCGGACGCCGTGCCATCGCCAGGTGGTGCTGCTCCAGTTGGGAGGTGGACTCCTGGAGACGATGTTCGAGTGTCTGCGACGCCTCGAGCTGTTGAAAACTTTTGGTCCAGGCCGCCTGCCAGTGGAGCGTCAGGACTGAAAGGCCGATCATCGATCCACCCAGGGCCAGCAAGAGCCCATCGGCCACCCGGTGCAGGCCAGCCAGCACGGGGGCCTGCCTGGCCACCTTGCGTGCTGACATCGAGCCCTGGATCAAGTCAAGAGAACGCCGATGGCCAGAGCGTGGGGACGACGAGGCAGCAACCACTTAAACCTGAAAGGAGCCTGTGCAAGTGAACCATGCACCTGGAGGCTCAGCAAGGCACAGATCAGCTTCCCAGCAAGACCAGATTGCTGAAGGTGAGACCGTTCCATAGCGCGTGCATCCAGATGCAGGAGCTCAGGCGACCGCTCGAGAGCCTTAACCAGCCCAGGGCCAAGCCCAGAACGAAGAGAGGCGAGAGCTCGCTGAGGCTGAGATGGGCCAGTCCGAAGATCGCACTGCTGAGCACCACGCCCCAGATGGGGCCGAGCTTGCGGGCCATGACCGGCAGCAACACCCCCCGGAAAATGGTTTCCTCGAACAGGGGAGCCAGCACGATCGCCGTGAAGGCAAAGCAGAACAGTGTCCAGCCGCTGTCGCTGCGCAGCACGAGATCCAGCAAGGGATTGCTTCCACCGGGATCGCTCCAGACCAGGTGCTGCAGCCAGCCGGTCAGGCTGACGAGGGGCAACACGATCAGTAAGCCCTTGAACCCCTGAGCCAACGGCGGACCAGGCGGCTGCCAGCGGTATTGCAGCCAGCCCCCCTGGGGAGGTTCACCATTGAGCATCAGTCTGAGGATGGCCAGGGGGGCGGCCATCAGTCCCAGGTAGAGAAACAGCACCGTCAGCCCCTCGGCCAGGGGAGAACCGACCTGGAGCACGACCAGCAGCCGGCTGATCAAGGGACTGATCAACAGTGGGGTGACCAGGGCGCCCAGCAGCACGAAGCCGCCTGCGATCAGCAGGATCACATCGATCACCCCGAGCTGGGGACCGAGCAAGGGAGGCAGTGGTGGGGTTTTGCCGCGCCAGCGCAACCAGCCTTCGCGAGCGATCAGAAGCACTCCGGCCAGCAGGGCCAGGGCTGGGACGAGGTTGATCCCGGCCAGTTGAAGCACGGCCCGCCCCTCCGCCCGGGGATTGGCACAGCTGGACGGGGCTCCCCCAAGGGCCTTGCAGCTCAGCCTCTGCAGCAGTGGATCAGCCGGCAGCTGATCAACAGACATCCTTTGTGCCCCCGGGACAGCCGCAACCTC
This sequence comes from Cyanobacteria bacterium bin.51, assembly GCA_013203655.1. Classification (GTDB taxonomy): domain Bacteria; phylum Cyanobacteriota; class Cyanobacteriia; order PCC-6307; family Cyanobiaceae; genus Regnicoccus. Next base: position 25,813 of record JABMPN010000057.1, read on the forward strand.
CAGAAGCCTGCTCGCCAGGGCGCGGCTGATCGGATCGCTGCTGTTGCGTAGCTCCTCGAGCACGGGCCTGGCCCGTTCAGGCTCGGAGCTGTTCCGTTGCAACAGAGCCCGCAGCAGCTGGTCATTGGCCGTGGGTTGCCGGTCGAGTTCTTGGAGAAGGGCCGCCTGTGGGTTTTCTCCGATCAGCAGCGGGCGAAGCGATGGAGGGACCTGTGGCTCGGCGAGTGCCGCCAGCTCGAGCTGGCGGCGAATGAGATCGTTGCCGACCGATGGCCGCCCCAGGCTCTCCACCAGCCCATTGACCCAGAGCAACACGCTCAAGGCCAGGCAGACCATGGCAAGCCCCACCTTCCAGGGCAGCTTGCGTTGCCGATTCTCGCCTGGGTTCAACCGCCCTTCCTCGATCGCTCGATTCTCACCCGGAGCCCTCCCATACGATGGCCACGTTTTCGGCCTTTGTTTCGTGCCCCTCAGGCTCCTGCTGGTCCGCCATGGACTGAGCAGCTTCAACCTCGAACGCCGGGTGCAGGGCCGTGACGATCTCTCGTCACTGAGCGACCAAGGCCGGGAGCAGGCCTTGGCCACTGGCACGGCGCTGAAGCCGCTGACCATCACCGCGGCCTACAGCTCCCCACTCAGCCGGGCCCGGGATACGGCTGCCCTGGTGCTGGCCGCCCAGGCTGGCGGCCTCAACGCCCAGCTCGAAGAGGGCCTGCTTGAGGTGGACTTCGAACCCTGGACCGGTCTGTTGAGCAGCGAACTCAAAGAACGCTTTCCTGAGACCTATCGGCTCTGGCTCCAGGCCCCTGACCAGCTGGAACTCAGGCGCCACGACGGCAGCCCCTACCGACCGATCGCCGAACTGATGCTTCAGGCACGCCAGTGGCTGGAGAGGTTGAAGCAGATCCATCCCCCCGGCGGTGCTGATCAAACCGTTCTTGTTGTGGCCCACAGCGCCATTTTGCGCTGCCTGTTGCTGAACCTGTTGGGGTTGCCCGCCAGCGGTTTTCAGCGCTTACGGATCGACAACTGCTCCCTTTCAGTCCTGAATCTGAGCGACGGTGGTGACGGCACACCCGAGCTGCAGATCGAATCGCTCAATGGCACGGCCCATCTCGGCAGGGCCTTGCCGGCCAAGGGTCCGGGTCCACGGCTGTTGCTGGTGCGCCACGGTGAGACCGAATGGAACCGCCAGGGCCGCTTCCAGGGGCAGATCGACATTCCTCTCAACAGCCAGGGGTTTGTCCAGGCGGAGGCCGCTGGCCGCTGCCTGGCCGCTGTGCCGATCCAGCGTGCCTACGCCAGTTCGATGGCTCGCCCCCGTCAGACCGCCGAGCGCATCCTGGCCGAGCGCCCCGGCATCCCGCTCACCTGCCTGAAGGGATTGGTGGAGATTGGCCATGGCCTTTGGGAAGGGCAACTGGAGGCCGAGATCCAGGCGGGCTGGCCCGAGCTGCTGAGCGCCTGGAAGCTCGCGCCCCATACGGTTCAGATGCCCGAGGGCGAAACGCTTCAGGATGTCTGGGAGCGGTCAGTCGCCAGCTTCGGGCGGATCGCCGCCGGCCTCGATGCCGGTGAAACAGCCTTGGTCGTTGCCCATGACGCGGTCAATAAAACGATTCTGTGCGACCTCCTTGGTCTTGGCCCAGCGGCGATCTGGATGGTCAAGCAGGGCAACGGCGGGGTCAGCGTGATCGACTACCCGGCGCCGGTGCCATCCGGCGAGGAGAGCGGCCTGTTTGGCCAGCTGCAGCCGGTGGTGACCTGCCTGAATCTGACCACCCATCTCGGCGGTGTGCTCGATCAGACCGCGGCCGGAGCGCTCTGATGACGGCCCGTTTTCTTCAGGGCGTCCGCTTCCTGGAGGGTCCAGGCCATCCCTTGCGCCACGAGGATGTGCTCCTGGAAAACGGACGGCTGCAGGCCCTAGGGCCTGCGGCGGTGGCCGGAGCCGAGGCTCTGGGCTTGCCCCCCCTTCCTGCCCATGATTGGCTGTTGGCTCCGGTCCTGGTGGACCCCCACAGCCTGTTGGAGCGGCCCGAGGACGGCACGGCCGAAACCCTCGAGAGCCTCGTGCACTCAGCCTCGGCTGCCGGTTACGGCACCGTGGCGCTTCTGCCGCGCGGTCGCAGTTGGCGGGACCGGCCCGAGCGCTTGCAGCTGCGCTGTCCGCCGCCATTTCAATTGCCGCTCTGGGGCGGCTTCAGCCTCGGCGGCTCTGGCCTGGACCTTGCCCCCCACGCCGAACTGATCGCCGCTGGCGCGATTGGCCTTGCCGACGACGACCAGCTCCCCCCACTGCCCCTGGTTGAGCGTGGGTTGCGGCTGGGCGAAGCGGCGGGGCGACCGCTGCTGCTCGCTCCCCGCGACCCTGCCCTGGCGATGGAGGGTTTCGTGCGCGAGGGGGTCGAAGCCCTCAGGGCCGGCTGGCCGCCTGATCCAGCGATCAGCGAAACCCTGCCCCTGCAGAGCGTGCTGGCCCTGGACCAAATTCTCAGCGGCCAGGAGCTCCGTCTTTGCAACCTCTCCACGGCCGCTGGCGTTGCCCTGCTGCGCGCTCGCAGCGGCGCGCTGCCGGCAAGTGTCTGCTGGTGGCATCTGGTGGCCGACAGTGGCCGGCTCGACCCCAGCGACGAGGGTTGGCGATTGACCCCCTCCCTCGGGGGGCCTGCTGACCGCAGAGCTCTGGTGGCCGGGCTGGCCGATGGTGTGCTCAGCGCAGTGGCGGTCCATCACCTTCCCCTCGACGCGGAGGAGCGGCTGCTGCCGATCGATCAGCGGCGTCCTGGTCTTGCCGGCCATCGCTACGTCCTGCCGGCCCTCTGGCAGGAGCTGGTGGTCGGCCACGGCTGGACGGTGGAGGCGCTTTGGGACGCCCTTTGTTGGGGCCCGGCCCGTTACCTGGGTTTAGCTGAGGAGTCGCTGGCGATCGGCGACCAGCGTTGGCTGTTGTTCGATCCAGTTCAGGTCTGGCAGCCGGCCTCTGATCTCCATGGATCCCTGGCCGCGAATCAGCCCTACGGCGATCGGTCGCTTACGGGGCAGGTGCTGGCGACGGGGTTGCTGCCGGAACTTTGGCGGGGGGTGGCGGGGTAAGGCCATCGCCTTCCCCAAGCGCACCGCTGCGGTCGAGCGGCCAGAAGCGGAAGAAGGCCCGGCCGATGATTTCGTTCTCAGGCAGAAAGGCGCCCCCGGGCCAGAAACGGCCATCCCAGCTGTTGGCGCGATTGTCACCCAAGGCCAGCACATGGCCCATGGGGACCACCGTGTTCAGACTGCGGCAGGGCCCGATCCCCTGATCATCGGTTTGACAAAAATTCTTGACATAGGGTTCGCTCAGCGGCTGACCATTGAGCCAGACCTGGCCCTGGGGATTGACCGTCACTCTGTCGCCGGAGATGGCCACGACCCGTTTGATGTAAGCGTCACAGGCGGGCGACTGGATGCCCGGGATCGAGCCCAGCAGCGGCAGGTTCACCAGCAGGCAACGCAGCGGGCTTGCCTGGTGATCAACCCTGAGGGCTGGATCGAAATGGAAGGGTGAGTTGAACACCACAATTTCGCCGCGCTCAGGGCTGCGGCCGCGATAACTGATCTTCTCGACCAGGAGCCTGTCCTGGATCTGAAGGCCCGGCAACATCGAGCCCGATGGAATGAAGCGGGCTTCAATCAGGAAATGGCGTATCCCAAGGGCCAGGGCCAGGGTGAACACCACACTCCGCCAGAATGCCCAGGCACTCTCTTGGGGCTGGGGGTTGGTGGATTCTGATTTCTGTGGCGGCCCCAGAAGTGGTGACGGGGGATCCTCGGCAGTCAAAGCACCTATGGCGTCTGGATGGCAGGTCCTCGGCTCGCGCGGCTGGACCAGACCTGAACCCTACGTGCTGAGCTCGGCGCCCCCCTCCCTACCCTGGTGCGGATTGCAACGGCCCCATGGCAAGGCCCCGCTGGCAGACCCTGCGAACCAACGGTGAGGGCCTGCTGGCTCGGCGCTGGGATCAGTTCGTCGCACTCTGGGCGAGCCTCAACCTGCTCTGGATCTGCTTTGACATCAGCTATGTGCCACTGCGAACCTTCTGGCTGCAGCGCAACCTCTATCCCTTGCCGTCGGTGCCACTGGTGCTGCGCCTGCGTTGGCTGCCGAACATCACCCCGCTTTATGACCCGGTCAAGGGGATCGAGCCGCACCGCGAAACCCAGGCCTTCAGCGAACGCTTCAACGAACTCGATCAGGCCCTGACGGCCGGATCCGCGGCGCCAGATCTGAGGCGCGCCCAGGTGGAACTCGCCCAGGAGATGATTGCCGAGAATCCCTTCCAGGCTTCGGGCAGCTCGGGCACCCTCGAGAAGATCAAGAACCGGTTACGGGAACGCGCTGACCTGGATTCCTCCAAGGAATCCGCAGCCGTCCTGCTGAGCGATGGCTGGTTGGCCCAGAACCCCTGGCCCGAGGAACGGCAGTTCTGGCGCGAGCAAATCCTGCCCCTGGTTGCCACCAATTACTGGCGCTCGATCGATGAGAACGGCCGGCCCACCGACCACTTCTGGCGCGGCGATCTGCTTCTGTTTCAGAGCGTCTTCCTGGTCGACATCCTGCTGCGGGTCATCCGTTCCAGGCGGCGATTGCCGGGGCTCAGCTGGGGTCAGGCCCTGTTGCGCCGCTGGACCGATCTGCCCCTGCTGCTGCCTTTCTGGCCCCTGCTGCGGGTGATTCCGGTGGCCGAGCGGCTGCAGACCAGTGGACTGGTCAACTTTGAGCCCTTGCGGGCGGTGGTCAGCCGTGTCGTGGTCGCCTTGCTGGCGGTGGAACTGTTCGAGGTGCTGGCGCTGCAGTTGATGGATGGAGCCCAGGGCCTGATCCGTTCGTCCCAATGGCCCGAGCGCATCCGGCGGTTGCCGAGCCACCAGAACGTCAACCTCAATGACGAGCGGGAGGTGGTGGAACTGACGCGAATCTGGGGTCCGTTGTTGCTGCGTCAGGTCGCCCCGCGCCTGGGCCCCGAACTGGAGGCCGTGCTCAGCCATTCCCTGCAACAAAGCCTGCAGGGCCTGGTCGTGCCCCCTGGCCTTCGCCAGCTTCAACCCCTGCTCCAGCTGGAGCTTGGCCTCTCCAAACAACTGGCCAGCGGCGTGGTCCAGAGCCTGCTCGATCTCTCACGGAGCGCCGCGGACCGGATCCAGAAACCGGACAACCAGCAGATCGACCTGTTGGAACGCGTTCTGGACCGCTTCTGGGAGGAACTGGCCGATTCCCTGGAGAACGGCGTGGCGCTCGAGCGCACTCAGCAGTTGCTCTGCACCCTGCTGGAGGAACTCAAGCTCAATTATCTGGGCCAGATCAACCGCACCGGGATCAATGCCCTGATTCGGGAACTGGATCAGCTGATGGTTCCAGCGGAAGGTTCGCCAGGACCTGGGACCAGGCCAGAGAATCAAAGCCCACCAGCAGCAGCGACCCGTCTGAACTGATCAGGAAGGGTCTGCGGATCAGTTTGCCGTCAGCAGCGAGGGCTTTGATGGCCTGATCAGGCTCCATCTCTTTGACGACCGCTGCCCCTAAAGCCCGGTAGCTCAGCCCGCTGGTGTTGAACAACCGCAGAGGCGAAGGCAGCCGTTCCCAGGCCAAAGCAAGCTCGGCCCGTGAAGGAGGCGTCACCGTGATGTCCACCACGCTGAAGGGGATCCCTTGGTGATTGAGCCAGGCGATTGCCTTGCGACAGGTTGAGCAGCGGGAGTAGCTGTAAAGCTTGAGGGAGCCCGGGCTCAAGATTTGCCGATCAGCGCCTTCAGCGCACCCACCAGGCTGTTCGAACCCTTACCCACCGCTGCATCAGGGCGGGTGCGGATGCTGACATCACCATTGACGGTGGTGCGGCAGCTCAAGCGGTAGCTGGCGGGCCGATCGGCCAGGTAAACCTGCTCGACATCGCTGCGGGGGGAGAGGTTCCGGGCGCCATCGAGGACCTCCACCACGCAGGTGCCGCACTGGCCGAGGCCGCCGCAGTTATTGAAGTTGTTCACCCCTTTGTAAGGGTTGATGCCGGCATCGAGTGCCGCCTTGCGGAGGTTGGCTCCCTCGATGCATCCAACCTGCTGGCCTTCCTGTTCGAAACGGATGGTGGGCACGGACTGCGAAGGTACACGGCACCTCCAAACCTACCTGCCCACGCGGTCGATAAGGGCAGTTGTGCAAGGGTTCGTGGCGACGCTAAGGAACGACCCAGGTGCCGGAGAGGCGACCGGATTGCCGATGCCCGTGGATCAGGGCTGGCGAAGGGGGAACCACAGCGTTCTCAAGCGTGAGCCGATCACTGACGACTCCGGCAATGGGAACGAAGAGGGCGAGGATACCAATCAGGCCTCCAAACAAAGAGGAGCCTGTCTGCAACATCGAGCCCGGACTGAACGGGTCCTCTGAGGCTTCGCTGTCGTGATCCTTGGCGGGGTTGGGGAAGGTCTCGGGAGAATGTCGGGGCTGGTCGGAGTCCATGGACTGGAATTAAGGAATAGCCCCCCTGGAAGCTGAGACTGCCCTTTAAGAACAGGAATCAGGTTGATCGGGAAGCAACGGCCCATCGCTGTCAGAAACCAACTGAGCAAGTCAGCGGCATGGTCATCAACGGGCAGTCACCCTAATTCTGGCACCAAGGGGCCAGCCGTCGTTCAGGCGGCGGGCCTGGACTGATCAAAGTTGTCACGCTTGCTACTGAGATCGGTGGGCGCCGCTTCCATGCGGTTCATCAAGGAGCGGATCGCCTGGAGCTCTTCGAGAATGGAGCCGAGCAACTGCTGGGTGGCCGTTGAAGGCGAGTTGAGCACCTCCACGGTGACTTCCTTGATTCGCAGCACGTCCCGCGCAAAGCGAGCCACTTCGTGGGGGTGGAACTGCAACGGTTCCTTCTGATCCGTGCGGTATTCCGGGTTGAGGCGGCGGGGGTTGAAGGGCGGGTTGAGATTGCGGGGATCAGTGTTGGTGTAGCGATACACCGATGCGCGAGAACGGTTCAAAGCACTCTGAACGTCGTCGATGCCGATCAGGTGTTCGTCAGGCGTGGCTGATTCGCCGCCTGGCAGGCCGATCAACGGCGGGCTGATCTGGACGGGCATGGAAGTGAACGGCTCAACCCGGTGGCCGGAAGGAGCGATTCCCCCGCTGGGACCATGGGGAGCCGCAGTCATGAGACTATCCTGAGACGAATGGGATTGTTGACCAGACCTTAGCAGAAGTGTCCCGCTTTCTGGGGCCTTCGTCCAGACCTTTCTGGCTGCTTGTTTCGGTCGGCTGTGCGACAGCCTTCCAGCAACTGGGTGATAGGTTCCAAGCCCTTTCGCCCGGCTGCTGCGATGCGTGTGTCCCGCCTGATGCTGGTGACACTGCGAGACGATCCGGCCGAGGCTGAAATTCCATCCCACCGGCTGTTGTTGCGGGCCGGCTACACCCGTCGGATCGCCGCTGGTGTGTATGCCTATCTGCCCTTGCTCTGGCGGGTGCTGACCAAGATCAACGGCATCGTCCGCCAGGAAATGGACCGGATCGGCGCCCTGGAAACCCTGCTGCCCCAGCTTCAGCCCGCCGACCTCTGGGAACGCAGCGGCCGCTGGCAGGGCTACACCGCCGGCGAGGGGATCATGTTCCATCTGGTCGATCGCCAGGACCGCTCCATGGGGCTTGGTCCCACCCACGAAGAGGTGGTGACGGCCCTGGCCTCCGACCTGCTCCGTTCCTACCGGCAGCTACCGGTCTGCCTTTATCAGATCCAGACCAAATTCCGCGACGAAATTCGCCCCCGTTTCGGGCTGATGCGTGCACGCGAATTCATCATGAAGGATGCCTATTCCTTCCATGCCGATGGGGCCAGCCTCGCCGCCACCTACACGGAGATGGATCAGGCTTACCGGCGCATTTTCCAGCGCTGTGGCCTGCGGGCCGTGGCTGTTGAAGCCGACAGCGGCGCCATCGGTGGCAGCGCCAGCCAGGAGTTCATGGTGACTGCCGAGGTCGGCGAGGACCTGATCCTCTCCAGCCCCGACGGGCGTTACGCCGCCAACCAGGAACGGGCCATCTCGCTCGAAACCGAGGCGATCCCCCTAGAGCCCTCCAGGCCCCTGGGCCCCTTCCTCACTCCGGCACAGGGTTCGATCGAGGCCCTCTGCCAGGGCCATGCTCTGGTGGCCAGCCAGATCGTCAAGGTGCTGTTGCTGTTGGCCCGTTTCGCCGGCCGGCCTCCCCAACCCGTGCTGGTCTGCTTGCGGGGCGATCAGCAACTCAATGAGGTCAAGCTCAGAAATGCCCTGAGCAGCCGTTTGGCCGGGTCAGGGCATCCCCTGATCGATCTCCAGCCCCTGACAGCCGACCAGGTGGCTGCCCAGGGCCTGGCTCCCCTGCCCTTTGGGTTTCTCGGGCCCCAGCTCAGCGATGGGGTTCTCGCCGCGGCCCGCGATTGGGCACCACGCTTCGAGCGACTGGCCGATTCCAGCCTGGAGTTCCTCGGCAGGTTCGTCTGCGGCAGCAACCAGGCCGGCAGCCACCAGGTGGTGGCCGGCTGGGATGCCCAAACACCGTTGCCGGAGCTGGCTGATCTGCGTGCAGCCCAGCCAGGTGATCGCTGCCAGCACGACTCGGAGCAACGGCTGGTGGCCAGCCGGGGCATCGAGGTCGGCCATATCTTTCAGCTCGGTTGTAAGTACTCCGAAGCTCTGGAGGCCCGTTTCACGACGGACGACGGCGTCGATGAACCGCTGGCGATGGGCTGTTACGGCATTGGTGTGTCCCGATTGGCCCAGGCGGCGGTAGAGCAGCACCATGACGCTCAGGGCATCTGCTGGCCGCTGGCCATCGCCCCGTTCGAGTTGATCGTTGTGATCGCCAATGCTCAGGACGGCCTGCAGCTGGCTCTGGCCGAGCAGCTCTACGCCGCGTTGGCGGCCGCGGGGATCGAGGTACTGCTTGACGACCGCGCCGAGCGGGCCGGGGTGAAATTCAAGGATGCCGATTTGATCGGCATCCCCTGGCGCGTGGTGGTGGGCCGGGGGGCCGCCACCGGCAAGGTGGAAGTGGTGGAGCGCGCCGGTGGCGCCAAGCATGAGCTGGCTGCCGACGCCCTGTTGGCCTGGCTTCAGCCCCGGATCGAGGCTGGGCGCCTTGGGCTTCTCGCTCAACAGGCAACGGTCTAGGTGCCAGGCGCTTCGATCACTTTGAGAACGCTTCAGCCCTGCCATAGGCCTCAGCCCTGCCTTGGTGAGCGCCGCGCGGTGCTTCTAAAGTGGGAATTATCGAATTGAGGCGCTGATGGCCGCTGCGTGGGACCGTTGGGTCCAGTCCTGGTCACTGCAAACACTCAGCGGAATCTTGGGCGAGCAGGTCCGCCGTTCGACGGCCAGCCTGCTCGCCATCTGCCTCAGCCTCAGCCTGTTGCTGAGTGCCTGCGGCAGTCCGGCGGCGCCCCTGAACGGCACCTACCTCGACGACACGATGGTGGTGGCCGAGGCCCTGCTGAGCACGATCGCGATCGCCGACGACGATCCCTCCAGGGCAGAGGCTGAAACATCCGCCCGCACCCTCGTCAAGGACTACGTCGCCTTCTACCGCCCCAGGAGCAAGGTCAACGGCCTCAGCTCGTTCACCACCATGCAGACCGCGATCAACTCCCTGGCCGGCCACTACACCAATTATCCGAACCGTCCGCTGCCCGAGGCCCTCAAGACCCGTGTGGCCAAGGAACTGCGCAAAGCCGAAGCGAACGTGACCCGCGGCGCCTGAATGGCGCTAGGCCTTAACAGTGCCAACGATCACTCCGGCTCTTTGACGGAAGGGCCGTTGATCTGACAGGCTCCATCCTTGTGCTTAGAAGCGGCTTCGGGCCGCTGTGTCCTTGGCCAACGTTGTCGTCATCGGTGCACAGTGGGGCGACGAGGGGAAGGGCAAGATCACCGATCTCCTGAGCCGCTCCGCCGATGTGGTGGTGCGCTATCAAGGCGGGGTCAATGCCGGCCACACCATCGTCGTTGACGACAAGGTTCTCAAACTGCATCTGATTCCTTCGGGAATTCTTTATCCCGAAACGATCTGTCTGATTGGTTCAGGAACTGTGGTGGACCCCAAGGTGATGCTTGGCGAGCTCGACATGCTGCTCGCCTACGGCATCGCCATTGACGGGCTGAAACTTGCTTCGACGGCCCACGTCACCATGCCCTACCACCGCCTGCTGGATCAGGCGATGGAGCAGCGCCGTGGCGAACGACGGATCGGCACCACCGGCCGGGGTATTGGCCCCACCTATGCCGATAAAGCCGAGCGCAACGGCATTCGGGTGGTCGACCTGCTCGATGAAGAGCGGCTGCGCGATCGTCTCAGTGCACCCCTGGCGGAGAAGAACCAGCTCCTCGAGCAGATCTACGGCATCGAGCCGCTCGATTGCGAGGCCATGATCGCCGAATATGCGGGCTACGGGGCAAGACTGGCTCCCCATGTGGTCGACTGCACCCGCACGATTCACGAGGCGGCGCGGGCCCGCAAAAACATCCTGTTCGAAGGTGCCCAGGGAACCCTGCTTGACCTCGATCACGGCACCTATCCCTATGTGACTTCCTCGAATCCGGTTTCGGGGGGGGCCTGCATCGGTGCCGGGGTCGGCCCGACCCTGATCGACCGGGTGATCGGTGTGGCCAAGGCCTACACTACCCGTGTCGGGGAAGGTCCCTTCCCCACCGAACTTGAAGGCAGCCTCAACGACCACCTCTGCGACCGGGGCCACGAATTCGGCACCACCACCGGGCGTCGTCGCCGTTGCGGTTGGTTTGATGGCGTCATTGGCCGCTACGCGGTGGAGGTCAACGGCCTCGACTGTCTGGCGATCACCAAGCTCGATGTGCTCGACGAACTCGATTCCATCAAGGTCTGTGTGGCCTACGAACTCGATGGCGAGCGCATCGACCATTTCCCCAGCAGCGCCGAACTCTTTGCCCGCTGCAAACCGATCTACGTCAACCTGCCGGGCTGGCAGTCTTCAACGGCCGATTGCCGCCGCCTTGAGCAGCTTCCTCAAACGGCCATGGCCTATCTGCGATTCCTGGCTGAACTGATGGAAGTGCCGATCGCGATCGTCTCGCTTGGCGCCCACCGGGACCAGACCATCGTGGTGGAGGATCCGATCCACGGACCGAAGCGGGCCCTCCTCAATGCCTGAGACCAGAAAGGTGCTCGATGTCATCGGCATCGGCAATGCCATCGTCGACGTCCTCGTCTTGAGCGATGACCGTTTTCTTGAAGACCACCAGCTCCACAAAGGCGCCATGACCCTGGTGGATGAAGCCCAGGCCGAGCGTCTTTATGCCGCCATGGGTCCGGGTCTGGAAACATCCGGTGGCTCGGCCGCCAACACCCTGGCTGGCATCGCCCAGCTCGGCGGCAAGGCGGCTTTCATCGGCCGCGTCCGCGACGACCAGCTCGGCGCGATCTTCTCCCACGACATCCGCGCCGTCGGCACCCGCTTCGAGACGCCCGCTGCCAGCAGCGGGCCCTCCACGGCCCGTTGCATGATCCTTGTCAGCCCCGATGCCCAGCGCACGATGTGCACCTACCTGGGGGCCTCGGTGGGGCTGGAGCCCCAAGACCTTGATCTTGAGCTTGTGGCCCAGGCCAAAATGCTGTATCTGGAGGGCTACCTCTGGGACAGCGATGCGGCCAAGCGCGCCTTCCTTGCCGCGGCAGAGGTGATGCGCCGCAGTGGCGGTCAGGTGGCGCTCAGCCTCTCGGATGCCTTCTGCGTCGAGCGCCACCGGCAGAGCTTTCTGGAGCTGGTCGACGGCCATGTCGATCTGCTCTTTGCCAACGAGGTCGAGATCATGGCCCTCTATGGCAGCTCCAGCTTCGAGGAGGCCCAAGAGCAGGTGCGGGGGTGCTGCGGGGTGGCCGTGCTGACCCGAAGCGAACGGGGTTCGGTCGTGCTTCAGGGTTCAACCACCTGGGAGATCGAGGCCTTTCGGCTCGGTCCGCTTGTGGACACCACCGGCGCCGGCGATCTTTATGCCGCCGGTTTTCTCTTCGGCCTTACCCGGGGGGACTCGCTGGAGCGCTGCGGACGGCTGGGATCCCTCTGTGCCGGCCAGGTGATCACCCAGCTGGGACCGCGTCCAGCCGTTTCCCTGCCCGACCTGGTCGCTCGGCACCTGGGGTGATCAGCCCCAGGCCCCCAGCCGGGCCATCAGATCGGGCAGCTCGAGCCGCTCGACGCCCTCCGGTTCCTCAGGCCGTTTGAGCAGCAGCAGTCGCAGGCTGAACCTGTGGCAAAGCGTCTGCCAGCCCTGTTCGGTTGTGCCACCGGATTGGCGACAGAGAACGGCGGTGATGCCCCACTGGCGAATCAGGGCCGCTTCAAGAGCCAGCGGGGCCAGGCCCGCTCCTGTGCCGGGGCGATGAAAGGCCAGATGGGCCTCCGGCAGCCCGGCGGCCCGCGCCTGTCGCAGACTCGCGGCGTTGGGCAGCAAGCGGGCGAAGCTCACGGCAGGCGCCACCAGGGCCATGGCTTTTGGCAGATGGCGGGCGCCGATGGCGAACAGCAGGCGTTCTCCGGCCAGGTCGAGGCAGGCCAGCTCCTCAAGCCCCGCCAGCAGGGTGCAGTCGACGGCTTTGGCTTGCAGATTTGGTCGCAACAGACGCAGCAGCGGCTGGCCCAGGCTCAGGCAGGTGGCGGCCAGGTCGGTGCTGACCCGGCTGGCAAAGGGATGGCTGGCATCCACCACCCAGACGAACGGCTGCCCGCCTTGCGTCGCCTGCCGCAGCCGCGCTGCCATGGCCGCTGGCCCAGCCAGGCTTCCCACCTCCAGGCGCAGACCGGGGTGGGCGTCGTAGGCACGGCAGGCGCTGGCGCTCACCACGGCCACATGCACGCCCCAGCCTCCCTCCAGCAACACCCTGGCCAGGGCGGGTCCCTCGCCGGTGCCGGCGATCAGCCAGAGCCGGGGCCGCTGCTGACAATCAGGACCGCGCATCGGAAGAACAGTGCATCAGCAGGACAGTGCATCAGAATGAAGCTCGGTGTTTTTGATCCGGTTTTGAATCACTGTTTGCTGGAAGTGGAGGTGATCGAGGCGCCCCAGTTGCGCTACACCCAGGACAACCAGACCCCCGTTGCCGAAATGTCGGTGCAGTTCGAGGGTCTGCGGCCCGACGACCCGTCGGGCCAGATCAAGGTGGTGGGCTGGGGCAATCTGGCGCAGGACCTCCAGAACCGGGTCCAGGTGGGCCAGCGGCTGATGCTGGAGGGGCGCTTGCGCATCACCACCTTGACCCGCGCCGATGGCCTCAAGGAGAAGCGTGCCGAGTTCACGCTTTCCCGTCTCCATCCGCTCGCGGCCGGCAGCTCCGCTGCAGGGGACCAGAGGCCAGCCACCGCATCGCCGCCACCCGCCGGGGCCATGCCCCGTTCGGTGCCCAGGCCCGTGCCGGCCAGGGCCGCTGCGGCTGGCTCCATGGCTGGCTCCCCGGCCGGAACTGCTGCCACGCCGGCGGCCCCGTCTCAGCAGGCTCCCACCTGGAACACATCGCCGCTGGTGCCTGAGCTCAGCGACGACGACGACATCCCGTTCTGAATCCAGGCTGGTCAGCCTGCAGCCAGCCGCTCGCTGGCCAGGTCAATCATCTGGCCCAGCTCCCGCTCCAGGGCCGCCAGGTCGAGGCGCAGATCAGGCCAACGGCCCCCATCGATCTGGCGCAGAAGCCAGAGTCGGTCGGCGCTGAGCTGCTCGATCAAGGCCGGGGTGCTGAGCTCGTCGGCAGTTTCCCCAGCCCCATTTTGGGCTGCAGCCGCCATCGGTTCGACCCTGTCCGGCTCGGTAACGTCCGGAGTAGCACCGATTCGCTCGGCACCGATGGGCCCGGAGGAGGGTTCAGCGGAGTTGGCGGCAGTCATCGCAGAGTTGAACAGAACATGGTTTCGATTTTTGCGTACGCCCTTGCGGGAGGATGGTCGCCATGCAAGCAATCACCTCACCCGGCAGCCTGCTCACCCTCCTCGGCGCCGTTCTTACCGTTGTCGGCACGATCGCCTACGCGACCGATAGCCCCAACATCAGCCTAGCTGGCGTGTTCTATGGCATTCCTTTGCTGTTGGGGGGACTGGCCCTGAAGTCCTCGGAACTGCCGCCCGCCATCCGGCTGACCAAACCTGCTGAATTCCGCTCCCTGCGCGAGCAACCTGAGAGCGAACCGCTCAGCACCCTGCTCAAGGACGTGACCCGTTGGCGTTATGGCCAGAAGGCGCACCTCGAGAGTTCGCTCGAGGCCCTCAAGCTCTGGAACGACGATCAGCCGCCCGAACTCCTGAGCGTGCGCGAACTGGAGGAGCATGGCGGCTATGGCCTGGGCCTGCGTTTTCGCAGCAATGGGGTGCCGTTTGAGCGCTGGCAAGCCAAGCAGGAGCGACTTGGCCGTTTTTTCGGACCTGGGCTTGTGGCCACTCTGGCCCCGTTGACGGACGCTGAACTTGAACTCACCCTGGGGCCGGTTGCCCCTGCCATCAGCGATGGCCAGGTGGACGTCGTGCCGTCCTGATCCCCCGTCGTTGTTGTCGTTGTCGAACGTGAGTCAGGACCCCTTGATCAGTGCCGAGGACAGCCTGCGGGTCTCCGTTCTCAGTGAAGCCCTGCCCTACATCCAGCGTTTTTCCGGCCGCCGTGTGGTGGTGAAGTACGGGGGGGCGGCGATGGTGAACGAAGCGCTACGTGAGGCGGTCTTCCGTGATCTGGCCCTGCTGGCCTGCGTGGGTTTGCAACCGGTGGTGGTCCATGGCGGCGGGCCGGAGATCAACCAATGGCTGAGCAGGATGTCGATCGAGCCCCGGTTCGTTGATGGCCTGCGGGTCACCGATGCCGAGACAATGGATGTGGTCGAGATGGTGTTGGTCGGCAGGGTCAACAAACAGATCGTCAACGGGCTCAACCGCCTCGGTGGCCGGGCGGTGGGGCTCTCCGGCAGTGATGGCGGCCTGGTCGAAGCGAGGGTCTGGGGGGATGGCTCCCACGGGCTGGTGGGGGATGTGGCGGCCGTCAACCCTGACGTTCTCGCTCCGCTGCTGGAGAATGGCTACATCCCAGTGATTTCCAGCGTGGCGGCCAACCCCCAGGGTCAGTCACACAACATCAATGCCGACACCGTGGCCGGTGAACTCGCCGCCGCCCTCCAGGCCGAGAAGCTGATCCTGCTCACCGATACCCCTGGAATCTTGCGTGATCGCGACGATCCTGGTTCGCTGCTGCGTCAGCTCAGTCTCTCCGAGGCCCGTGAACTGATCGCCAGCGGAGTTGTTGATGGCGGCATGACGCCCAAGACCGAATGCTGCATCCGTGCCCTCGCCCAGGGGGTCGGGGCCGCCCATATCGTCGATGGTCGCGTTCCCCACGCCCTGCTCTTGGAAGTGTTCACCGATGCCGGCATCGGCACCATGGTGGTCGGTCGCCTGGCGCCGGTAGCCGCGCCGGCCGGCCATGGCTGAGGACCCGCTGTCACCAGCCCGCCTGGCGCTGGAAAGGGGCGACTACGGGCGCTGCCTGAGGTTGCTGGAACCCCTGGCCCTGATCCATTCGTCCGCTACTCCCTTGGGGGGCAGCCTGCGCTTGCTGATGGTCACGGCCCTGCTGGGCCAGGGCAACGACGAGCAGGCCGCCAGCTGTTGCCGCAGTTTGCGCGTCTGTCGGGACCTGGAGATTCGGGCCCAGGCCAAGAACCTGCAGCTGATTCTGGAGGCACCGGCCCTGCCGCTTCCGGCCAACTGGTCGCTCACCTTGCCGGCCATCACTGAGGCCGAACCCCTGGAGGGCCGCTTGAAATCCAGCGCCAGCCCGCGGCGGCGCGACCGTGCGCCGGAGCCGACTCCGCCTCCGCCGCCACCGACCGGACCCACCCGCGGCCCGGTTGGCTTCGCCATTGCCGTGCTGGCTGTGCTTCTGCTGCTCGGCTCCCTGCTCTCAGGCTGCCTGCGGGTCCAGACCGATCTGCGCTTCGGTCCTCCTGGCCGGCTCCAGCTCCAGCAGACCCTGCGCAGCGAGTCCGGACGCCTGCTGCCCTTTCAGCGCAAGTACAGCCAGGAGCTGCAGGCAGCGGCACCAGCACCGAAACCTCTTCTGGCGCTCGAGACCCGGCAGGGGGTGGTCAGCCTCAGAAGCGCCAACTTGAGCGCTGCGGAGATTTCCAGGCTGCTACAGAGCACTGTGGCCACGGCCGCCCAGCTGGGGGGGATCGAGCTGCCACCCCCGGATTTACAGCTCAGGGAACGCAACTGGTTGGTGGGGGCCCACCAGCGGTTCAGCCTGGAAGTGGATCTGCGCCCTGTCAGGGGTCTGCCGGGACTGGAGCTCGGCGTTCAGCTCGGTCCGTTGGCACCTGCCGCCCTGCGCTCATCCTTGCCTCTGGCTGCAGTGCCATGCGCCGATGGGATCCGCTGGCCGTTGCAGCCTGGCGCCCTCAATCGCATCGAACTCGTCTGCTGGCGCTGGAGCCGGCTGGGGCTGGGTGCTCTCGCGATCCTGGTGTTGCTCGGTCTGGCCCTCGGCCTGCAGCGGCTGCGCCGGCAGGCTGGATTTGGCTGGCCGGAATTGCCCCCGCCTTCTGTGGATGAAGGGTCCTAGAGCTCCATTGGGTCGGGATCGATGCTGAGGTTCACCCGGCGATCGAGCCCTGAGCGCAGCTCAGCTTCCGCTTGTAACGGCAGGAGGCTGCCGGCGGGGCCGTGCAGCAGGATCTGCCAGCGATGGCGCCCGGCCACCCTCGCCACCGGTGCCGGGGCGGGCCCGACCAGGAGCCAGCCGGCGGCCTCCAGGTCTCCCCGGATCCGTTCGGCCAGGCTGGCGGCAGCGGTGGCCGTGGCGGTGGCCGTGGCACCGGAGAGCCGCAGCAGGCAGGCGCGACTGAAGGGCACCAGCTCAGCCGCACGGCGTTGTTGGAGTTCGCCAGCGAGGTAGTGGTCGTAGCGGCCATCGATCAGATGGCGGATCACCGGATGATCAGGGGAATAGGTCTGGACAATCACTTCGCCGGGGCGTTCGCCACGGCCGGCACGCCCGGCCAGTTGCAGCAACACCTGCAGGCACTGTTCCCCGGCCCGCAGATCGGGGCGATGCAACAGTCCATCGGCCGCGAGCACCGCCGCCAGGGTCACCCTGGGGAGATCAATCCCCTTGGTGAGCATCTGGGTTCCGACCAGCACATCGGCCTCGCCAGCGGCGAACTGGGCCAGCAGGCGGCGGTGTCCATCCCGTCCCCGGGTGGTATCGCGATCGAAGCGCAGCAGGCGCAGCCCTTCGAGCTCCGTTTCAAGTTGCTCGATCACCCGCTGGGTTCCGGCCCCGAAGGGCTTGAAGGCGGTGGAGCCGCAGTGACTGCAACGCTGACTTGGCTGTTGGCGGTGACCACACCAGTGACAGCGCAGCCACTCCAGCCCGTCGCGGTGGCGATGGACGGTGAGCGAGACGTCACAGTGCGGACACTGCACCACCTCCCCGCAACTGCGGCAACTGAGAAAACTGCTGTATCCCCGCCTGGGCACGAGCACCACCGCCTGCTCACCCACTTCCTTGAGCCGGTCGAGCCTGCCTTTGAGGGCCCGGCTGATCAGGCGCCGGTGGCCATCAGCCAGCTCCTGGCGCATGTCGACCACCCGCACCGGGGCCGCCGTCTGGCCGCTGATCCGTTCAGGCAGCTGTAACAGGGTGGTCTGGGGTTGTCTGTCGCCAGGCTCCGCCTGGCACCGCAACCAGGTTTCGATGGAGGGGGTGGCGCTGCCGAGCAGAAGCCTTGCCGGGCCGCTGGCGGCTCGGCGCCTGGCCACCGCCCTGGCGTGATAGCAGGGCATCGGAGCGTCCTGCTTGTAGGAGCTGTCGTGCTCCTCATCCAACACGATCAGGCCGAGAGGGGCCAAGGGCAAAAAGATGGCGGAGCGGGTGCCGACCACCACTAGCGGCCCAGCTTGCAGCGCTGTTTCCTTGCAGCGCCTCCAGACCCTGATCCGCTCAGCATCGCTGAGGCCGCTGTGATAGCCGAGCACCCGGTCGCCGAAGCGGGCCAGACAGCGGTCGATCAGCTGGGGGATCAGGCCAATCTCCGGGGTCAATAGCAGGCTGCTGCGGCCCTTCTCCAGGCAGGCCGCAGCAGCCTGGAGATACACCTCGGTTTTGCCCGAACCGGTCACACCCCAGAGCAGCAGCTCGGCATCCTCTGCTGAAGAGAGGATCTGAGCAAGGGCCTGGGCCTGGTCCGGGTTCAGCTGGCGAGGGGGCTCCAGGTCCATAGCCATGCCGGACTCGGCCAGCCCGCTGGCCTGTCGTTGTGCCACCGGTGCAGGCCGTCGGCTCAGCTGAAGTACCGACCGCTTGGCCAGCCCCTGAACCAGCGAACGGCTGAATCCCCACTGCGTAACGACCGTCTGCAACCAGTCACCGGCACCGTCTTGAAGGGCCAAACGTTCGATCAAGGCTCGCTGACGTGCTGTTCGAGCTTGTGCAGTGGCATCAAGAGCAAGCAGTTCCACCCATTGGCGCTCAGGCGCTGGTCCCTGGGCGGCGGCGGGGCGCTGGCCAAGCCAACCTGGCGGCAAGGCCGTCTTGAGCGTCTTGAACAGACTGGTGTGGCAGTCAGAGGCCACCTGCTGGAGAACCTCTTGCCAGGTGGGATCGGCGGCACAGCTTTGCTGGATCGCCTCGATCGGCAACAACTTGATCGGGTCGATGTCCTGGGGAAAGGCGACCGGGGTTTCGACGATCAGGCCGATGTGCCGGCGGCCCCGTAAGCGGACCCTGACCAGATCACCCACTGCCAGAACAAGGTTCTGGGGGTTGACGTAGGTGAAAACACGGCCCTCGGGGCCTGCCTCCAGCCACACCTGGGAACATGTCAGTTCTTGAATCACCGTGATCGCATCTGCTCGTTTCCTTGCAAACCCCAAACAGTTTTCTTAGAATGAATGGGTTGAGCAGTTGATGAAGCTGCAGTCGGATCCCGCAGTGTTCCGTCCAGAGGGAAGACTTAAAGTGAGCAGCGACTGGAGTCACCCTCCATCCAGCCTCCCAGTCTGCGACCTCCCCTGACAACCCTGCATTGGCATCCGTGTCGATCCTTGTCGTTTGGTCTGGCTGATTGTGTTCTGAGTGGCCGACGGTCCCGTTCAACCTCTGTCTGTTGACGGACCGGGAGTGGCTCTTGTGACGCCTTCCCCAGCCTTGGTGCGTCGTTGCCGTGAAGAAGCACTTCGAAACCACCACGCCGGCGTTTCCCTCCCCCTTTCCCCCCGCGTCTACTTTCTTCTGTTGTTCTTATGAGTCCTGTCGCCGCCGTCAAGTCCAAAAAGCCCGACCAAGAGATTCTCTCGGTCGCTTCCCTTTCGGGAGCAGGGGCGAGTGTCGAGGCAAAGCCGAAGGCTTCACGAAGCAAGCCGAAGGATTCCGCTGCCAAGGCCACATCCAAGCCCAAGGCTGGATCTGAGCCCAGCACGGCTGAGGACCCTGCCGTGGCCTCCAACAAGGTGACCCGCACCCGCAAGCCGCCAGCGGCCAAAACCCCGACGACCAAAGCCTCCTCCGCGAAGCCGGCTTCAGGAAAAGCGGTCACCAGCAAAGCGGTTGCCAGCAAGACTTCCGGCAAGACCAAGGTCGGTGCCTCCCTTCCTCCCTCCGCCGCTGCGAGCAAGAAGCAGGACAGCGCTGCCGAACAACTGTTGACAGCTGCCGATGCCGCGACGGCGACCAAGGAGAAGAAAGCCGCTGGGGCCAAGGCCTTGGCGAGCATCAAGGTGGGACCCAAAGGGGTGTACACCGAGGATTCGATCCGGGTCTATCTCCAGGAAATCGGCCGAATCCGTCTGCTTCGCCCAGACGAAGAGATCGAGCTGGCGCGCAAGATCGCCGATCTGCTCCTGCTTGAGGAACTGGCAAACCAGTTCGAGCAGGACAATGGTCACTACCCCGATGTCAAGGAGTGGGCCGTTCTCGTTGACATGACCCTGCTGAAGTTCCGTCGACGACTGATGTTGGGCCGGCGGGCTAAGGAGAAGATGGTGCAGTCGAACCTGCGCCTGGTGGTGTCGATCGCCAAGAAGTACATGAATCGGGGTCTCTCCTTCCAGGACCTCATTCAAGAAGGAAGCCTGGGCCTGATCCGTGCCGCCGAGAAATTCGACCACGAAAAAGGCTATAAATTCTCCACCTATGCCACCTGGTGGATCCGTCAGGCGATCACCCGCGCCATTGCTGACCAGAGCCGCACGATCCGTCTGCCGGTTCACCTCTACGAAACCATCTCCCGCATCAAGAAAACCACCAAGGTTCTCAGCCAAGAGTTTGGCCGCAAGCCAACGGAAGAGGAGATCGCTGAGAGCATGGAGATGACGATCGAAAAACTTCGTTTCATTGCCAAATCGGCCCAACTGCCGATCTCCTTGGAAACGCCGATCGGCAAGGAGGAGGATTCTCGCCTCGGCGACTTCATCGAAGCCGATATTGAGAATCCCGAGCAGGATGTGGCCAAGAATCTGCTGCGGGAAGATCTTGAGGGCGTGTTGGCAACGCTCAGCCCCAGGGAGCGTGACGTGCTCCGCCTGCGCTACGGCCTCGATGATGGACGCATGAAAACGCTTGAAGAGATCGGCCAGATCTTTGACGTCACCAGGGAACGCATCCGCCAGATCGAGGCCAAGGCTCTGCGTAAGCTGCGCCACCCCAACCGCAACGGTGTGCTCAAGGAATACATCAAGTAAAACCTTGGTCTCACTGCTTGGTAGCCTCCCCTCCAATCCATGACCCAGAGGGGATGGTCCAACTGCGCGATCATTGTTTGAATGATTCCCAGGCGTCTGTGCTGAAGTCGAGATCGTCTCTGGGCAGATCTCCCTGGCGACGGGCAGTGATCAGCCTTGTGGGCCTGGGCATGCTCTGCTGGCTGGCCTTCTTCAACCATCTGGGCACCCTCAGCCTGATGGACAAAACCGAAGCCCTCTTCGTTGAAGTCGGGCATCAAATGTTGCTGCGCAACGACTGGGTAACCCCTTACTGGAATAACGAGCTTTTCTTCGACTATCCCGTCTGGGGGTACTGGATGGTGGGTCTCAGTTTCCGAATCTTTGGAGTTTCGGAATGGGCCGCCCGCCTACCGGTGGCCCTGGCCGCGAGTTCTGTGGTGTTTGCTGGCTTTGGTCTGCTCCTGACCATCGCCGGCCCCGACGAAGAAAACGGGCAACGCTGGCGACGGGCCTGGCTTACTGCCGCCGTGTTGGCCCTCAATCCAGGTTGGGTGGGCTGGGGCCGCAGCTCGGTGACCGATATGTTCCTGGCGAGTGCGATCAGCCTCAGTTTGTTTGGTTTTTTTCTCAGTTACAGCCAACAGGCACGGCCATGGTTGCGCCGGTTTGGTTATGTGGCCATGCCTGTGTTCAGCGCCATTGCCGTGCTGGCCAAGGGACCAGTTGGGCTGGTGCTGCCCGGTCTGGTGATTGTGGTGTTCCTGCTCCTGCAGGGGCAGCTTTGGGTCGTGCTGCGCCAGATGCCGATGCTGGCGATGACCGTACTTTTCTTTGCGGTAGCCACCCCTTGGTATGCGCTGGCTGCCCAAGCCCATGGCATGGCCTTTTTGGGTGGTTTTTTTGGCTTCAGCAATCTGGAGCGTTACACCTCCGTGCTGTATGGCCACGCCGGGCCTTGGTACTTCTATCTGCCTTGGTGCCTGCTGCTGCTGCTGCCCTGGTCGTTCTATTGGCCCCTGGCCGTCGCCAGGCTCGGCTACTGGCGGCTGGGCTGGTGGCGCGAACAGCCCCGAGTATCCCAGTTCGCCCCTTTTTGCCTGGTCTGGTTTCTGGTGGTGTTGTTGTTCTTCTCCGCCGCCGCCACCAAATTGGCCGGATACATCCTGCCGTTGGTGCCTGCAGGAGCGCTGCTGGTCAGCCTGTACTGGATCCCCCTGCCAGGGGCACCGCCACGGGCCATTGGCCCTGACTGGCCTCAGCGCTGGGTCGGCGGTATCAATGCCCTGGTGCTCGCGGTGATGGCGATGGCCGCTGCCTTGGCACCACGCTGGGTCGCAACCGATCCGGCCTACCCGGATTTCGCCCAGGCCCTGGAGAGCTCAGGCCTGCCGCTGGTGCTCGCAATCGTGCTGGCTGTCGCTGCCGTTGGTTTCTTTCCCCTGCTGGTTCATGACGGCTCGCCGCGCTGGTTCTGGGCCCCGAATCTGTTGGGCTTCACCGGTCTGCTGCTCCTGGTGGTGCCAGGACTTGCTCCCTTGATGCAGGCCCAGCGCCAGCAACCGCTCAAAGACCTGGCTGTGCTGGCCGGACAGGTGTCAGAGCCCAACGAAG
Organism: Cyanobacteria bacterium bin.51; assembly: GCA_013203655.1. Classification (GTDB taxonomy): domain Bacteria; phylum Cyanobacteriota; class Cyanobacteriia; order PCC-6307; family Cyanobiaceae; genus Regnicoccus. The sequence goes on from JABMPN010000057.1 coordinate 48,147, forward strand.
AACTGCTTGTGATCGGCTATCTGCGATACAGCGTTGTGTATTACAGCAAGAAACCTGTGAGCTACTTTGACAGTGTCAAAGGCGCAAGAGAGCACCTTAGAAACGACGACACCAGCAGCAACAAAAAGAGTGCCAACAACACCAGCCGCAGCTCAGGCGGTTCCGCTGCTGGATCGGCTGAAAGCGCTTCGGCTTCCACTGTTTTGTTATTTGGAGAAGAACGCAATCTGCGCCGTTTCGACCTTGATCCCTCCTCTGTTCAAACCATCGCTGATCGCGGTAACCACCGCTTGTGGCGTGTGAGCCGTGCCGATCTGGCCGGCTCCCCCCAGCCTTGAGCGGCCTCCGCCGTTGGTTTCGATGCCTGGGGCCGTTGCGTCTGCTGGCCTGTCTGGCGGCAATGGCCGTTGTGATCGCGATCGAGCTGACGATCGGCAACGACAAAAGCCCGGAGGCCGATGAAGCGGTGCTCCTCTGGCTGGGTGACGCCATCCCCGCCCCCCTAGGCAGATTTCTTGTGGTGGTGTATCAAGTCAGTGGAACCCGATTCACTGCTCTGCTGGTGATGGTTTCCTTGCTGTTTTTGAGCCTGAAGCGGGCCTGGAAAGATCTGACCTGGCTGGCGATCGGCACGGCGGGGATCCTCTTAATCGTGGATCAATGGCTGAAGCCTCTGTTCGATCGGGCCCGGCCCCTTGGCCGGTTGGTGGAGGTGAGCGGCCGCAGTTTCCCCAGTGGCCATGCAGCCGGGGCTGTGGTGTTTTATTTCCTGATGTGCGCAATCCTCTCTAAGCGTTATCCCCACCTGCGTCAGCCGCTCTACCTGGGATCCACCCTTTGGGTCGCGTTGATCTGGATCAGCACCCTCTACTGCCGCGTTCACTGGTTCACCGACATCATCGCTGGTGCAGCGGTGGGCTTCATCTGGTTGACCATCTGCCTGACCGGTTGGAAGGTCAACCTGGCCAGCCAGAGTGAACGGAACCGCGGCATTCCGCTTTGACCACCTCCCCCGGCCTCGACTCCCTCTCCGCGCTCTGCGGCCTGCGCACAGCCCCAACGCTCGACGCTCCACAACGGCAGCGTCTGAGCGAGGAGCTAGCCACCCGCCTGGCCGGCTGTGCCTGGTTCACCATTGGGGTGATGGCCCCATCGACGACGGCCGCGGTGAAGGCGCTCGCCTCTTGCCAGCAGGCCCTGGGCTGGTCTCCCCTGGTGGCGGATGGCGCGGTGCCCGCTGCGGGCCCGGTTTTTCTCAAGGGCAATCAAGCGACGGGTCTGTACCGGTTGCGCAGCGAGAGCGGACTCGGTGAGGGCTTGTTGATCACCGGACACCAGCCGGATGATTCAGCGGCTGAGGGCACCTGGGGCCCTTTCCCCATCGATTTCTTTGGCTGATCACGATCTTGAAGCGGGCCTGCAGGCCCAGGCCCATCGGTCCTTAGGCTTGACGGCTGTTGAGCGGCCCTGTGGCCGGTTTGAGGACTGACTTGATGGCTGGCTCCACATTGCGCATCGCCACCCGCCGCAGCCAGTTGGCGATGGTGCAGACCCATTGGGTGCGCGATGAACTGGCCAAGGCCCACCCCGACCTTGAGATCAGCGTCGAAGCGATGGCGACCCAGGGCGACAAGATTCTCGATGTCGCCCTGGCGAAGATCGGCGACAAGGGCCTGTTCACCAAGGAACTGGAGGCCCAGATGCTGCTTGATCGGGCCGACATCGCTGTCCACAGCCTCAAGGACCTGCCCACGAACCTGCCTGACGGTCTGATCCTGGGCTGCATCACCGAACGGGAAGATCCGGCCGATGCCCTTGTGGTCCACGCCAAGCACCGGGACAAGACCCTGGCCACCCTGCCCGAAGGCAGTGTGGTGGGCAGCAGCTCCCTGCGCCGCTTGGCCCAACTCCGTCACCACTTTCCCCATCTGATGTTCAAGGATGTTCGTGGCAATGTCATCACCCGGCTGGAGAAGCTCGATGCCGGCCAGTACGACTGCCTGATCCTGGCGGCGGCGGGCCTGGGACGCCTCGGTTTGACGGCGCGCATCCATGAACGGATCGATCCCTCCATTTCCTTGCATGCCGTTGGCCAGGGAGCGCTCGGCATCGAGTGCCGCCATGGCGATGAGCGTGTGATCGGCCAGCTCAAGGCGCTGGAGCACACGCCGTCCTCCCGTCGCTGCCTGGCCGAGAGGGCCTTTCTGCGCCAGTTGGAAGGGGGTTGTCAGGTGCCGATTGGCGTGAACACCGGCTTCGAGGGCGAGCAGCTTGTGCTCACCGGCATGGTGGCCAGTCTCGATGGCCAGCGCCTGATCCGTGATGAGGTTCGCGGCGCAGCCAGCGACCCAGAAGCGATCGGGATCAACCTGGCCAAGTGCCTGCGCTCTCAGGGAGCAGGAGAGATCCTGGAGGACATCTTTGCCACCGTCGGCCGCGGGCACTGAGGAAGCTTGCGAGGAGGGCGCTGAAGCCCCTGCTCAGGGTCCGCTCAGGGCTGCACCTTTCCAATGGAACCTGCTGGCCTGGGCGGCACTGGTGGGGGTTCTCAGCGGTGCTGCCGTGGTGGGCTTTCACGTTCTGCTGGGCTTCACCAACCGGTTCCTGTTCGGCGGCCTCGTCGAGGGGGTGATGGGGGTGGTGGGGACACTGGCAGCCGAGCCGACGCCTGTCGAGGTTTTCAGTCCAGACCCCGCAACCAGTACGCCACTCAAAGCGTTGCTGCAGATCGGCCTGGGTGGGATCGGTTTTCTGCCGCCTCCGCCGGTGCCGCTGCCGGAGCCGGCGGTCCCCCGGGCTCTCAACTGGCTGAGCCTGTGGCCGGTGCTGGTGGCGCCGATGCTGGGAGGCGTGCTCGTTGGTGGCCTGCGCCAACTCACCAAAGACCTGGGTCCAGGATTGCCCAGCTTGATGGCCATGGCCGATGGCCTGGTGCCGGCGGCACCGAAGCTGCCGTTTCTGCGTCTGGTAACGGCAGCCTTGAGCCTGGGAAGTGGTGCCTCACTGGGGCCTGAGGGTCCCAGCGTTGAGGGCGGCGGCAACATCGGCCTCTGGGTGGGTGTGCGTGCGGCGCTCTCGCCGCAATCCCAGAAAGCACTGGTGGCAGCGGGGCTGGCAGCGGGGCTGGCGGCGGGCTTCCGGGCCCCGATCGCCGGCGTTTTCTTCGCTTTTGAAGGGGTCTCTGGAGCGATTCCGGGGCGGGCCAGCCTGCGCGCGGTGCTGGTGGCGGCGGTGAGTTCCTCCCTGATCACCCAGCTGTGCCTTGGGGATGAGCCGATTTTCCGCCTGCCCGCCTATGAGGTGCGCTCCCTGTTGGAGTTGCCGCTCTACCTCGGCCTCGGGGTGCTCGCCAGCCTGATGTCCTGGGCGTTGGTCAGCCTGTTGGCGGCAGGCCGCAGTGGGCCGGTCCAACGCCGGCTGGAACGGCTCGATCCCTGGTTGCTTAATGCCCTCGGTGGCCTGGGGGTGGGAGTGATGGCCCTGGGCTTTCCCCAGGTGCTCGGGGTGGGCTACGACACGATCGAGGCCTTGCTGGGCACTCAGAGCGGTATTGCCCTCTCCACTTTGCTGGCCTTGCTGGTCGTGAAATTGCTGGCCACCGGGCTCAGCAATGCCGCCGGCTTTGTCGGTGGTGGTTTTGCCCCCTCCCTCTTCCTCGGGGCCGTGCTGGGGAATTGCTATGGCCAGTGGCTGGGCGAGAGCGGCCTGCATTGGGCCGTTGCCGAACCTCCGGCCTACGCGATGGTGGGGATGGCTGCCGTTCTGGCCGGTAGTGCCAGGGCGCCGCTCACGGCCCTGCTGTTGCTGTTCGAGCTCACCCACGACATCCGCATCGTCCTGCCGCTGATGGCCGCCACCGGACTGAGTGCCTTGTTGATGGAGCGCTGGTTAGGCCTGGCTGACCCTGGACTGCTGGGCCCTGATCCGCTCGAGGAGCAGCGGCGTCGCGGCCTGTCGGCCCTGGCCATCAGCGCAGCACTGGAGCCGGATCTTCCCCTGGTTCTGCCTGCCGCGGTGACACCACAGCGCGCCCTGGCCCTGCTGATAGAGCACCGAGGCCATTGCCTGTTGATCGAGCAGGAGGGCTGGGTGGTCGGCCTGCTGACCCTCACCGATCTGCAACGGGCGATCACGGCTCAGGCCCTGGCCCTACGGACTGGGACTGGGATTGAGGCTGAGGCTGAAGAGCTGGAGCTCAACTTGATTGGCTGCCGTCGCTCTGAGTTGATCTGGCTGCCAAGTACGGCCAATCTCTCTGAACTCGAGGATCAGCTCAGTCCCAATGGCCTGCGTCAACTGCCGGTGTTTGACCGGCAGGAAGGGATCAACACCACATTGGAGGCCAAGTTGCCTGACGGCATTCCAGCTGGAGGGCTAAGGGTGCAAGACCTGCGCGGCCTGGCCTGCCGAGACAGCCTGGCCAGGGCTTTGGCCAGGCAGGCCGTGCTTGATCAGGCGATCGGTGCTTCATCAGCTGATCGGGGCCTGATCAGCGGGTGATCACAACGGCGGTGCCGATATCCACCAGGTCGAAGAGTTTGCGCACGTGTTCGTGCTTCATCCTCACGCAACCATTGGTGACGGCGGCGCGCTGATCAACCCAGGTGGGCCAAGGCGTGCCGTGGATGCCGAATTGGTCAGGACCCTGGGTTTTGAAGCCGATCCAGCGATCGCCGAGTGGTCCATTCGGGCCAACCGTGGGGTTGACCTTGCCGGTCCTAGTGCTGGCGTATCGGGGATTGATCACCATGTTCTTCACGGCAAAGGTGCCCGTGGGTGTGGGGGTCTTGGGATCGCCGATCGCCACGGGCCAAGGGCCGTAGATCTTGCCGTCGCGCTCCAGACGGATCTCACGCCGGCCGAGAGCCAGCAGGATTCTCGAATTGCTGATCGGTACTGCGATCGCGGTGGGTGTGGGCGCTGGTTGTATGGCCTCTGGTTGTGTGGTTCCCGTGCTGCCTGGAACAAGGGCCGGCAATACGGCCGGCGGTGCCGTCGGGATGGCCGAAGAAGCGCCGACCGCTTCCCATGCGGGGGCCGGCTTGTTCTGGGCCTGAACCGGGAGCATGCCCAAACCAAGGCTCAGCCCCAGGGCCGTGAGCTTTGAGGAAGCGGCACTCAGGCGGCTGCTTTTGGCGCCGGCACGGCTGGGGCGGGAAGGCTGGGAGGGCATGGGGCGACGTTGACGGTCAGTTGACGAGTTTGGCCTCGATCTCGCTGTTGTAGCGCGCTTCACAGGTTTTGACGATCCGCACCGCCTCTTCCACCCCGAGAAACGCGTTGACCTTGCAGGTGCCGGGTTTCTTGAGGTCTTTGTAGTGCTCCCAGTAGTAGGTGGTTTCCTTGACCCACTGGGCACCGAGCTGCTCGTAGCTGGTGATGTGATCCACCCGCTTGTCGTCGGCCAGCACCGCGATCACCTTGTCATCGACCTCACCGCCGTCGTCGAAGGTCATGATGCCGATGATCCGGGCCTCCACCAGGCTGCCTGGCACCAAAGCCTCGGTGACGGCCACGATCTCGATGTCGAGCGGGTCACCGTCTTCGTCCCAGGTGCGGGGAATGCAGCCGTAGGCGAAGGGGTAGGCCAGGGAGGAATAACCGACACGATCGAGCTTGAGATGGCCGGTTTCGGTGATCAGTTCGTATTTGTTGATCGTGTTGGAGTTCAGCTCCACGATCGCGTTGAGACGCAGCTCTGCTTCATCGGCGAACGCCGGCAACACATGCAACAGGTTGAGCATCGTGCGGCTGGGGGCATGGTCGATATTCGCCATGGAGCAAGGGCAAGGTTGCGCCGCGAAGTCTACGAATCACCAGCCGCGAGTCTTTCCAGCTTTGTTTCGAGATAGGAGAGGAAAGCCTCGGGACCCAGGGGCTTGCCGCAGACCCCCGTCACCAGCTCCTCGCTGGTGACGCTGCGCCCGAGTGGATGCACGTGCTGGCGCAGCCACTGGCGCAGGCTCTCCTCATCGCCGGCGGCCACGAGCGCTTCGATCGGGCCCGTCTCTCGCTCCATCGTCTCAGCCAGCTGGGCCGAGATCAGGTGGCCCAGTGCATAGGACGGGAAATAGCCAAACAGGCCCTCGCTCCAGTGGACGTCCTGGAGGCAACCCTGGGCTGCATCGGCGGGCTCGAGGCCCAGCAGCTCCTTCATTTGCAGGTTCCATGCGGCCGGCAGCTCCTCCACCGGCAGATCGCCCTCCAGCAGAGCCAGCTCCAGGTCGTAGCGGAAGACGATGTGGAGGCAGTAGCTGAGCTCATCGGCCTCCACCCGGTTCAGCCCTGGCCGGCGCGGGTTGAGGGCCTGGAACAACGATCCCGAGCCGGCCAGGGCCTGGGCAAAGCGGGGTTGCCAGCGGCGGGCGAAGGCTTCGCTGCGCGCCACCCGGCACTCCCAGAACAGGCTCTGGCTCTCGTGAACCCCCATCGACGTGGCATCTCCCAGCGGCCAGGAGAACCATTGGTTGTCCTGGCGGGGCAGGCCCTGTTCGTAGAGGGAGTGGCCCCATTCGTGGGCCGTGGCCAGGAAGGCCGAAAACGGCTGGCCTGGAACGACCCGGCTGGTGATGCGGAAATCGCGGGGGCCCAGGGTGGTGGAAAACGGATGGGGCGAGCGCGCCAGCACGGCCTTCTCGGCGTCGAAGCCCCAGGCCTGCAGCAGTTCCAGACAGAGGCTCTGCTGGGCGGCATCGGCCAGGTCACAGGGCTGGGGCAAAGGTCTTGAGCCAGGGCCGGCATAGTGCGCGATCAGCTCCGGCAAGCGCTGGCGCAGGGGAGCGAACAGGTTGTTGAGGCGCCGCTTGCTGATCCCGGGTTCAAACGGCTGGGCCAGGATTTCCCAGCAGCTGCGCGGCTGGCCATCGGCAGTTTTCTCCACCGGTGCCAGCTGGCGGGCTTGCTCCTGGCGCAGGGCGATCAGGCGGCGCAGGGCCGGAGCGAAGCTGCTGAAATCAGCCCGGGCGCGGGCCTGCTGCCAAAGGCTGTAGCCGTCGGCCTGGGCCAGGGCCAGTTCGGCCACCAAAGACGGATCAAGCCTGCGTTGCCGCTCCAGGTCCTGCCGCAGCAACGAAAGGTTCCGCCGCCAGCCCTCACTGGCGGGCTCGCTTGCTTCGGCGGCTGCCAGCAGCTCGGCGTACGCATCGCTGCTCTGACGTTGGTGCAACTGGCGGGCCAGCAGGGCCAGTTGTTCGCCCCGCCAGGAGGCGCCTGCCGGCGGCATCAGCGTGTTCTGATCCCAGTAGAGAGTGCTGTGAATGCTGCCGAGCAGACGGGTGTCGCGCAGGTGGGCCCCGAGGGTCTCCAACGCAGGTTGGGCCATGGTTTCAATTGAGGGAGGTGGGGGTCGTGGTGGTCAGAGCTGACCGTCTGGCCTGGCAGGTTTCTATCGCTAAATTGGAGTCTCTTGCCGAGCCAGGTGGCGATGAGCCCGAGTGACGCCTCTGCGGTGGCCGGGCTTTCACGGGCGATTCAGCTCTCGGTGGCACCGGTTTTTCTGCTCACAGGCATTGCGGGACTGTTGGGTACGTTTTCGGCACGGCTGGGTCGCATCATCGACCGCATCAGGATCATTCAGGAGACGATCGACCACGGCAGTATCGGCCAGGCGAAGGCGCTGAAGTCGGTGTTGACGGTTCAGCGCCAGCGCCTTTACCTGATCAACCGCGCCATCCTGTTCGCAACGATCACGGCGTTGCTGATCGCCGTAGTGGTGGCGGTGTTGTTCATCAGTGTCGTGGCGGTCATTGATCTGGCCGCGGTTGTGGTGCCAATTTTCGTGTTGTCGATGCTTTCGCTGATTGCTGGCCTGCTGCTTTTTCTGCGGGAGGTGCAGCTGGCCATTGCCCTGAACCCTCATCGTTACTGAGCATCGCTACTGAGGGGCGCTGGCCAGCCGTTGGCCCTATTCCTTCATTGTCAGCCAATCCCCACATATACTTGCCAGCGGGGGCGTGATCAGCATAGTGTGGGTCTCTGGCCTGAAGGCCATGGACCTGACCCCGCTGCTGGCGAGATTCGATCAGGCACGCGAGCAGGCGGTCGCGTTGCTCAGGGATCGTCGGCTGCTCATCGCCAGTGGTCGCCGCCTCACGATCAGCCTCATCACCGGCTCGATTGGCCCGTCCTCCCGATGGATCGGCGCTGCCACCTGCGAGGAACAGGCTCTGGCCCTGCTGGAGCGGGAGCGTCCGGATCTGCTGATCGTGACCGATCCGCTGGAGCGGGGCAGTGGCATCGCCCTGGTGAGCCAGGCCAAGAAGCGTTATGGCGATCTCGCTGTCCTGCTGCTGCTTGAGCAGGACAGTCCCGATCTGCTTCTGGCCGCCGTCGAATCCAATGCGGATGGCATCTGCTTGGAGCGTCTGGTCGGCTTCGGCAACATGCTGGCGGCCACCAAGGCCGTGCTCGGCGGCGGGGCCTACATGGACGGGCCGGTGGCGGCGATGCTGCATCGCACTAGCCGGGGTCAGATCGATGGAACACCGGCACGCCTGACGCCCAGGGAATGTCAGGTGCTCGAAGAGCTGGTGCGCGGCTGCGACAACGGCGAGATCGCCACCCGGCTGGGCATTTCGCCGGAAACGGTGCGCAGCCACTGCAAGGCGGTGAAAACGAAGTTGATGGCCCGCAACCGCGCCCATGCCGCAGTGATCGCCCTGAGGCTGCAGCTGGTGCGCTGGGATCTGGAGGATTGAAGCTGCCCGGCTATTTGCGCCGGCAATAGCCGCCGCCGATGTTCACCCAGCCTGATTCGCAGGGCTCACCTCGGGTTGGAGCCACGGTGTAGGTGATCACACCCAGGGTGCTGCACTTTCCGTTGAAGGTGTCGACATAGCCGAGCGGGCACATGGCCTGCAGTTTGGGGACCACCTCCTGGGCCTGGGCACCGCTCGCGAGAAGCACCAACGAACCAATCAGGCAGAAGCTTGCGGCCAGGGGAGGAACGGAGGAAGAACAGCGCATGAACCTGGGCTGACAAACAATCACCGACTTCAAGCCTATGGGGAAGCACCAGCGGCTGAGGGATCATGGAGTTCGTTCCGTTCCCTGGAGATGCCCGGCTTCGACCCGTCAACCATGCCGGCGCTTACCACAGCGATGTTGAACCTCAGTGCCCGGATGGTTGCCCTCCAGAAGGAGATCAGGGCCATGAACGCCGAACTCACGGACCTGGGTGCCACCCTCGCCCAGCTCAGCGGCGTGGTGGAACCATCGCCAGCCGAAGAGGCTGCTGCCATGGCCACACCGTCCCAGTGGCTGGCCCGTCGTAACGCCGAGCGGATCAACAGCGAGGTGATGCGTCGCAGCAGCACCGACATTGACGCCGACAACGACACGGACAGCGACACGGAGGTGGATCTGATGATCGATCGTCTCCATACGCTCTGTGACCACCAACAGGGCAGCGCCTGAGCAAGGAATGGCGAGCCTTTCCCCTCACTTGCCAAACTGTGGATGTTGAGTGCCGGAAACTTCCATGCCTGCCAAGCCCCTCTCTCCCCAGGAGATTGCCAATCTGGGTAGCGAACTGCCCGATTGGAGCGTGTTGAACGGCAAATTACACCGCGGTTTGATCTTCGAGTCGTTCGTGGAAGCCTTCGGCTTTCTGACCCAGGTGGCGCTGATTGCCGAGGCGATGGGCCACCACCCGGAGCTGGGCAATGTCTACAACCGGGTGACGATCGATCTCACCACCCATGACACCGATGGGCTCTCCTCCCTCGATCTGCAACTGGCCTTGAAGATCAATGCCTTGCTGAAATCCTGAGCGCTCTCCTGCAGGCCTCACTGGCCGAGAGGGGATCGCTGTTTCTGAAAAGTAAAAGTCGCCAGCTTCGACCAGATCTCCATCAGCAATGCGAACGGGTCTGTGAGCGCAGACGTTGTCGCCTGTCCTGCCAGATCGCTCGAGCAGCCTGAGCGGTAGTGGATGGTTCTCTCCAATTCTGAGGCGGTCAGTGACTCGCTGAAGACGCGCTGGGTGGCCTGGATCGCTCCATCGGCGTCACTGGGGTCGTCATCGCGTTGCTGACGTTGCTCCAGTCGCTGCTCGATCAGGCCCTGGGGCGTGTGGAGGTTGAGGATCAACCAGGGCGATCCCTGTTGTTCGGCCAGGGCGATGGCGCGCTGGCGGCTGTCATGGCGCAGGTGGGTGGCATCGAGCAACACGGTCTGGCCGCGCTTGAGGCTGCGGCGGGCCTTCTCCAGCAGGGCTGCTTCGGTGCGACGGTTAGCTTCCGTTGAATAGAGCTTCTCCCTGGCGTTGCCGAGGGTTCGCTGCAGCGGCAAGAGACCGTGAAGCTGTTTGCGAATCCTGTCACTGCTGTGATGTTCGGCCAGCAACCAAGGGGCCAGGACTGTGGCCAGGTGACTCTTGCCGCTGCCGGAGCTTCCCCTCAGCAGGATCAGGGCGGCTGCGGCTTCGCCATTGCTGGCCTCGCTAAAGTTGGCGTAAGCCAGGGCCAGGCTGAGCTGGGCGCGGGCCTCCCGACCGCTGACCACCGCCACCTTGGCGCGCACATGGGCCCGATAGGCGCAGAACAGGGCGAGAACGGCTGGTTCGATCAGCCTTCCATAACCCTCCAGCAAGGGTGCGATCAGGTCTGCATGGCCGCTGGCCTGCAGCTCCATCACCAGAAAGGCGAGATCGGAGCCCCCATCGATGTGGCGCAGTTGGGCATTGAACTCAACGCAATCGATCACGGCGATCGGCCTGTCCATCAACACATGCTCCAGGCGCAGATCACCATGGCCATCGACGGACCAGCCACCCTCCAGCCGGCTGAGCAGTAAGCGCCGCTGCCGCCGCAGGGCCAGAGCCAGACGCTGGTCGAGCAGCCGGTGCACGGCCTCAGGAATCAGGGCTCCAGCTGAACCGCGGGTGGCCCGCAGATTGGCGTGCACAACCCGCGCAAAACTCTTGAGCAAAACGGCAGGCTTGGCAGCAACGAGGAGGTGATCGGCATGGAAAGCGGCAAGGCGTCGCCCCACGGCCTGCAGCTCCGGCGCTCCGGCACGGCCCTCCTTGAGTTGGACCATCAGACTGATTCCCGGATCGAAGCGGCGCATCACCACCGCTGCTTCGTGGCCAGAAGGGGTGGCCAGTTCGGTGACCCCCAGATAAAGAGCGGGAGCCAGGCGACGGTTCAGCCGCACCTCTTCTTCGCACCAGTGACGGCGAAGCTCCGGGCTGCTGTAGTCGAGCAGATCCCAGAACCGCAGAGGCTTCTTGAGCTTGTAAGCACGCTGCGCTGTTAACGCGACCACGCTGATATGGGTTTCAATCAGCTCGACGCGACGCTGATCTAGCGGTAAATCGCCCCAAGCTTCAGCAGGGTAGACCGAAGGTCTGGCGAGGCTCTGGATCAGTGGCGAGAGATCAGGGGAGATCAAGCGGTTTGTCAGTCGCCTCTAGGGGATGCTTCGTTGCTTGGCGCCGCTGGGGTGTAGTTGACCGTGCATCTGTAACGGGTGTTGCCTATTCCCACGGAGAAGCTTTCACAGTCGGTGGTTCCGACGACGGCCCCAGCCGGGATCTGCTCGATCGCCCGCTGGCGCGCATTCTCTTCGTCCCAGACCGAGTCGGCTGTGCTGGATCCGGCCCAGCTGGTGCCAGCAGAACCAAGACTCAGTGCAACAAGCAGAAGGATGGAGCGAAAGGGCAAGATCGCCATGGCCAAAAACTGCCGAACGGGTGGAAGCAACCTCTTCACATTGATTCTACGGAGATCACCGGCGAACTCCTTGGTCTTTACAGCCTGCACTGCCTGCGAAGAACAGATCTGCGCAGGACAGATCTGCGAAGAACAGCCCGAACCGCCATCAGGCCTTGGCGACCACGGCGAAGAATGGATCGCCCTTGCCTCCCAGCCAGCCGAGCGGGCCACTGGCCGGGGTGTCTTCGGCAATGACGGCGTCGATGCTCCAGCCGGCCTGCACCAAGACCTGGCCCACCAGGGCAAGTCGCTCACGGTCGCTCGACTCCAGCCAGGCGACGGGGGCTTTGCTGGCGAACATGCGGTTACTGAACGCCACGATCACTTCCCCTCCCGGGCGCACCAGCCGGGCCAGTTCGGCGGCGATCGCCTCGGGGTGTTGCAGGTATTGCCAGCCGGCTACGATCAGGACCGCGTCCAGGCTTGCCGAGGCCAGGGGAAGGGTCTGGTTTTCGTTGAGGTTCTGAACCCAGTGACGATCCAGCCTCGGGTTGGCCGCTAGCTCCGCTGCATTCAGGCCATGGCCGATCACCTCGCCGTACGGCACCGATTCGGGCAGGTGGCTGACCCAGCTGCTCATCAGATCCAGCAGCACCCCACCCCGCGGCAGGCGTTGCTGGTAAAGCGCCGTGAGTCGCTGTCGAAAGCCGGCATCGAGATGGTGCACGAAGCGGGGCTCGGCATAGAAGAGGGCGTCGTCGCCTTCGTCTTGCTTCTGCCTCTGCCGCGCCGTGAGCAGGATTTCGCTCACGGCTGGATCCCCGCGGCTCTCCCCCCAGACTGGCCGCAGTGATTCCCCGGCCAAGATCCTTGGCCCTGCCCCATGACGACCCACCGCCTCGTCGATGCCATCGGACGTGTGCTGATCGGGCTGGTTTTTCTGCACGCCCTGCTTGGCAAGGTGACGGGCTTCGCCGCCGTTTCAGCCGCGATCAGCGCCAAGGGACTCCCCTTGGCTCCTTTGCTGTTGGCGATGGCCATGCTGCTGTTGGCGGTGGGTTCCTTGTTGCTGATCAGCGGCTGGCGCAGCCGGCTTGGCGCCCTGCTCCTGCTGGTTTTTCTGATTCCCACCAGCCTGATCTTCCACGATGAAGTGTCCGATGGAGCCGAGCGGATCCAGTTGCTCAAGAACGTGGCGATCATCGGTGGGCTGCTGTTGGTGGCCAATCAGCCTGCAGGCGGCCGAAGTGATCAATAGAGGCGGCTGAGCACGAACTCGGGCAGGGCCAGCAGGGCGGTTCCCGCTTCCGAATTCGGCAGCCAATCGAGGGCCTCGCCGGCCTCCTTGGCAAAGCCCTCGGCCAGGGCCCTGGAACGGGGGATCGCCTCGCAGCCCCTTACCAGTTCAAGCGCCTGAGAGAGATCGTCGGGCTCACAGAATTCCCTCTCGATCAGTCCGGTCAGGGCGGGCCGCTCTTCAAGGGCATAGAGGGCCGGGGCAGTGAGGTAGCCCGCCGCCAGATCGCTGGCGGCCGGTTTGCCCAGTTGCTGATCACTGCCGGTGAAATCGAGAATGTCATCGACCACCTGGAAGGCCAGGCCCAGCTGGCGGCCGAAGCGGTTGAGCTGATCGAGCTGGCCGACCTCCAGGCCGCTGAGCACGCCGGCGGCCTTGGCACTATTGGCGATCAGCGAGGCCGTTTTGCAGTAGCTCTTCTCGAGATAGGTTTCGAAACTCTGGCCCGTGTCGTAGCGATAAAGGCCTTGGCGCACCTCGCCATCAGCCAGATCCATGATCACCCGGGAGAGCAGCTTGACGACCGCCAGATCGTCCAGGTTGGCCAGGTGCCAGCTGGCCTGGGCGAAGAGAAAGTCACCGGCCAGCACCGCCAGGCGGTTGTTGAAGCGGCTGTGAACCGTGTCAACACCGCGCCGGGTTGAGGCTTCATCGACGACGTCGTCGTGGACCAGGGAAGCGGTGTGGATCATCTCGGTGATCTCAGCCAACCGACGATGGCGGCTGCCGAGCTCGCCATCGGGCGACAGGGCCCGCGAAAGCAGCAACACGATCCCCGGCCGGATCCGCTTACCGCCGGCACTGAAGAGATGTTCAGCCGCCGCCTGCAGGATCGGATGCCCGGCGCCGATCAAGCTGCGCAGATCACTGAGCAGAACCTCTAGATCGTTTTCAACTGGCTGGAGCAATTCCGCAACCGTTGCCATGTCCTCCGCCCGTCGGATTGATCCTAGGAGGCGCTCACCGGCGAGTGAAGGCCAACCTTCTCAACCTGGGGCTGCCAACCCAGCCAGGGGGTGGCGGCAAGAGCGAAGGCGTCCGGGTCGCCGGTGACGCAGAAACGGCCGGCTTGGGTTGTGAGCTTGGTGGGGTGGAGTCCGCAGCGCGAACTGGCCGGGACCGGGGCTTGCTCAAGAAGCGCGCCAAGCCGCTCGACGGTGGCCACCGCCGGGTCCACCAGGGTGATCTCGGCGGGGAGCAGGTCGCGCAGCAGCTCCTCAAGCAGGGGGTAGTGGGTGCAGCCGAGCACAATCGCTTCGACCCGGGCGTTCAGCAAAGGCTTGAGATAGGCCGTTGCCGCTTCCCTGAGGCGGGGATCATCGAGATTGCCGGCCTCGATCAGGGGAACGAAGGCCGGACATCCCACTTCCACCACGATCATGTCGGGGCGCATCTCCCGCAGGGCCAGGCCATAGGCACCACTGGCCGCGGTGGCTGGGGTGGCCAGAATCCCTACCCGATCGGCCTGCAGCTGGGTGGCAACGCTGTCGATCAGGCCAAGGACCGGCACGCCTGCCTCAGCTTCGACCAGGTCGAAGGCCAGGGCATTGGTGGTGTTGCAGGCCATCACCACCAAGTCCACCTGCTCCTGTCGCATCCAGAGCGCGATTTCCTGGGCGATCTGGCGGATCTCGGCACTTGATCGCTGCCCATAGGGCACCCGGGCCGTGTCCCCCAGGTAGAGGAAGGCCTGCTTTGGGTGACATTCGATCACCCGTCGAAGCACCGTCAATCCGCCCACACCGCTATCCATCAAGCCGATCCGGGCAGCCATTCAGCCTCCCCCCAGGTAGTTGAGGATGCCGCGGGCGATCGCGTTGGCCAGCTGGCTGCGGTGCGAGGCCGTGGCCAGCCGGGGGGAGTCCAGATTTCCGGTCAGGAAGCCGGTTTCCACCAGGGCGGCGGGCATCACGGTTCGACGGATCACGAAGAAGCGGCCTGGTTTGACACCCCGATTCGGACTGCCCGGTGACACTCCCACCACCTCTCTCTGAACCGAGCTGGCCAGGGCCTTGGAGAGGGAACTCTGGAAGTAGAAGGTTTCGATGCCGTTGACATCAGGCCGCGCCATGCTCAGGGCATTGGCATGAATGCTCACAAAGGCGTGGGCGCGGCTGCTGTTGGCCAGGGAGACGCGCGGCGGTAAGTCGACATCCACCTCTGAGGTGCGTGTCATCACAACCCGCACGCCACGGCTCTGCAGCAACCTGGCCGCTTGCAGACTGATGTCGAGCACCACATCGGTCTCACGCAATCCGCCAATGCCGATTGCACCAGGATCGGGGCCGCCATGGCCCGGGTCGATAACCACGGTGAAACGCCCGCGCGGTACGGACGGCAGGGGGCCAGTGCTGGCCGGCCGTGACCAGGCCACGGTCGGGGCTTCGAGGCTGCCTTCGCCCAGCGAGGCGATGCTGCCGGAGCGGAGGCCTTCGAGCTCCAACCTCCAGCGATCACGGGCCGTTCCCACCAACCGCATGTTGCGCGGGTTCAAGCGGGTGCCGGGCACAAATTCCAGGACGAGCCTGGTGGTGTTGGGATCGGGTTTGCCGATCCGGATCTCCTTGAGGGCCCCGTTGCCGCGAATGCTGCGGGTGCGGCTGGGTGCCCCGGGCAGATCGATCCAGATGCGTGGTCCAACGCCACCCTTGCCGGCCTCATAGAACGCCGTGAGCGTGATGGAGGGTGAAGTGCGCAGCTCCAGCGCCCCATCACGGGCGATCCTCCAGGCCGCCAGGGCGCTGGCGGCCTCGGCCGGCAGGGCGCACAGCAGGAGTGCCACGGGCGCTACACCGCTCAGCAGAACGCGGCTCAGCGGCCCCAGCAGTGGTCGATGAAACATCCGCAGAATCAGAACAACGAGGGACAACGGTGGTTGAGGCTCGGCATCTGGGCCCGAACCCTTTGGCCATGGTTGGTATCGATCGGTGCCACCGCCAGCCCGACCGACACTCCGGCATCGGCAAGCACAGTTCCCCAGGGATCGATCACCAGCGCATGCCCATGGGTTTGCCTGCGCCCATAGTGCAAGCCGGTCTGCGCTGGCGCCAGCACGTAGGCCGTGTTCTCAATCGCCCGGGCCTGCAGCAGCACCTGCCAGTGGTCCTTGCCGGTGAAGGCGGTGAAGGCGGCTGGAATCAGCACCAGCTCCGCTCCAGCTCCAGCCAGATGGCGGTAGAGCTCAGGAAAGCGCACGTCGTAGCAGATCGACAGGCCCACCCTGCAGAGCCCGGGCACATCGACAACAGGCGGTAGGGCGACGCCGGGCTGGACCGTTTCCGATTCGCGGTAGGTGTTGCCGTCCGGCAAGTCCACATCGAAGAGGTGGATTTTGTCGTAGCGGGCCAGCAGCTGGCCGTCCTTGCCCACCAACTCGGCCCGGTTGAAGGTGACGCGCTCGCCGGCCGGCACAGGGAATCCACCCCCCAGCAGGGTGACCTGGTATCGACGGGCCATGGTGACCAGGAAGCGGCTGCAGCGTTCGGCCAGGCTGGGAGCCAACTCCAGGCGGAGGGAGTCATCGCCCATGAAGGCGAAATTCTCCGGCAAACCAACCAGTTCGGCGCCGCGCCTGGCGGCCAGCTCGATCAGTTCCTCAGCAGCGGTGAAATTCGCCTCCGGATCCGGCGTGCTGGTCATTTGCAGGGCGGCTGCAAGGAAGCTCGACACCGAAGAAGCAGGGAAGGACGGCGGAACTGTAGGGGAGGGGCTCCGGGCATCAGCCGGTTCCCGTGGCGTTGCTTCAGCTGGCCTTGAGCACGCCTGGAGTGGTCTGGATTGGCACGATCTGCAGATTGTCCAGTGCTGCGCAGCAGCGGAAGTCGGCATCGTGGTTCCCCAGTGCCTCCAGTCGCTTGCCATGGCTGGCGATTCGCAGACAGGCTTCAGGGTCGTGCTTCCACTGCTGCCAGAGCGCCAGGGCGGCCATCGTTTCGTCATTGCCTGACTCCACCGTTTCGCCCCTTTTCAGGCCCAGTTCGATGGCGGCGGCGGTGACAGCCCCGGCGGCCAGGGTGTCCTCCAGGGAGTAGGCCCCTTCCCAGCCGCTGCCCACGATCCAGACTGTGCCGGCCCCCTGTTCAAGCAGCCGCTGGGCTACGGCGCTGCGGTTGGGCAGACAGGCTGTGAGCAGCAGGGGCACGCTGCTGACCCGGTCGAGCGAGCGCGTGCCGTTGGTGGTGCTCAGAAAGATCCGTTTGCCACCCACCAACGCCGGGGTCACCGCCAGGGGTGAATTACCGAGATCAAACCCCTGAACCCGAGTGCCGCCGCGCTCGCCGGCCCGCAGCCGTTGCTCAGCCGGCCAGGCGGCTGCCGCCGCTTCCAACGACTGCAGATCGGCGAAGGCCTGGACTGCTTCAGCACCGTTCTGCAGGGCCCAGGCGATCGTGGTGGTGGCTCGCAGCACGTCGATCACCACGGCGGCATCGGGGCTGGATCCGGCACTTGGGTTACCCGCTGCTTCCGGCCCCAGCGGCGGCACGGATTCCGAGCTGTGGAAGGTGAGGATCTGCACGGCGCGGCCGAAGGGGGAGGTGCGTCACAGTAATCAGCACCTGATCCTTGCCCTTATGACGGTGGCGTTGCCGAAGAGCGCAACACGCGACCTTCGCGGCTTCCTTGCCCTGCTCGAAGAACGCGGACAACTGCGGCGAATCACCGCCCCGGTCGATCCTGATCTGGAGCTCGCCGCCATCGCCGACCGGGTGCTGGCCCGCGGCGGCCCGGGCTTGCTGTTTGAAAATGTGATCGGCAGCCCGATGCCCGTGGCGGTGAACCTGCTCGGCACCGTGGAGCGGGTGGTCTGGAGCATGGGGATGGAGCGGGCCGAGCAGCTCGAGGATCTCGGCGAGCGCCTGGCCCTGCTGCAACAGCCCCGGCCGCCCAAGAGCCTCAAGGAGGCGATGCGCTTCGGAGGCGTGCTCTGGGATGTGGTCAAGGCCCGCCCGGACCGGGACCTGATCCCCCCCTGCCACCAGCAGGTGTTCAAGGGCGACGCGGTGAATCTCGACGCGCTCCCCCTGCTGCGGCCCTGGCCGGGGGATGCCGGTGGGGTGATCACCCTCGGCCTGGTGATCACCAAGGATCCTGAAACCGGGGTGCCCAATGTGGGCGTGTACCGATTGCAGCGCCAGTCGGTGAACACGATGACCGTGCACTGGTTGAGCGTGCGCGGCGGGGCGAGGCATCTGCGCAAGGCCGCCGCCCTGGGCAAGCCCCTGGAGGTGGCGGTGGCGATCGGTGTGCACCCACTGCTGGTGATGGCGGCGGCCACACCGATTCCGGTCCAGCTCAGCGAGTGGTTGTTCGCCGGGATCTACGCCGGCGAGGGGGTGCGGCTGGCGAAATGCAAGACCGTGGATCTGGAGGTGCCCTCCCACAGCGAGGTGGTGCTCGAAGGCACGATCACCCCGGGTGAGGAGCTGCCCGATGGTCCGTTCGGCGACCATATGGGCTTTTACGGCGGTGTGGAGGCTTCGCCTTTGGTGCGCTTTCAGTGCGTCACCCAGCGGCGCAAGCCGGTGTTTCTCACCACCTTCAGCGGCCGGCCGCCGAAAGAGGAGGCGATGCTGGCGATCGCTCTGAACCGGATCTACACGCCGATCCTGCGCCAGCAGATCCCGGAGATCGTCGATTTCTTCCTGCCGATGGAAGGGCTCAGCTACAAGCTGGCGGTGATTGCCATCGACAAGGCCTACCCCGGCCAGGCCAAGCGGGCGGCGATGGCCTTCTGGAGCGCCCTGCCCCAGTTCACCTACACCAAGTTCGTGGTGGTGGTCGACCGCAGCATCAACATCCGTGATCCCCGCCAGGTGATCTGGGCGATCAGCGCCCAGGTGGATCCCCAGCGGGATCTGTTCGTGCTGGAGGACACCCCGTTCGATTCGCTTGATTTCGCCAGCGAACGGCTGGGCCTCGGCGGCCGGCTGGCGATCGACGCCACCACCAAGATCGGTCCGGAGAAGCGCCACGCCTGGGGCGAACCGCTCAGCCGCCCGGCGGATCTGGAGGCCCATCTCGATGGGCGCTGGGCGGAACTGGGCCTGGCCGACCTCGGCGCCACCGATCCCGATCCCGCTCTGTTCGGTTACACGCTGGAGCATGTGCTGGAGCGGTTGGCGGCGCGGCGCTGATGCTCAGAAGGCGCGGCCTCTACGCCCTCCAGGCTCTGCTGGAACTGGCCATCGCTGAAGGAGGCTGGCGATCGGTCAGACAGCTGGCCGAAGCCCAGGTGATCCCGGCCCCGATGCTGGAGCAGCTGCTGTTGCTGCTGCGCCGCGCGGGGTTGGTGGAGGCGCGCCGTGGCCGCAGTGGTGGCTATCGCCTCAGCCGCAAGCCCGCAGCGATTTCCTTGGTGGAGGTGCTCAGAGCGGTGGGGGCCGATCCGGCTGCTGACCCGGTCATGGATACAGCTCCAGAATCAACGGCTGAAGGGCTGGAGCCCGGCCCCGAATCGGCCGGAGAACGGGTGGCCCACGCCCTGGAACGGCGGCTTCGTCTTGCTCTGGAGCGGGAACTGGCGCAGCTGAGCCTCGAAGAGCTCGTTTATGACCTGCGCAGCTGGCAGGAGTATCTGCGCGAGGACGGCGGCCTGATGCTGGGCTGAATCTGCTCGGCGTGAAATCCTTCTCTTTGCAATTTCTCGCCGCAAGCCCGGTAGACCCGGCACTTGCTGTCTGCAGCCTTCAGGCGATCGCGGCGAAACAGTCCCTGAAGGCGGTGAGGGTGGCGTCAATGTCGGCGTCGCTGTGGGCCAGGGACGTGAAGCCCGCTTCGAAGGCACTGGGGGCCAGATACACGCCTCGCTCGAGCATGGCGCGGTGCAGCCGTCCGAATTTGTCGGTGTCGGTCGCCTTGGCTTCCTCGAAGTTGCGCACCGGACCGTCACAGAGGAAGAAGCCGAACATGGCGCTGATGTGGCCGCCACTGATCGGCAGTCCCGCTTCCCTGCCCGCCGCCAGGATGCCTGCGCAGAGGCGTTGGGTGATGGTTTCGAGCCGCTCGTAGGTACCGGGTTGCTTGAGCAGTTCGAGGGTCTTGATGCCGGCGGTCATCGCCAGGGGATTGCCGCTGAGGGTGCCGGCCTGATACATCGGACCGGCCGGTGCCACTAGCTCCATGATGTCGGCCCTGCCGCCGTAGGCCCCCACGGGCAGGCCACCGCCGATCACCTTGCCCAGCGTGGTGAGGTCGGGGGTGACCCCGAACTTGGCCTGGGCTCCGCCATAGGCGATGCGAAAACCGGTCATCACCTCATCGAAGGTGAGCAGGGCGCCATGGTCGCGGGTGAGTTCGCGCAACCCCTCCAGGAAGCCCGGCTCCGGCACGATGAAGCCGGCATTTCCCACAACCGGCTCCAGGATCACGCCGGCGATTTCGCCTGGATTTTCGGCAAAGAGTTTCTTAACGGCCTCCAGGTCGTTGTAGGGGGCTGTGAGGGTGCTGGCCGTGGTGCTGCGAGGTACGCCGGGGGAATCGGGCAGGCCGAGCGTGGCGACGCCTGAGCCGGCCTTGACCAGGAACATGTCGGCGTGGCCGTGGTAACACCCCTCGAATTTGATCAGCTTCTCGCGGCCGGTGAAGGCCCGCATCAGCCGCAGCACCGACATGCAGGCTTCGGTGCCGGAGTTGACGAAGCGCACCATCTCGACGCTGGGGACAGCCTCGATCACCAGCTCGGCCAGGTCGTTCTCCAGGGTGCAGGGGGCGCCGAAGCTGGTGCCCTTGTCAAGGGCCTGATGCAGGGCGGCGATCACCTCCGGATGGGCATGGCCGCAGATCGCCGGCCCCCAACTGCCGATGTAATCGATGTAGCGGTTGCCATCCACATCCCAGGCGTAGGCGCCTTTGACCCGGTCGAAGACGATCGGCTGGCCGCCCACCGAGCGGAAGGCCCGCACCGGTGAACTCACCCCGCCCGGCATCAGCTTGAGCGCGGCGGCGAACAGGTCCTGGGACCGGTTGGTGTTCAGGGCCTGAGCTGATACGGGGGCCGTAGTCAAAGCTGAATCCGCAGACGTAAGGAGGTGCTCCGGCAACTGAAGCGGTAAGACCAGCTCTCAGGTGCGAAACAATTTCCCATCCTTACGCAAAAACGGACGATTTCGCTTGGCTGGCGTCTGCTCGTTAAAGTCCAGTCGGCTGAACCTGCTTTCCTTGGTGGATACGCCCAGCACCTTGCGCCTTCCCTGGAAGCGAATTGAGCAACGTCTGCGCCGGATCCTTCCCGCGCGGGCCCTCGTGGCGAAGCGCCAGGAGCTGCTCACCTACGACAGCGACGGCCTCACCCTGCACCGCCATGAGCCTCCCCTGGTGGTGCTGCCGGAAACCACTGACCATGTGGCCGCCATCCTGCGCTGCTGCCATGAGCTTGGGGTGCCGTTCGTGGCCCGGGGAAGTGGCACCGGCCTCTCGGGCGGAGCGGTGGTGGAGCAGGAAGCCCTGCTGGTGGTGACCAGCCGCATGCGCTCGGTGCTGGCCTTCGATCTGGAGAATCAGCGCATCACCGTGCAGCCCGGGGTGGTCAACAGCTGGGTCACCCGGGCGGTGAGCGGCGAAGGCTTTTATTACGCCCCGGATCCCTCCAGCCAGGTGGTCTGCAGCATCGGCGGCAACGTGGCCGAGAACGCCGGTGGGGTCCATTGCCTCAAATACGGCGTCACCAGCAACCATGTGCTGGAGTTGGAGGTGGTCCTGCCGGATGGACAGATCACCCGGCTGGGCGGTTCGTTGGCGGAGATGCCAGGCCTGGACTTGCGTGGCGTGTTCATCGGCAGCGAGGGCACCCTCGGCATTGCCACGGCCATCACCTTGCGGCTGCTGCCCCAACCCCAGACCGTTGAGGTGCTGCTTGCCGATTTCAGCGCGATGGAGGCCGCCGGCGAGGCGGTGCGCAGCGTCACGGCGGCGGCGGTGCTGCCGGCCGGGATGGAGATCATGGACAACTTCACGATCAATGCCGTTGACGACCTCTTCGGCCACGACGAATACCCACGTGACGCGGCAGCTGTGCTGCTCATCGAGCTCGACGGCCGCAGCGAGGAGGTGAGCGCAGCGGCGGAGAGCACGATCGAACTCTGCCTCCAGGCCGGTGCCCGCTCGATTCGCAGGGCCCGCAGCGAAGCGGATCGGGCCCTGCTCTGGAAAGGACGCAAGTCCGCCTTCGCAGCGGTGGGCCGGATCACCCCCACCTATTACGTCCAGGATGGGGTGGTTCCGCGCAGTGCCCTACCGGCCGTGCTGGCGGCGATCGAAGCCCTGAGCCTCCACTACAAACTGCCGGTGGCCAACGTTTTCCATGCTGGTGATGGCAATCTTCACCCCCTGATCCTGTACGACGCCAGCAGCCCCGGCGTGTTGGATCGGGTCCAGGAACTGGGAGCCGACATCCTGCGTCTTTGCATCGATGCCGGCGGCAGCATCACCGGGGAGCACGGCGTTGGCTCCGATAAGCGCTGCTATCTCGACTGGATGTTCAGCCCCGAGGATCTGGCCACCATGCAACGGGTGCGCCGGGCGTTTGATCCCGAAGGTCGCGCCAATCCCGGCAAACTGTTTCCCACCCCGCGCAGTTGCGGTGAATCGGCTCGCCGGGCTCGCAGCATGACCATCTACAAGGATGGGATCAGAGCGGATGTGGCCCCCGAAACTGTTGAGGTGTTCTGAGCCAGCCTGTTCGTGATTCCTGCTCACCAACCTGCTGCCATCTCTTCTTCTGGCCACTGCAGATTCACCACTACCGGCGCATGGTCGCTGGGTTGGACATTGCCGCGTACCGTCTTATCGATCGAGCAGCCGGTGGCGCAGGCGATCAGGTCATCTGTGAGATAGATGTGATCGATCCGCCAGCCCCGGTCACGGTCCCAGGCGCCGCTGCGGTAATCCCACCAGCTCCAATGATCTCCATTGGCCTCGAACAGCCGGAACACGTCATGCAGCCGGTCGCCTAGGGCCGCACGCAGGGCCTGACGCTCCACGTCGCTGGCCATGATGCCGCCACTCAGCCTGGCCGGGTTGTGGATGTCGCGATCCTCCAGGGCGATGTTGAAATCCCCCACCATGCAGAGGCTCTCCCCTTGCTCCTCCAAGGCGGCCAGATAACGCCCCAGGCAGGCCAGCCAGGCGAGTTTGTAGGTGTATTTCTCGCTGCTCAAAGCCGATCCATTCGGAACATAGAGATTCAGCACCCGCACCCCGTCCACCAGGGCACTGATCACCCGTTTCTGTTCACTCAACCGACCGGCTTCCGCGTCCCCCGGGATCAGTGCCCCGAAGCCGACCTGGACATCCTCAAGGGGAAGTCGGCTGAGGATCGCAACGCCGTTGTAAGCCTTCTGACCACTGATCGCCGCCGCGTACCCCAAGGCCTCGAAGGCTTCGAGGGGAAAGAGCTGGTCCTCCACCTTGGTTTCCTGGAGGCAGAGCACATCGGGGCGATGTCGCTCCAGCCAGGCCGCCACCTGATCGAGGCGGGTGCGCACCGAATTCACGTTCCAGGTGGCGATGCGCATGGCAGCTGGGTCGATCCATAGGCGAAGAGCCTTAGCATCAGCGCCTCCACATTGCCTGTCTCGCCATGGCCCGCTGCCTGGCTCTCAGTGCCCTGGCCGTGCTGAGCGTTCCGTTTCTTCTTCCCACCGCCCACGCCCAGGAACTGGGCGTGGGTACGGGAAGCGGTCAGTCGCTGCAGCGACAACAGTTTTTCGAAGATGGCCCTGCCAAGGAAAAGGGGATCATCGATGCAACCAATCCGCTGGAGCTGATGAACATGATTCGCCGCAGTCAGGGCCTCAACGACGCCACCAATCCCGGCGATGCTGTGGACCGGGCCCTCAGGGAGCTGGAGGTTCAGGGGCCGGCCGGGCCCCAGAGCCCGGGGTCGGCAGGGGTGATGGTGCCCTAGGAGCCTTGCCATTGGCGGCCTCTCGCATCGGCGCCAGTCCCCAGGATGCCGCCACCTGATCCAGACGGGGATCCTGTGGATCAGGAAGTCGTTTCCTCGCTTCAGCGAGAAGGTTCAGGGCTACCTGGGTCTGGCCGCGCTCATGGCTGAGCAGGGCCAGAGCCAAGCTGGGCTCCATGCTGCTGGGGTGGTCTTTTGCCAGCTTCCGGTAAAATTGGTCTGCTTCCTGTAGCTTCCCCCGGCGTTGCAAGAGGTCTGCGAGCAGCAATCCGATCTGCAGCGCCTGGGCTTGCTGAGCGGGCTCCGCTGGCTGACCTGCTGGCTGACCGGAATTGGAAGCTGCCTTGTGGGCGGCCTCCAGCTGGCTCTGGGCCAGTTCGCCTCTCCCCTGCTCGAATTGGAGCAAGGCCATCAGCTGCAGGGCTTCGATCCGGTCGGGCTTGATGTTGAGCAGCTGGCGCACCTCACGCTCGGCGCCGCTGCGGTCATTCTGATCGCGTCTTAGTTCGGCCAGCATCAGCCGCAGTGGCCAGCGATCCGGCTGCTGATCCGCCATTCGCTCCAGCAACGCCGTGGCTTCAGCGTTCTTTTGAAGTGCCAACAGCAATTGCAGCAAGCGTTGTTGCTGGCTTGCGGTGGCTTTGCCGCTGCTGAGATCTTCCCTGAGCAGGTTGATTTGCTCGAGAGCTTCTTGCTCGGAGTGATCAGCGCCGGCCATGCCGAAGCCGCGCTGGCCCAGCCACCAGCCGGCCGACAACGCAACAAGGGCGAGTAGCAGTGCAGCCCCGCCCAGCCAAAGGGCCCGGCGGACGTCGACGATGCCACCAACGGTAAGGCGGGGAGCCATGGCTCGATTCGTTTGCCCTTGAGTCTGCTGCCTGGAGGCCTGGCTAGATTGCGCGCTGGGCCATTGGTTGCCCCCCCTCACAATGCGTCACCATCCGATTTCTCCGGTTACCGAACCGATGCAGTACCGGGCCATTGGCGTGGTACGCGGTCAGTACGTTCCCACCGACGCCGAGCAGCCCAGCCGCGGTGTGATCCGCAGCGACGACGGCACGGAGATCGAAGCCGTTGTGCTGGGCCGTGTGCTCAGCCTGGTTCGCCGCCATCTCGACATGGCCACTGCCCATCTGTGGGTCGTCTATCCGCGTTTGCGCGAAACAGACAACCTCCACCTCCAGATCGTTGGCGTCTGGGAGCCCAGCACCCTTGATTCCCCTGCAGCCTCTGCTGAGCCTGCGGAGAAGGCGGAATCGAGCCCGAGCAACGGCGATGAACTCCCCGAGGGCGACCGGCTGCCTGAAGGCGATGACTATTTCTCGGTTCGCGGCGAGTTGATCTACACCCGACCTGAAAGCGGCGAGGTGGTGATCAAGATCCGCCAGAAGCCCCGGGCCGATGGCAGCCGTGTTCAACCATTCAAATTGCAGCTCAAGGGCGAAATTCCCCTGGAGCACTTGCGTCACTTCGTTTCCCTTGACCTACGCCGGCAGGGCAGCCATCTGTGCACTGAGCGTTACGAAGTGATCGCCCCGGTGGCCCAGCGCGGCAACCGCGGCGGGAAAGATCGCAGTGGGAAAGAGCGAAACGGCAGGGCAGGCGGCAGCCATGGCGAGACGCCGCCACGCGCGGGTCTGCGCAGCGCCATCATCCGGCCGGGGAACTGAACCTTGCCTGAGGAGCGCCCCAAATCCACCGAAGCCCCGGCCACTGGTCGTTCGCCAGGGACACCAGGCGATCCTGGCGATGGCTCCGTCGCCACCCTCAGCGCTGGTATCGCCGTGGCCAGCGTGACAGCCCTGGCGGTACTGGGGCCACTGCTTGGGATCTCACCCTGGTTGATCGCCTTGGCGGCGGGCGGTGCCCTGGTGGCGATCACCGTCGATGGGGTTCGGTTCGGTGGGCGCGGCGGGCATCTGCTGGCTGAAGCCCTGCCAGGTGGCCAGGCGCGCCTGCGGCGGATCGCCATCCATGAGGCGGGCCATTCGCTGCTGGCCGAATGCAATGACCTGCCGATACGGCAAGTGTTAGTTGGCAGCCTGGCCTGCCTGCGGGCCGGCCTCAACGTCAATGGCAGCACCGAATTCGAACCGCCATCCCACGCCAAACTGGCTGCCGAAGATCTGCGCCGTTGGAGTCGGGTGCTCCAGGCCGGAATCGCCGCCGAAACTCTGCTCTATGGCAGTTCCAGAGGCGGCGGCGACGACAGGGCTCTGCTCGGGCGGCTCTGGGGATTGTCGGGATTTGATGTGGCCACAGCCCAGCTGGAGCAACGGCGGGCGCGCCGGGAGGTTGAACAGTTGTTGCGCCGGGAGCGTGACCAGCTCGAGAGTCGCGCCGAGCAACTGCTGGCCGCCGCCCCCCGCCTGCTGCGCTGAAGCCATGGGCCTGGCCTACCTCGATTGCCCCACCGGCGCGGCCGGCGACATGTTGCTGGCGGCCCTGTTCGATTTAGGCCTGCCCCATGCCGCTGTGGAAGGCCCCCTGGCCAGCCTCGGTTTTGAAGCTGCCTACCGCTTGCACTGTGAACAGGCGCGCAGTGGTGGGCTGCGCGGTTCTCGCCTCACGGTGGAGCTGTTGGAGGCGCAACCTCCGCAGCGAACCTGGCTTGATCTGCGCCAGCGAATCAGCGACTGCCCGATCGATCCGACGCTGAAGCAGCAAGTGCTCAAGGTGTTCGCTTGTCTGGCCGAGGCGGAGGGCGCCGTCCATGGCCATGCCGCGGAGTCTGTTCATTTTCACGAGGTGGGGGCGGTGGATGCTGTTGTCGACGTGGTGGGGGTCTGCGCTGGCTTGCTGCATTTCGGCATTGATCGGCTGATCTGTTCGCCGCTGCCGCCGGGCCATGGTTCGGTGAACACGGCCCACGGCCTGCTTCCCTTGCCAGCACCTGCGGTGTTGGAGCTGGCCCGCCGCCATCGCATCCCTCTAGCTGGTGGTGCCGGTTTGCCGCCTGGCGAGTTGACCACGCCCACAGGTCTGGCCCTGATCGCCGCCTGGGCCGAGAGTTTTGGCGCCTCACCGCCGATGGTTCCGGCTGCCGTGGGGATCGGCCTGGGCCACCGGCAGCTGGACCGTCCCAATCTGCTGCGGCTCTGGTTGGCGCAGAATCCCGACCCGTTGGCTGGTGTGCCATCAAGCTCGGATGGGCCCCGGTTGGAGACGGTGCTGCTGCAGCAAGCCCAGATGGATGACGCCAGCGCCGAGGACCTGGCCTTCTTGGCCCAGGAGCTTCGAGCCGCTGGGGCCCTGGAGGTGTTCACCCAGACGGCCCAGATGAAGAAGGGCCGCAGCGGTCTGGTGCTCACGCTGGTTGCACGCCCGGATCAGGCCGAGTGCTTGCGCGCGATCTGGTGGCGCCACAGCAGCAGCCTGGGGGTACGCGAACAGCTGCAGCAGCGCTGGCACCTGCAGCGCCGGATGCGTCAACTGAGCACTCCCTGGGGGCCGGTCCGGCTGAAGGTAGCCCTGCTCCCCGATGGCAGCGAGCGCATCAAGCCCGAGTACGACGACCTGGCGGTCCTGGCCCGCCAGCACGGCCTCAGCCTGCGCCGGCTGCGCGATGGCGTGCAGCACGCCATCTGGCTGGAGCACGGCGAACAGCAGGGCACCGGCAATGACAATGCTGACCAGACAGGTCAAGTCGTTTGATGCCGACGTTCCCTTCCTTCTCCTTCCTGCGCCGTTGGCCGGCCTGGCTGGCCAAGCACCCGCTTCCAGGAGGGTCGCGCCTTTGGGTGAGCCTGCTGAGCTTCGGCTTCGTCTTCGCCGCCCTGATCGGCAATGGGCCCCAACTTCTGGCCACGCGCCTCGACCCCCAGGGTTGGCTGTGGCTGACGATCGGCGTTGGCATCAGCCTGCTGAGCCTGGTGGTCAATGGTCTGGCCTGGACGGTGGGGCTGCGCTGGCTCGGCTTTCGGCCCGCCTGGGACGCCTGCGTTCGTCTCTATCTGCGCACCAATCTGCTCAAGTATTTGCCTGGCGGCATCTGGCATCTGGTGGCCAGGGTGCAACGGCTGCGCCGGGGCGAGCAAGCCAAAGCCAACGGCGATTCGGGCCTGCTGGCTGCCCCGGCAGGGTCGAGCCTGACCACGCCCCAGGCCCTGGTGGCCGTGCTGCTTGATCCCCTCCTGGCCGCCAGTGCAGCCCTGTTGTTGATCCCCTTGGGGGGCTGGCAGGGTGGTCTGAGCCTGCTGGCCCTGCTGCCGCTGGTTTTGCTGCTGCCGCGCTGGCTCAATCCCCTGCTCGCCAGGCTGGAGCGGCGTCGGGCCCGCCAGTTGGCTGTAGAGCTTCGCCCCGATGAGCTTGAGGCCCTGGAGCCATTCGCCCTGCCGGGCTATCCGCTGCTGCCGCTGGTGCCCCAGCTGGTGTTCGTGCTGCTGCGGTTCCTGGGATTCGCCTGTTGCGTGCTCGCCTTTGATCAGCAGCTGAGCTTGGCCTGGCCCAGTTGGCTGGCGGGCTTTCTGCTGGCCTGGACCGTGGGTCTGGTGGTACCGGGCGCACCAGGCGGGCTGGGGGTCTTTGAGGCGGTGCTGTTGTTGCGCCTTGGTCAGGAGATCCCTGAAGCCCCGCTGCTGGCGGTCGCCCTCAGTTACCGGCTGCTGGTCACCCTGGCCGATGTGTTGGCGGCCCTGACGTCCTGGCTGGATGACGCCCTGGTGGCAGCCGCTGAGCGTCGGCCATCAGCACGGGCGGCCAACGGCTCCATGGGCCAGACAGGCCCAACGGATTGAATCGTCGATAATTCGCAACAGGCTTTACTATTGAGAACGACAGGGTTGTGTTCGTGTCTGCCCGTACCACCCCCCTCACCGGCGAACCGCTGCAGGCCACAGAGCTGCGTACCAGCCTGCATGGCCGGGGCCAGAGGCTCACGCCCCAGCGGCAGAAGGTTCTGGCCCTGTTCAAACGCATCGGCGAAGGCAGCCACCTCAGCGCCGAAGAGGTTCACCAGCGCCTGCTGGGGGCAGAGGAGAGGGTGTCGCTGGCCACGGTTTATCGCACCCTGCGCCTGCTCAG
This sequence comes from Cyanobacteria bacterium bin.51, assembly GCA_013203655.1. GTDB lineage: Bacteria > Cyanobacteriota > Cyanobacteriia > PCC-6307 > Cyanobiaceae > Regnicoccus. The sequence continues at coordinate 77,026 of JABMPN010000057.1, forward strand.
CGCGATGGAGCTGTTGCGGGAGCTGGAACTGCCCGAAGGGGGACGTCGCTTTGAGTTGTTCAGCGACACCCACCGTGACCACCACCATCTCGTCTGCATCGGCTGCGGCCGCACAGAGGAATTCGAGAGTGCCCCGGTGCTTGCAGCAGGAGAGCAGGCCGCCAGCGCCCAGGGATTTCGGCTGATCGAATGCGTTCTCAATGTCAGGGCCCTATGCCGCAACTGCCAGGACAGGGGCGACACGGGCGAGCAAACCAGTAGCCAATCTGTAGGTCTGCGCTGAAAAGCAGTTATTTCTGTTCAGATCAGCTGATCACAACTAGCTTTGGATTGAAGTGAAAACAAAATAAAGAAATTCGACATGAACATCGCTCAGATAGCTCCTCTTTATGAAAGTGTCCCGCCTGACCGTTATGGCGGAACTGAGCGGGTTGTTCACTACCTAACAGAAGAGCTTGTACGGCGTGGCCACGACGTTGTTTTGTTTGCTAGTGGAGATTCACAGACCAGCGCAGATCTCTGCGCCTGTGTGCCTAAGGCGCTGCGCTGCGCAGGCTATGGAGGGGATCCGAGCATCCAGGAGGTGGTTCAGCTCGACCGTGTCAACCGTCAGCTGGATCACTTCGATATTGTCCACTTTCACAACAGCCATGTTCACTTCCCGTTAATGAATCGGCTAGGTCGTCCGCACCTCAGCACAGTTCATGGTTCCTTGGAAACTGCCGAACGCATTGAGTTGTATCGCCATTTTGATCAGTTGCCCTTGGTTTCGATTTCCGATTCCCAGCGTCAGCCGGTGCCGGCTGCCAACTGGGTGGGCACCGTGCACCACGGCCTGCCCACAGATCTGTATCGATTCTCGGCCACTCCTGCTCCCTACCTAGCTTTTGTGGGCCGGATCTCTCCGGAAAAGCGCCTCGACAGGGCGATCGAGATCGCCTTGGCCTGCGGTTTGCCCTTGAAGGTGGCCGCCAAGGTTGACCCCAGCGATCGAGCCTATTTTCACACCATGATCGAGCCTCTGCTGGATGACAATCCAACCGTTGATATGGTCGGTGAAGTGGATGATGCGGGCAAGCAGGAGTTACTTGGTAACGCCCTTGCCCTGCTGTTCCCGATCGACTGGCAGGAACCTTTCGGGCTGGTGATGATTGAGGCCAACGCCTGTGGCACCCCGGTGATCGCCTGGCGAAACGGCTCAACTCCGGAGTTGATCGACGATGGGGTCAATGGCTATCTGGTGGAGTCGATTGAAGAAGCCAAAACGGCTGTGCAGCGATTGGATCGTCTCGATCGCTACCGGATCCGTGGCAACTTCGAGGTGCGCTTCTCGGCCACGCGCCAAGCCGAGGATTACGAGCAGCTATACCGCCATCTCATTCAAGCGGATCGTAGCGATTCGCCGGCCGATCGCTCTCGTCAAGCACCCCTGGTTCATGCCTGATCAGTTACCGCCCTTTGTTCTCAAAGATGCAGAAACTTTCGCGATGCTTGATTCCCGCGGGGAGATCTGCCCGGAGAATCAGCATGACTCGGGCATTTTTCACCGCGGGGCCCGCCATGTCAGCCGCCTGCAGTTGTTGCTCTGGGATCGCCCGACTGTGGTGCTCAGCTCCACTGAACGGGGGGCGATCGGCTTGCATGTCAGCCATCTGAGCAACGAAGAAGCCACACCCCATGGCCCCTGCGCCATGACGGTTCATCTCGAGCGCAGCACTGTGCTGACCCCCACGGCCTGCCTGCAGCAGTTGTGCTTCACCAACGATGGACTTGTGCCCTTGCAGATGCCGCTGACCCTGCGCTTTGACGCCGATTTCAAAGACATCTTTGAGTTGCGGGGCTATGAACGCCCTAAGCATGGCGACTGCCGGCACAGCTTCAATAGCGCGGATCTGCAATGCCTCTATCGCGGCCTCGATGGCGAGGACCGCATCACCGTGATGCGCCTCAGCTCCCCGGTTCAGGAGGTGGGTGAGGAGCGCATCAGCTTGATGATGCTGTTAGAACCGCGCCAGACTAAACGCCTCTGCCTAGCCCTCGATTTTCACCCGTGTTCACCACCGCTGCCGCCTGAACTGCACTTTGATCAGGCGCTGTCAGCCACGATCGAGCGCTTCCGTGAGGCCAGGCGTAGCGCGGCCTCAATCAGCAGTGACAACCATTCCTTCAACAGCTGGCTAATGCGCTCGTTTTCGGACGTGCATCTGCTCACCAGCCAGGTTGGGGATGGGCTTTATCCCTATGCCGGAGTGCCCTGGTTCAGCTGTCCGTTTGGACGGGATGGACTAATCACGGCCCGACAACTGTTGCTGGTGGAGCCTCGCTTGGCGCGTGGGGTGCTGGGTTTTCTGGCGGAACGCCAGGCTGACTCCGATGACCCCAGCCATGATCAGGAACCCGGCAAGATCCTGCATGAGTCACGCCTCGGTGAGATGGCGGCGCTGGGGGAGGTTCCCTTTGCCCATTACTACGGGGCGGTGGACGCCACCCCCCTGTTTCTGATCCTGGCCGGCGATTACCTGCGCCGCAGCGACGACCGGGCCTTCATTGCAGGAATTCTGCCAAGTCTGGAGGCCGCCATGGCCTGGGTTCACCGGGCTGAAGCCCGCAGCGCCGATGGTTTTCTCCGCTATCAATGCACGGCCATGGGTGGCCTGAGCAATCAGGGCTGGAAGGATTCCGGCGATGCCATCCACCACGCCGATGGACGCCTAGCCGAGGGCTCAATTGCCCTTTGTGAGGTGCAAGCATATAGCTATGGCGCACGGATCTCCCTGGCATCGATTCTGCGTTGTTTTGGCCGCAACGACGAAGCCCAGGCCCTCATGGAGGAGGCCAGGCGGCTGCGTCAACGCTTTCACCAAGCGTTCTGGAGTCCGTTGATCGATTCCTATGCGCTGGCCCTTGATGGCAATGGACAGCGCTGTGAGGTGCGGACGTCGAATGCAGGCCATTGCCTCTGGACCGGTATTGCCACCAATGAGGCGGCTGGGCTGATCGCCCGCCAGCTTCTGGCTTCCACCAGCTTTAACGGCTGGGGGGTGAGAACCCTTGATGATCGGGAGGTCCGTTACAACCCAATGGGATACCACAACGGGTCGGTCTGGCCCCATGACAACGCCATGGTCGGCATGGGACTAGCTCGCTATGGCTATCGCTCGGAAGTGCTGAGGATTCTCTCTGGCCTGTTCGAAACGGCCTGTGCGACGCCATTATTTCGTCTACCTGAACTGTTTTGCGGCTTCCCGCGGCGTGAGGAGGAAGGCCCGACGTTTTATCCTGTGGCCTGCAGCCCTCAAGCCTGGGCCAGCGGCAGTGTGTTCGGCTTGCTAGAAGCTGTCACCGGTATGGCCGTCAAACGGGACGCCAGCAGTGGCCGCATGCAGGTGGTACTCCGTAACCCCGTTCTCCCCAAGGACTTGGGCTTGCTTGAGATCACGGGGTTACGGCTCGGTGACGAAGAGATCGACCTGCAGCTCCACCGCAGCGATCACGACGTTGGCGTGCTGGTGCGCAAC
>JABMPN010000058.1 GCA_013203655.1 Cyanobacteria bacterium bin.51
ATTCGTAACAAGCGGGTGACCGGACTCGAACCGGCGACGTTCAGCCTGGGAAGCTGACATTCTACCACTGAATTACACCCGCATTCCCACAAACTAGCAAACCACCGTCAGCCTGCTCCCCGGAACACCGGGCCGGGCCTCGCTCAGTTGCCGCTCCCGGATTCAGGAGAAGGCTCCGTCGGGATGGCGCTGGCCTCCGCCGGACAGTTCACCTGCTCGGAGACCCTGCGGCGGGCAGCGATCACGGGGGCAGCCTCTGTCTTGAGCTCGCCGGCGGCTTCCTGGAGGGTCAGGGTCTTGTTGGTGGTCACCCGGGTGGCTGCGGCGTCGAAAGCCTTGAGCTGGTCGCGGAAGTCGCGCAGGCGAAGTTTCTCAAGCAAGGCCTCCGACTGGTTCAGGCTGGCCAGGGAGGTGCTCAGGGCCAGGTTGGCCACCTTGGCCTCCCCCACCGTGGAGGTTGGTTCAAGGGCCGCCACCTCCTCAAGAGCCGTGCCGACGCTGGCGAGGTTGTCGCAGATCTTGGCCTCAAGCTCTGCTTCGGTCTTCTCGGTGTCCTGTTGGCAGCCCGCCGCGGCGAGAGAGACAACGGCCAGGGCCAGCGCAAGGGAGCGGCGCATGTCGGACAGTGTGTTTCTGTTAGCTCTGAACCTACCGCCGGCCTGGCCCTCAGCCCCGGGCCAGCTCAAGGGCAGCAGCGGCCACCCCCGCACCAGCCGCTCCCTTGGCCAGTCCCAGCGCCGCCACGGTGGCCTCAATCGCCGCCACGGCCGTGAGCAGATCGCGGTCGCAGACGAAACCGAGGTGGCCGATCCGGAACACCTTGCCCTTGAGGTGATCCTGGCCGCCGGCCAGCAGGATGTCGTAACGCTCCTTCACGGCCTTGCGCAGCACTTCGGCATCGATCCCGGCGGGGGCCACCGCGGTGATCGACGGGCTGCCGTGGCCTTCGGCGGCATACAGCGCCAGACCGATCCCCTTCATGCCCGCCTGGGCAGCACGGCGGTGGCGGGCATGGCGGGCAAAGATGGCCTCAAGCCCTTCGGCCTGCATCATCTCCAGGGCCGCCTCCAGGGCGAAGTAGAGATTCACCGGGGGGGTGAAGGGGTTGCTGTCCTTGGCGGCGGCTTTCCGGTACGTGGCCAGGTTCAGGTAGAACTTCGGCAGATCGGAGCGTTGCTGGGCCTGCCAGGCCCGCTCGCTCATGGCCACGAAGCCGAGCCCCGGCGGCATCATGTACCCCTTCTGGGAACCGGAGCCCACCACATCGAGTCCCCAGGCGTCCATCGGCACGTTGCAGGCGCCCAGGCTGGTCACACAGTCGGCCACGATCAGGGCCTGGCCATGGGCATGGACATGGCGGGCGATCGTCTCGAGATCGTTGATCACCCCGGTGGAGGTTTCCGAATGGGTCAGGATCACCGCCCGGATCCGCTTGTCGGTGTCAGCTTCAAGGGCGGTGCGGAAGGCTTCCGGATCCAGGGGCTGGCCCCACTCCGCCCGGATCACCTCCACCTCCAGGCCGTAGGCCTGCGCCACCTTCACCCAGCGCTCGCCGAACTTGCCGTTGTCCCCACAGAGCACCTTGTCGCCATGGCTGAGCACATTGATGATTCCGGCTTCCATCGCCGCAGTGCCGCTGCCGGTGAGCGCCAGCACATCCGCTTCAGTCTGATGCAACCACTTGAGCTGGGCGGTGGTGCGCTTGACAATTGCCTGGAACTCAGCGCTGCGGTGACCGATCGGATGGCGGCTCATCGCCAGCAGGACGCTCTCCGGCACCGGTGTGGGACCGGGGATCATCAGGGTCAGCTTGTCCTGCATGGAGGTGGCGCGGAGGGTGGGTGCGCGGCGGCGCGATCAACCAGCTTAAAAAACGGCCTTGCGACCTTCCAACCAGCGGCGCCGCGATGACCTCCCCCAGCGGTTTCACCCTGCCGGTCTGGGTGGCGGCGGCGGCCCGCGCCGCCGTGCAGGCCCTGGTGGCGGGCCCGGATCAGGCCGCCGGGCCCATGGATCCGGCGCCGCCGCTGGAACTGCTCGATCCCCCCGGGCTCCAGCCGGTGCCCGTTGAAGCGGCCGCCCTCCTCGGTGGGGGAGCGGCCCTGGGCATCAGCCGTTGCGAGCCCGGCGAGGGGCTCGATCTCACCCGCGGTCTGGCGGTCTGGGTACTGGCGAGCGCTTGGCCGGCCAGTGAGCCGCCCCCCCGGGAGGGCGGCGCAGACTGGTTGAGGCTTGAGGCCGGCGAAGGGGTGGGCGTGCATGGGGACAGCGCCGAGCTCTGCCTCTCCTCCTACGCCCGCGACCTGCTCAAGGTGAATCTGCGGCCGCTCTGGCCGCCGGAGCAGGGCCTGAAGCTGCGGATCGTCTTCCCCCGGGGGCGGCAGCTGGCCACGCGCACCAGCAACGCGGCCTTCGGTGTGGTGGATGGGCTGGCCCTGATCGGCACCCAGGCCATCGTCCAGCGCAGCGCCGCTCCCGACCAGCTGGAGAACTGCCTGGCGGACCTGCGCCGCCGCGCCGCCGAACCCGGTTTCCGCGGCGATCTGGTGGTGGTGATCGGCGAGAACGGTCTGGATCTGGCCCCGCGGCTGGGCCTGCCCGCAGAGCTGCTGCTCAAGGCCGGCAACTGGCTGGGGCCGGTGATCGTGGCCGCGGCGGAGGCCGGCGTACGGCGGCTGATCCTGTTCGGCTACCACGGCAAGTTGATCAAGCTGGCCGGCGGCATCTTCCACACCCACCACCATCTGGCCGACGGCAGAGCGGAAATTCTCACCACCGTGGCGGCGCTCGAAGGGATGAGTGGGGAGGCCCTGGTGCGCCTCCATGGCGCCGCCACGGTGGAAGCGGCCCTCGACGGGCTCACCGCCGTCGACCCTGGGCTGGCGGCGCGGGTGGAGCAGCGCCTGGCCGACACGATCGAGCGCCGCAGCCTGGCCTATCTGGCCCGCTACGGCAGCTTTGCGATGCGCATCGGCGCGGTGCTGTTCGATCGGGGGCGCCAGCTGCGCGCCTGCGGCTCCGAGGGAAGGGAGCTGCTGCTGGCTTTCGGGCACCCTCTAGGCTGAATTGAAAGGGCCTGGCCGCCGAAACGGTCGTATGTCGAACGCTTCACAATCCTCTGAACAACCGGAATCCAAGCGCCATCCAGCCATCGTCATCCTCGATTTCGGCTCGCAGTATTCCGAGCTGATTGCCCGCCGGGTGCGGGAAACGGAGGTGTACTCGCTGGTGATGGGCTACAGCACCAGCGTTGAAGAGTTACGCCAGATTGCCCCGAGGGGAATCATCCTCAGTGGTGGGCCCAACTCCGTCTATGCCGAAGGGGCACCGCTCTGCGATCCCGGCCTCTGGGATCTCGGCATTCCGATTCTCGGTGTCTGCTACGGCATGCAGCTGATGGTGCAGCATCTTGGTGGGGCTGTGGAAGCCGCCGGACGGGGCGAATACGGCAAGGCGCCGCTGCTCGTGGACGATCCGAACAGTCTGCTAAGAAACGTGACAGACGGCTCCACGATGTGGATGAGCCATGGCGATTCGGTCACCACAATGCCCGCGGGTTTCGTGCGGCTGGCCAACA
>JABMPN010000059.1 GCA_013203655.1 Cyanobacteria bacterium bin.51
CGTAGGCGGCCGCGTACCTAATCGTCGCCGAACAGCTCTATCAGCAACAAGCTCCTAGACCCGCTTGACTCATCCCAGCTTTTTCGGCGACTGCAATCAGTGCGCCCTCAGTCGGATCGCCCACTACCGACCAATCCTTGCCGGTTTGTTTAAGTTGCGAATCATTGCACAATATCCCTGCCATCAGGCAAGCGGTCAAAACTGGGGGCAACCCATATTCAAAGGGTTCGACAGTCGTGTTGTTACTAAGCCGACTAATTTCACCCTTCGGACTGTAACCACCGCCGCTCACTCGATAATGGGTTCCTCCCGCATAGATTGCCTGGACAGTCATTTGATTTTCGGTCAATGTGCCTGTTTTGTCGGAACAAATTACCGTGGCACTCCCCAATGCCTCCACAGCAGGGAGTTTGCGGATAATTGCATTTCGCTTTGCCATCCGATTGACCCCGATCGCTAGAGTGACCGTCACCACTGCGGGTAGCCCTTCGGGAATCGCACTCACCGTTAGAGCGACTGCGGCTTCAAACATCTGCACCCAATCCTCGCCTCGCCCCAGTCCGATCGCAAACGTGAGGGTTGCTAGAGTCAGAATACCGTAGAGTAAGGTATGACTGAATTTGGCAAACTTACGGGTCAACGGCGTGCTGAGGCTAACCCGACTTTCCATCGACTGGGAAATCTGTCCGACTTCCGTGCCATTGGCTGTGGCGACAACCAGTCCATGACCTTGTCCGAAGGTGACATAACTTCCGGCATAAGCCATATTGGTACGCTCTGCCAGTGGCGTGTCCAATGGTAAAGATGCGATCGATTTATCAACGGGAACAGATTCGCCAGTCAAACCAGACTCATCGATCTGCAAGCTGCGAACTTTCAGGAGTCTGAGATCTGCGGGTACTTTATCGCCCGATGCAAGTAATACTAAATCCCCTGGAACGAGATCCCTCGATGGAATACGGAGGGTTTGACCGTCGCGCAGTACTGTTGTCTCCGTTGTTACCGCCTTCACAAGGGCAGCGATCGCGCCTTCTGCCTTGGCTTCTTGCACATAGCCAATGATCGCATTGATCAAAGTAACGCCCCAGATCACCCCTGCATTCGTCCATGATCCTAAAAACGCCTTAACAATCCCCGCCAACAATAGAATATAGAGCAGTGGCTGATTGAATTGCAACAGAAATTTCAACCAAGCTGGTTTCCCAGCCCTAAATTGTAGTTCGTTCCAACCATATTGTTCATAGCATTGGGCAACTTCTTCAGGGGTTAAGCCTGCCTCTGCGTTGCTATTGAGGCTTTCTATTGCTTCGCGATTAGAATGTGCGTGATAAGCGCGAGATTGTAATTGAACTGGCATCACGTCCTCCAACTGGTTTGATACAACTGTTCCTGGTCGCTCATCGCTCGCGCAGTCATTTGCCCAATCCTAATGAGTTACGGCTGTTCGGTGCTAGCCAAAGATGAAGATCATACTTATTGTTCAAAAAAATTTAGAAAATAGCTGCCTGTTCGAAACGGCTAACGATTAGCTGAGCCGAACGCCGTTCGTCAAGAATGGCGGTGCGGCTAGCAGGCGTGGTCGGCTTGAGCTTGCTGTTGCTTAGCCGTGCGGATATCCGAGGCACCCAGAACAACCGTAAAAACATGGTCTAAGCAGCGCTGATTAGGCAGATCTGATTACTACCGCTCCACGGGTGTCTTTGCAAGGATAAGAGCCTCCACATTCGTGCGCAAAATTCGGAACTCCCTGCCCTGCCTACGATGTTCAGGCTGGGTCTTGCCGTGCGGGGATCTTATGCGGACCCGATAACGCCTTTTTCGTTCTGCTACAGAATGTCGGCGAGGTTGCTCACGCCCATGGGGCCACGATTCAGGTCATGGGTGGTGATCATGGTCGTCTTGACTTCACTGTGACCCAGCAGTTCATGGATGGGATAGCGCGGATGTCCTGCTCCTGCTTGAGTGGATGGATTGCGAAGCGTTGACGCAGAGTAAGACAGCTAGCAGGTTTGTTCATACCGGCGGCCAGGACAGAGCTGTGCATCGCCTCCTGGATCAGTCTTTTGATCAGGCTGGGATCAAGGTGATGCCGTCCTTCACTCCCTTTCTGTCACCCGCGGTCAGCTCAAGGCGGCCGAAGTATAGGTTTTGCACACTCGGCTTCTGAGCCTCGATCAGCCACAGCCTGCTGCCATCCAGCGGATCGGGCACCAGTGCCTCCTCGCCGCCCAATCTCTGAAGAACCGTGCGGACTTCGACCATCTTCAGTATCCCCGGCAGCTGCTTGCCTGGCCGCTCAGCTGGCGATGTGGCGGATCAGGTCGAGGCACTTGCAGGAGTAGCCCCACTCGTTGTCGTACCAGGCCACCACCTTCACGAAGGTGTCGGTGAGGGCGATGCCGGCTCCGGCATCGAAGATCGAGGTGCAGCTCTCGCCGACAAAATCGCTGGAAACCACGGCCTCCTCGGTGTAGCCGAGAATGCCCGCCATTGGGCCCTCGGACGCCTCTTTCATCGCCGCCTTGATCGCGCCGTAGCTGGTGGGCCGCTCCAGGTTCACCGTGAGATCCACCACCGACACATCCGGGGTGGGCACCCGGAAGGCCATGCCGGTGAGCTTGCCGTTGAGGGCGGGGATCACCTTGCCCACGGCCCTGGCGGCCCCGGTGGAGGAGGGGATGATGTTCTGCCCGGCGCCCCGGCCGCCGCGCCAGTCCTTCACAGAGGGACCATCCACCGTTTTCTGGGTGGCGGTGGTGGCATGGACGGTGGTCATCAGGCCGTCCCTGATGCCGAAGTTGTCATGCAGCACCTTGGCAATCGGGGCCAGGCAGTTGGTGGTGCAGGAGGCGTTCGAAACGATGGCCTGGCCGGCATAGCTCGTGTGGTTCACCCCCATCACGAACATCGGGGTGTCGTCTTTGGACGGGGCCGAAAGCACCACCTTCTCGGCTCCGGCAGCGAGGTGGGCCCCGGCGGTGGCCTCGGTGAGGAAGAAGCCGGTGGCCTCCAGCACGATCTGGGCGCCCACGGCATCCCAGCGGAGCTGGCTGGGATCACGCTCGGCGGTGACCCGGATGGTCTGGCCGTTGACGATCAGATTGCCGCCAGAGACAGCCACCTCTCCGTTGAAGCGACCGTGGGTGGAGTCGTAGCGAAGCATATAAGCAATGTAATCAACATCGATCAGATCGTTGATGCCAACGACCTCGATTCCCTGGATTTCAAAAGCCCGACGAAACACCAACCTGCCGATACGGCCGAAGCCATTGATGCCGATCTTGATCGTCATGGGTTGCTCCTCTGGCCCTGGTGGCGTTCGGCTGCCAGGCTACCCGGCAGAGGCCACAGCTCAGCCCAACCAGTGGAGGAAACGTTGAATCACCAGGGCATTGCTGATATCCACGAAGAACCCGGAAACCAGCGGCACGATGATGAAGGCCCGATGGGCCGGGCCGTAGGCATGGGCGACCGCCGCCATGTTGGCCATCGCCGTGGGAGTGGCGCCGAGCGAGATTCCGCCGAAGCCCGAGCAGATCACGGCCGCTTCGTAGTCACGGCCCATCACCCGGAAGATCACGACGATGGCGAACAGAAAGGCCACCACGAACTGCGCCGCCAGAAGGGTGAGGATCGGTCCGGCGAGCTCGGCGATCGTCCAGAGCTGCAGGCTCATCAGCGACATCGTCAGAAAGATGCCGAGGGAAATCTCCGAGATGATGGCCAGCGAGCGGCTGCCCGCTGGCCATTGAAACCAGCCCAGGCGCGGAACCGTGTTGGTGAGCAGGATGGCGGCAAATAGGCAGCAGACGAACAGGGGAAGGTTGCGGCCGGCGGCCTTCAGGGCTTCATGGAGCCCCTCTCCCAGGGCCAGGCTCACGTTCAGCCAGAACAGGGTGCGCAGCAGGCTGAAATAACCGATGGATTCGGCTGGCTCCGGGCGTGATCCCTGCTGGACCTCAGCGCTGCTGCGCCTGGGCTGCAGCCTGTGCCGGCGGATCAGCAGGCGGGCGATCGGCCCCCCCATCAAGGAGGCGAGCACCAGCCCGAAGGTGGCACAGGCGATGCCGATTTCCAGGGCATTGCTGACGCCGTGGTCGGTGGCGAAACGCGGCGCCCAGGCAATCGCCGTGCCGTGTCCTCCGAGCAGCGACACGGAGCCCCCCAGCAGGCCGATCAGCGGGTTGAGACCCAGCAGGCTGGCGACTCCGACCCCGGTCAGGTTCTGGAGCACCATGTAGCCCACCGTGACCGCCACCAGCACGAGCAGGGGCCGGCCGCCCGACACCAGGGTCTTGATGTCGGCGTTCAGCCCGATGGCGGCAAAGAAGTAGAGCAGCAGAAAATCACGGGTGGCGAGGTTGAAGCCCACTTCGATCCCCGTGAGGCTGTGGACGCCCGCCAGCAGCAGGCAGACCAGCAGCCCGCTGGTGACGGGTTCGGGGATGTTGTAATCGCGAAGAATCGCCACCCGCTGGTTGAGCCAGCGACCGACCGCCAGCACCACGATGGCGATGTTGAAGGTGGAGAAGCTTTCGAATTGCATGAACAGGAGCTGGCTGAACGGTTGGCGACGGATCGGCCCCGGCTCTTTCTGCTGATGGCCCGCCAGGTTCGGGGCCTCAGTTGTCCCCGGCGTGGTAGCTGCTGCGCACCAGCGGTCCGCTGCGCACCTGGGAGAAACCCAGCCGCCGGGCGGCTTCTCCGAGCTGCTCGAATTCCTCAGGCCGCCAGTACTGCTGCACCGGCAGGTGGTCCAGGGATGGCCGCAGGTATTGCCCGATCGTGACCCGCTCGCACCCCACGCCCCGAAGATCCACCAGGGCGCCAATCACCTCCTCAAGCGTTTCCCCCAGGCCCAGCATCAGCCCCGATTTGGTCGGGATGGCGGGGGCCAGCTGGCGGCAGGCGGAAAGCAATCCCAGCGACCGGGCGTAGGTGGCGCCGCGGCGCACCTCCCCCTGCAGGCGTTGCACCGTTTCGAGGTTGTGGTTGAAGCAGACCGGCTCCGCCGCCAGGACGGCCTGCAGCCGTTGTCGCTGGGCCGCCACGCTCTCGGCCTCGCTGCGCTGGCCGCCCCAGAAATCAGGGGTGAGCACCTCGATCGCCACCAGGGGGTTGCGGCGCCGGATCGCCGCCATCGTTCCGGTGAACAGGGCGGCGCCGTGGTCGGCGAGGTCATCGCGGGCGACGGCGGTTAGCACCACGTAGCGCAGGCCGAGGGTCTCCACCGCTTCGGCCACCCGCTCGGCCTCTTCGGCATCGAAGGCCGCCGGCGCCTGGCCCTTCTCCACCTGGCAGAAGGCGCAGCTGCGGGTGCAGATCGGTCCGCCCAGCAGGAAGGTGGCGGTGCCGGCCGCGTAGCACTCGCCCCGGTTCGGGCAGCGGCCCTCCTCGCAGATCGTGTGCAGGCGCTGCTGTTTCACCACCTCCTGAACCGCTTCGAGGTCGGAGGCCGTGCCGATCGGTCGCCTCAGCCATTCCGGCAGCCGCTCGGCCGGGGCGATCGCCCTGTGGCGTGATCCTCCTCCGTGTGGTCTGTCGCCCGAATCCATTCTCGATTTCACTTTGGCTTCCCCTTCCCCTTCCCCTTCCCCTTCCACTGCCGCTGCTTGCTCCATTCCTTCAGCTGTCATCGCTAATCCATCCTGCGGCGCCCTTCCAGGGCCCGCGCCAGGGTGACCTCATCGGCGTATTCCAGTTCGCTGCCCACCGGCAGGCCGTAGGCGATCCGGCTCACCGGCGAGAACGGCCGCAGCAGCCGCGCCAGATAGAGGCTGGTGGTGTCGCCCTCCACGCTCGGAGTCAGCGCCAGAATCACCTCGCTGATTTCCTCGCTGTCCACCCGCTGCACCAGCGACTGGACATGGAGCAGATCTGGTCCGACCCCATCCATCGGCGAGATCAGACCGCCGAGCACGTGATACGAGCCTTTGAATTCCCGGGTGCGCTCCAGGGCAAGCAGGTCGCGCGAATCGGCCACCACGCAGAGCTGGCCGTTGCGGCGAGTCTCATTCAGGCAGATCTCGCACAGGGGCTCAGCCGAGAGGTGAAAGCAGCGTTTGCACTGGCCCACCTGGCTGCGGGCCGCCAGCAGGGCGTCGGCGAAGGCATGGATCTGCTCTTCGGGCTGCCTGAGCAGGTGCAGGGCCAGGCGTTGGGCCGTGCGGGGCCCAATCCCCGGCAATCGCTCGAACTGGTCGATCAATCGGGCCAGTGGGCGGGTGAAGCCGCTCAGAGAACCGCCGCAACTGGCCGGAATCTAGGGGCCGGCGTCCTGGCACGGTTCAGAATGATCGCGGTGCTCTGGCACCTCCCTCGCACCGGTCGTCAGCTGATGGCTCCGTCCCCTTCCCCCGTGCTGCCCTTGTCGTTGCCGTCGTCGTTCCTCACCCGCCTGTTCAGCTGGGTTCTCGGTGCCCTGTTGATCGGGGCCGGTCTGAGCGGCTGCAGTGCGTCGGGGGCGGGCCTGAACACCTTTCAGAGCCCCGATGGCCGCTACGCCTTTCTCTATCCCACCGGCTGGAATCGGGTGGCCGTCAGCGACGGTCCCCAGGTGGTCTTCCACGATCTGATCAACAGCGACGAGACCCTCAGCCTGGTGATCTCCGATGTGAATGACACCAACAGCCTCGAGAATCTCGGCAGTGCCGTGGCGGTGGGCGAGAAGCTTGGCCGGATTGTGATCGCCCCAGAAGGCAGTGGCCGCCAGGCCGAATTGGTTGAGGCGATCGAGCGGGAGGATGGCGGCCACACCTTCTACGACCTGGAGTACGCCGTTCATCTCGCCGATCGGGATCGCCACGAACTGGCCACTGTCGTTGTCGACCGCGGCCGCCTTTACACCCTGGCGGCCAGCACCAACGAAGCCCGTTGGCCGAAAGTGAGCGACCTGTTCCACAGCGTGATCACCTCCTTCACCCTGCAGATCTGAGCGATGGGAACGGCGCCTGAGCGGCCCCGCGATGCGGTGGTTGTGGTGGGCGGCGGCCTGGCCGGTGTGCTGGTTGCCCTGGCCCTGATCCGCCGCGGTCTGGCCGTCACCCTGGTGGCACCAGCCGACGAGCCGGCAGCTTGTCCTGGCTCGGCCACGTCGCTGAGCTATGGGGCCATGCTCGGCTTCGGCGCTCGCCGCCACTGGCGGCATCTGGAGGCGTGTCATGGCCCGATGGGCTTCGCCCCCAGGGGGCTGGTGCTGCACAGCTGGGGCGGATGGCTCGACCAACTGCCACCTGCAGCCCTTGCCTTGCTCAGCGCCCCGCTGCCGGTGGGGCAGGTGGACAGCGCGCGCTTCGCGGCTGCCCTGCCAGGGGTTCTTGCCGCCGCCGGGGTGAACCAGCTCGACGCCCGGGTGCTGAACCTGCAGCCACGTCCAGGAGGGGGCTGGATCCTGCGATTGGCTGGGCTCGACCCCTCGCCATCCGCCAGCCTCGAGTCCAGCCGGGTTGTTCTGGCCGCAGGAGCGTTCTGCCGGAGTCTGTGGCCAGCTCTCACGCCCAACCTGCGTCACAGCTGGGCCGGTGCACTGATCGTCACGGATCTCGCCGATGGCAATCCCTGGCTCGAGCAGGTGCGCAGCGGAAGGGTCGTGCAACCGCGTGCCTGGCGCCGGCCGGCCCTGGAGGCCAGATCCGCCGCGCTGACGCAGGAGGCCTGGATTGTTGATGCTGGCCTGGCGCCCTGGGGGAGCGGGGCTTTGCTGGGGCAGATCACGCTGGTGCCCGCTGGCCCTGCAGGTCTTGAGCCTCCCGATCCCGCGCAGATGGAGCAGCGACTGCGCCAGGGCCTTGCGCGGCTGGATCCCGCCCTTGCTCGCCTTGATGGTGACTATCGCCAGGTGCCGGTGGCCTTCTGTGCCGATGGCCGGCCCCTGGTCGGTCCGGTGGCGGCGGCACCGGGGTTGTGGAGTTTTGCGGGCTTCAGTGGACCATTCGGAACGGCTCCGGCGCTTGCCGAGCAGCTGGCTGCTGATCTGGCCGCCGCCTGAGCGTCAGAACAAGAGGCGATACCGGCCTTCGCCTGATCCTTCGCCCTGGGAGCCACTGCCAGCAGTCACGGCGGGCCAGTCAGCTTCCCAGTAGCTGATTCCGTCTCGATCGAAGGGCCGGCCGCCGATGCGTTCGGTGGTCAGGGTGGTGGTGGCCATCGCGGTGATCAGGCCGCCGATCTGCATCGGGCCGAGATCGGTTTTGACATCATCACCGGCGGCCGCGAGCAGGCTGGGAAGTCGGACCAGATTCTCCGGACGGATGATTTTGGAGAACAGCGCAGCCAGCACAAGTTTCTGGCGATCGATACGGCCGATGTCGCCGTTTTCATCGTGGCGCCAGCGCAGAAAACCCTCCAGATCCCGACCCTTGAGCGTTTGCCGTCCGGGTTGGAGATCGATGTAAAGGCCCTGGCTGTTGTCGACGTAATACATCCGTTTGGGGACATCGACTTCAACGCCGCCAAGCACGTCTCCCATGCGGCGGATGGCTCCCAACTTGATGATCAGGTAGTGACCGATCGGCCGGCCCAGACGATCGGAAAGCTCCTGTTTGACCGCCTCGGTGCCGCCGTAGGCGTAGAGGGCGTTGGCCTTGAGGGGGCCAAACCGCTGGGAATTGATGTAGGTGTCGCGCGGCACCTGGGTGATCGTGGTGCGGCCCTCGCCGACCCGAAGGGTCAGCATCACATCGGTGTTGGCTCCGCTCACATCTGAGCCAAGCACGAGCAGGTCTTGATCGGTATCGACCCAGCGGCCAAATGGATTGCTGAGCGGTCTGGTCCCACTGACTTCGTCGCCGGCGAGCAGGCCAGACAGGGGAGCCGCCAAAAACAAGCCTCCGCTGAGGCCAATCACCATGGCGAACAGCACGGGCCAGGGACGGCTCGGCTTGGGACGTTTGGATTGGGATGGCAAGGCTGACGATGCCCGAGGGGCGTTGAAGCGTTGTGTTCGCCACCCCCTGAGCGTGGGGTTAGGAAGTGGTGAACACAAACTGTATTTCAATTCCCACGCCACCCAGGCATTTGCTTGGGCATCGGCGTCAAGGGATCCCCGAGCCTGCCCGGCTGCGGACCATTAGGCGGGCCTGGGCCAGGGCGGGATCCAGCTCGCTGGAGCTGAAGGACGGCAGGGCTTGCTGCCTCAACCAGGCGCCCCAGTGAAATTCGTGGAATGGCACGGCGGGCTGGGCCCTGATCAGGCCCTCCTGCTTCAGCTTCCAGACCAAGCTGCGGTAAGGGTCGTCCTGCATTGCTTCGAGGCTCCGGGGGAGTTGCTCAGGGGCATAGGGACCATTCCCCTGGCCATCCTGCAGATAGAGCCAGCCCCGGCGATTGAGCTCTTCGAGGCAATGCAGCCGGCTTGCTCCCTTGAGCTCCAGAACCACCGCACAAAACACCGTCCCAGCGGGATCGACATCAAGCAAGGCCCTGAGCCGGTGGTGTCGATCGATCATCCAGTGCTCTCCGGCACTGCTCACCGCCACCGGCACGGGCCGGCTTTTGAGATAGCGGCGCCGGCTTTCGATCGACTCAAGCCGGAAATCGTTCGCGCGGGCTCTCACCTCCGCCAAGCCAAGGCAGAACTGGGTCGGTTGAAGGCGTCGCAGAGGCAGTTCGAACAGCTCACCCTGTGGAGCGGGCAACAGATGAGACGAGCCGGAGTTGAGCGCCATGGGCGTGGCCGCAGCGGCCTGGGGACAGCAGTCAGTTCAACTCCATGCTGCAACATTCCTGACAAGAGCGTTGAAAGGTCTCCATACGCCTGCGGGCGCAAGGGGGATGGGGGCTTACGGCTGTTTCAGATGCTGAGGGCTTCGTCGGTCCGTAATCCCGCCTGAACCCGCCAGAGGCTGGCGTAGACGCCTCCACGGTGCAGCAGTTCCTCATGCTGGCCGCTCTCGACGATCCGGCCTTCTTCCAGCACCACGATGCGATCGGCGTGGCGCACGGTGCTCAGCCGGTGGGCGATCACCAGGGTGGTGCGTTCGGCGGTGATCAGCTCCAGGGAGCGTTGGATCGCCGCCTCGGTTTCGTTGTCGACCGCCGCGGTGGCCTCATCGAGGATCAACACGGGGGAGTTCTTCAAGATGGCCCTGGCCAGGGCGATGCGCTGCCGCTGGCCACCCGAGAGGCGTTGGCCACGCTCGCCCACCACGGTGTCGTAGCCCTCGGGCAGCGCCTCGATGAAGCCGCTGGCTTCAGCCAGCTGGGCGGCACGGGCCATCGCCGTCGGGGTTGCCGTGAAGCTGCCGTAGGCGATGTTCTCGGCCACGCTGCCGTGGAACAGGAAGACTTCCTGGCTGACCAGTCCGATCGCCCGCCGCAGGTCGTCAAGCCTGAGATCACGGATCGGCAATCCATCCAGCAGGATCTCGCCTCGGTCCACCTCGTAGAGCCGCAGCAGCAGCTTCACCAAGGTGCTCTTGCCCGAGCCGGTCGCCCCGACGATGCCGACGGTATGGCCAGCTGGAATGGTCAGGTTGAAGTTCTCGATCAACCCTTCGCGGCCGCCGTAGCCGAAGCTGACCTGGCGGAATTCCAGGCTTCCTCTGACCTCCTGCAGCGGCAAGGGACGATCACCGCTTGGGATCGCCATCGGGGTGGCGAGCAGGTCGAGCACCCGGTCGCTGGAGGCCATCGCCCGCTGGTAGTCGTCGAGGGTGCGGCCCAGGGTGGTGAGCGGCCAGAGCAGCCGCTGGGTGATGAACACCAGAAAGCTGTAGCTGCCGATGGCAATCGTTCCCCGCCAGGCCTGCAGACCGCCGATCACCAGAATCGCCACGAAGGCGAACAGAATCGCGAAACGGATCAGGGGAATGAAGCCGGCTGAGAGCTGGATGGCGCGGCGGTTGCTGCGCCGGTAGGCGTCGCTCAAGGAGCCGATCCGACCGAGTTCCCAGGCCTCTGCGGCATAGCTCTTGATCGTCAGCATCCCCCCCAGATTGTTGACCAGGCTGCTGTTGAGATCACTGGCTTTCTCGCGCACGTCCCGGTAGCGGGGGGCCAGCCGTTTCTGAAAGACCACAGACCCCCAGAGAATCACCGGGATCGGCAGAAAGGCGACCCCGGCCACGCCGGGGGAGAGCACCGCCATCGCCGTGCCTACCGCCAGCACGGTGGTGACCAGCTGCAGCAGTTCGTTGGCGCCGTGGTCGAGAAACCGCTCCAGCTGGTTGATGTCGTCGTTGAGGATGGCCAGCAGTCGGCCGCTGCTGCCGGCTTCGAAGAAGGCCATCTCGAGGCGCTGGAGATGGTCGTAGGCCTCCAGGCGCAGCTCGTGTTGCACGGTCTGGGCGAGGTTGCGCCAGAGCAGCCCGTAGAGGTATTCGAACAGGGATTCAGCGCTCCAGATCAGGAACGAGAGCACCCCGAGCAGGGCGAGCTGGGAGGGAACACCACCGATACCAATCCCGGCCAGCCAGGAGTTCTGTTGCCTGGCCACCACATCAACCGCCAGGCCGATCAGCACCGGTGGGGCCAGGTCGAAGAGTTTGTTGAGCACCGAACAGAGCGCCGCCAACCAGACCAGGCGTCGATGGGGACGCAGCGTGGCCAGCAGGCGCTGGAGGGCTGGAGATGGTGGCGATGGGGCCATGGATCTCTTTGGGCGTTCGGCTGATGAAAGCCATTCAACCCGGCGCGTTGGCTTGTGTTTGAACTGAGCTGTTTATCATGGCCATTCCAGCTAGAAAGAATCATCCGCGATTGAGGCCATCGCCATGACACGCTCTCGCTCTTACAACCGCTCCCAGCGTTGGACAGCCAAACTTCGCAGGCGCTCCCTCAGAGCGGCCCTGCCCGAGCATCACGAGGGTGAAGCTTTGCTGCTCCAGCCACCCGATCACTTGCGCCGCCTGGCCATCAGCCGCGAACAGGATCACGAGCTGCTCGATCTCCTCGAAGGCGCTGTCTGAGGCTTGTGCGGTCTGGAACGCTTCCTGACAGAGAGTGGAATCTCTGGCTTTTGCTTGCTGGTCTGTTGGAACCTTCGCGTCAGCCTGTCGCGAGGGGGGACTTGTCCGAACAGAACTTGAAAAAAATCTGGATAGGTGCTCCAGGACTGAAAATCTCAGTCATTGTTAGCAAACCCTAACTCTGATAGCTGATCCAATGCCCGCCCCCGTTCCCTGGAGCCTGGCCTGGAGTGAAAGTGGCGAATTGGCGCTGGCCGATCGACTCGACCTCCTCTACACGTTGATCATGTCAGAAAGTCCTGACATTCAGCCCACCTTGATCGCCACACTTGAAGCGATCAGTGTCGAGGAGGCGTCATCCCTCTGCAACGATGGCCTGACTGGGTCATGCGCCTGAAACCTGGCGACAACACACTTTGGCTGCAGAACCCGCCTCGGCGATCAACAATTCCCTGGGATCACATGCGATAGCGCGCGATCGCCCGCTCCCGGCAGGTGGATTGCGCTGAGGCCAGGTCAGAGCCTTGGTTGATCTGGTCCACGAAGCAGGAACAGGCGTAGGTGTTCATGCCGGGCGGTGCCACCTGCCTGGCGGCCTGGAAAGCCGCACTGAATCCGGCCAGGCAGAGCCTGGTCACGACCATGTCGTCGGATTGGGCCCGGGCCTGATCAGGAACCAGTCCTGAAAAAGCCAGCCCCGCAACGGCTGCCAAGGCAGCACTGCGCTGGAGCCACCAACAGCTGCGAGAAATCAACTTCAAAGGGGATTGGCTCACAGCCGCTGGCGAAGTCATGCGTCGGTCAGGGGGTCTACGAGGTTCAGCGCGTGAGGCGACTGATTTCCAGTTCCTTGTTCATCACCCGAAGGCGCCGCAGGGCATCAAAGACATCCTCAGGCATTCCCTGGGGCAGATCGATGGTGCTGTGGGTGTCAAAGATCTGGATTCGGCCGATGCTGCGTCCGGTGAGCCCGGACTCGTTGGCAATGGCTCCCACAATGTTGCCCGGCTTGACCCGATCACGCCAGCCCACCTCGATGCGAAAACGTTCCATGTTGGCGTCGGGAGTGTGGCCTCCCTCCTCACGGCCTTGCCGCTCGGGGCGACGACGGTCGCCACGGCGATCATCGCCGTCACGGGAGCGTTCCCTTTCACGTTGACCGCTGGAACGTTGCCAGTCTTCGTTGCCGTGGACCAGAAGAGGCTTGGTGCCGACCGCCAGTTGCAGGGCAGCGAGGGCCAGTTGATCCGGCGTGGCTTCGATCTCGCGACCCACCCGCTGCAGGATTTCGCTGAGCAGGGCCAATTCCTGTTCAGCGGCTCGCGGCTGTTGAACCAGGGCCGTGAGCTGCTGACGCAGTCTGTCGAGCCGGTTTTGGTTGATGTCGGCATTGGTGGGCACCTCCATCAAGTCGATTGGTTTGCCCACCGTGCGCTCCAAACCGGAGAGAAAACGCCTTTCCCTTGGCGTCAGAAACAGGATGGCGTCACCGCTGCGTCCGGCACGGCCGGTGCGACCGATCCGGTGGACGTAGGCCTCACTATCGAAAGGAATGTCGTAGTTGATCACCAGGGTGATGCGCTCGACATCCAAGCCGCGGGCAGCCACGTCGGTGGCCACTAGCACGTTCACCTGGCCGCTGCGCAACCTCTCAACGGTGCGCTCACGCTGGTTCTGGGGCACGTCTCCATTGAGGACAGCCACGTCGTAGCCATGCTGTTCAAGGGCTTCGGAGACAGCCAGGGTGATGGCCTTGGTGCGAGCAAAGATAATCACCCCTTCGCTGCTCTCAGCCTCAAGAACCCGGGTCAGAGCTTCGAGTTTCTGGGATCCATTGACAACCAGATGGCGCTGCCGAATCGTGCTCGATTCCGCCCCTTTCTGGCGGATGGTGACTTCGGCTGGATCCTTGAGATATTTACGGGAGAGCCGGCGGATCTCCGATGGCATCGTGGCGGAGAACAGCACCACTTGACGCTGTTCAGGGAGTTGTTCAAGCACCCATTCAACGTCGTCGATGAAGCCCATCCGCAGCATTTCATCGGCTTCATCTAGCACCAGGCTGCGAAGTCCGGAGAGGTCGAGAGTTCCCTGCCGCATGTGATCCATGACCCGACCTGGTGTACCCACCACCACCTGAACGCCACGCTTCAGCCTGACGATCTGATCACGGAAATCGGCGCCGCCGTAGATCGGCAGAATGCGCACCTGGGGCAGTTGGCTGGCGTAGGTGTTGAAGGCTTCGGCAACCTGCAGGGCCAGTTCCCGGGTAGGGGTGAGTACCAGGACCTGGGGGGTGCGCTGGTTGGGATCGAGCCGTGAGAGCAGGGGCAGGGCGAATGCGGCTGTCTTGCCGGTTCCCGTCTGGGCCTGGCCGACCAGATCACGGCCGAGCATCAGCTCAGGAATGGCCGCCTTCTGAATTGGCGACGGATTGGTGTAGCCGCAGAGAACAACAGCCTTGACGAGTTGCTCGCTGAGGCCGAAACAGGAGAAGCCGTTTTCGATCTCAACTTCGCCTTGGCCAGATTCAATGGCCCCAGGACCATCTGGAGTTTCGGACATTGGTGCTGGGCTGGACTCCGAGGGAGTGGTTGAAATGGATGCAGACGAATCAGAAATGGTGATGTCGGGCTGCGGGTTGCTGGTGGCGTCTGAAGAGCACGCGAAGCTCTCGCACGCGGAAGGCTGCTGGGTCACGGAAAAAATTGACGAGGCTTAGGCCTGGGAGATCCTTCAACACAGGCCGGCAGTGATCCCAATCTCTGGCCGATTCGACCTGATGCAAGACTGCCTTGCCCTTCATCAAAGGGTGAACTGAAATTGTATCACTTATTGCAAGCAAGTTGCGCTGAACCCTGCAAAAGAGCATGACTTTGAGGGTTCCCACACTTTAAGGTCTGCCTCGGGTTTCAAGGTTCCGGGCTCCCGAATGCAGGTGGCCTTCCCGAATCCGGATGGTCTTTCTGAATCCACGCAATCGGGCCTGCTGACTGGAAGCTGTTGACTCATTGCTGCTGACTCGGACCTGAGCTGAGCATGGCCGGAGCAGGTCTGGAGGTGACTGCGTTGGACTGGTTTGACTCAGGCAAAGGCCGAAGGAAGCCAGGCCTGGGCACGCGCCAGGCTGATTTCGGCGATTTTGTCGTGCGAATGCAGCCGTCTCTGGATCTGGTTGCTGCATGTCTGCCAGCCCGGTGGGGTGGCCGCAATGTCAAAGCAGGCCTCGGAGCGGTCGTCGAGCATGCGGCCGAGCGTGGCTTCGCCACCCTTTGGATCCGGAAGCAGGAGGTAGTAACGGATCATCGGGGTGCGTCGAGCAACCCGTTCAGTCTGTCCCATCAGCGCCGTAGAACCTCCGTGCTTGCCCTGCTTTGGCAGTCCTTGGGGCCAGACTCACCTCCCCGCCTGGTCGCCTGCGATCTGATTGGTAACAACGGCTTCATCCCGCCGGCTCCCTGGCGCCAAGGATGCCGCACAGATCACTTTGTTGACCCATGCCCAGCGCGCAGCGTCTCTCCGCTTTTCAGACGATTCAGGATCGTCCGGAGGCGACAACGGCCCCCAATGCCCCTCTCCAGGATCTCTGGGCCCACGACGTCTTCGATCTGGCCAAGATGAAGGCGGCGTTGCCGAAAGAAGTCTTCAAGTCGGTACAGAAAACAATCAAGGAGGGCGGCAAGCTCGACGTTACGGTTGCCAATGTGGTCGCCCAGGCCATGAAGGAGTGGGCAACCAGCCGCGGCGCCCTTTATTACGCCCACGTTTTTTACCCGCTTACCAACTGCACCGCTGAGAAGCACGACGGCTTCATTTCGGTTCAAGGTGACGGTTCCACCATTACCGAGTTCACCGGCAAAGTCTTGGTGCAGGGTGAGCCCGATGGTTCCTCCTTCCCCAACGGCGGTATTCGCTCCACTTTTGAGGCCCGCGGATACACCGCCTGGGACATCACCAGTCCTGCCTTTTTGATGGAAACCCCTAACGGGGTCACCTTTTGCATCCCCACGGTGTTCATCTCCTGGACAGGAGAAGCTCTCGACAAGAAAACTCCATTGCTGCGCTCCAACGCGGCGATGAATCGCGAGGCCCAACGCCTGCTCAAATTGATCGGTTACCAAGACGTGGCCCCGGTCAATTCAAGCTGCGGCGCTGAGCAGGAATATTTCCTGGTCGACAGCGCTTTTGTATCACTGCGTCCCGATCTCCTTCTGGCCGGCCGCACGCTGTTCGGCTCTCCGTCGGCCAAGGGGCAGCAGTTCGACGATCACTACTTCGGCGCCATCCCCCAGCGGGTGCAGGTGTTCATGCAGGACGTCGAGCGCCAGATGTACACCCTTGGGATCCCCGCCAAGACACGCCACAACGAGGTGGCTCCCGGCCAGTTTGAGTTGGCTCCATTCTTTGAGGCCGCCAACGTGGCCACTGACCACCAGCAGCTCACCATGACGCTGCTGAAGAACACAGCCCGCAAGCACGGCATGAACTGCCTGTTGCATGAGAAGCCGTTTGAGGGCATCAACGGCTCCGGTAAGCACGTCAACTGGTCCGTGGGCAATGCCACCCAGGGCAACCTGCTCGACCCAGGCGACACCCCTGAGAAAAACCTGCAGTTTCTGTTGTTCTGCGGTGCTGTGATTCGGGGCGTGCATCTTTATGGCCCGCTGCTGCGAGCTGTTGTCGCCACGGCTGGCAATGACCACCGCCTCGGCGCTAACGAGGCGCCGCCAGCGATCATCTCGGTCTATCTCGGCAGCCAGCTTGAAGGGGTCTATAAGCAGATTCTCAACGGAGAAGTCACCAGTTCGGTTTCCGCCGGCCTGATGCAACTTGGTGTCGATACCCTGCCTGAATTCCCCAAAGATCCCGGCGATCGCAACCGTACCTCGCCCTTTGCCTTCACCGGCAACCGCTTCGAATTCCGCGCCGTCGGCTCCAACCAGTCAGTGGCTGGCCCGCTGGTGGCGATGAACACAATTCTGGCTGATTCGCTCCGTTTCATTTCTAATGAAGTGGAGGCCAAGGTGGCCGCAGGCGAATCCCTGGAAATCGCTTCAATCTCCGTTCTTAAGGGAATCATGGAGAAGCATGGTTCTGTTGTGTTCGGCGGCGATGGTTATTCCAAGGAGTGGCACCACATGGCCGTTGAGGAGAGAGGGTTGGAAAACCTTCACAACACTGCTGAAGCTCTTTCCGTGCTGCAACGTGCTGATGTGCGTGAGTTGTTCGCCAGTGAAGGGGTGCTGAGCCCTGTGGAGCTCGAAAGCCGTTTTGAGGTTTATGCCGAGCAGTACGTTCTGGCGATCGAAGTGGAAGCCAAAGTTGCCCTGCAGATGGCTCGCACCCAGATCTATCCAGCCGTGATGACCTATCTCGGTGATCTGGCCAGTTCCCTGAATCATCAGGAAACCTTGGGCCTCTCCCCAGACAAGGCCCTGGCCGGCAAGATTTCTGGCCTTAACCAGGAGCTGATCCAGGCCTGCACGGCCCTGGAGAACGCGATCGGTTCTGCTCCCCATGGCGAGGTTCAAGCCCACATGGATTATTGCGCCAACACCCTTCTGCCCATCATGGACACCCTCCGGACTTCCGTAGACAGCTTGGAGACGTTGGTCGACGATTCCGTCTGGCCCCTGCCCACCTACCAGGAGTTGCTGTTTTTCCGCTGATTCCTTCCGCCTCTGCCCCCTAAACCAGGAGATCAGGCAGCCAGCCTGAATCCTGGGGGGTGATCAGCACAACCTGCTGCCTGGCCCGGGTCAATCCGGTGTAGAGCCCACGCCATTCACCGGCCTCTGAGCGGGGTACGACAAGACCCACCGCGGCATATTCGCTGCCCTGGGCCTTGTGGATTGTCAGAGCGAAGGCGGCTTCCGCCCCCTCCAACAGGGCCGGGTGAACCAGCAGCAGGCCTGCTTCGCTGTTGTCGCCCAGCCCTGGGAACAGCACCGCCCGGCCTCTGGCCGTTGCCACGACCACGCCGACATCGCCATTGGCCAGATCCTCGCCGGGCTGGTTGCGGGTGCAAAGAACCGGCGTGCCGATTGGCCAGGAGGCGGCACCTCGCCCGGCCTGGTCTTCGAGCAGCAGTCGATTGAGTTCTTCTGTACCCCAGGGCCCTCGCCTCACGGGCGAGAGCACCACGAAGGCCTCCAACTGCAGAAGCAGGGCCGCTCCTGCAGCAGCGCTGCCTGGGCTGCCAGGGCGGAAAGCCCTGGCACGTTGGCCCAGCTTCTCCCGCTGCGCTCGCATGCGCTGCTTGAGCTCAGCCGGCAGTCTGGGGGGTGAGCAGCGCAGCCAGGAGATGTTGTCGTTGGCGTCCAGCTGTTCGAGTTGATCGAGCACGGCCTGGCGATTCCCTTGGCGCAACCGACTGGAAACGGCGGCGATCGCACCTTGATTGCGGTAGGTGGTGGTGAGTGTGATGGCGGCCTCGCCAAGCCCAAGGCGTTGCTCTGGCTGATCTAGGGCGCAGAGGACTGCCCCCGGTCCGACCGGCCGGAGCTGGTCTGGATCTCCCACCAGCAGCAGCTGGGCTTGCTCCGGCAGAGCTTCGAGCAGGGCGGTGGCCAGGGTCAGATCCAGCATCGAAACCTCATCCACCACCACCAGATCCATGGCCAAGGGGTGCTGGCGGTGGCGGCCGAAGCGTTCCCCCTGGCTCTCCAGCAGGCGATGCAAGGTGGTGCAGGGCAGGCCAGCCAGCTGGCCGGCCAACATCTCAGGCAAACCGGCAGAGCGGCTGTCGATCGCCTGCTTGAGCCGTGCCGCCGCTTTTCCTGTTGGGGCAGACAAATGGACGCGCAGCTGGGGCCTGAGGCTGAGGACTGCGGCCAGCATCTGCACCACCGTGGCGGTTTTGCCCGTGCCAGGACCGCCTCCAAGCAGTACGAAGCGATGCTTCAGCAGCCCCTGCACCGCTTGTCGCTGCTGCTGATCCAGTCCACCGCGGCGGACGGCTGCCTCCACGGCTTCCTGTTGCGTGTCGTCCGCAATCGGTTCCGCCAGCCCGGCCTGGGCCCGTTGCTCCAGCTGGGCCAGCAGGGTCTGCAGCTGCCGTTGCCACAGGCGCCAGCCCACCCCCTGGCCGGTGCGCAGCAGCGGCGGCAGCGCTCCGGTCGTGGCGTTGCCTTCCTTGGCCAGTCCGGATCGCTCCAGGGCCTCGCAGTGGCCCTGGGGCCAGGCGGCGGCTGTCACCCCCTCCGGCGGCGGTCCCTGCAGAGACAGCTCCAGCTCCCCCCGTTCCAGGGCGCCTGTCAGGGCGACGATCAGCTCGCGCACAAGGGGATCGGGCTGGACGCCGTAGAGCCGGGGCAGCGCCTCGGCCAAGGCGTCTGCCAACGGTCCCAGCCAGGGACGGGACTGGGGTGATGAGGCTGAAGAACGGGTCGAGCTGGTCATGGCTGCCCTTCGCACAGCAGGGTGTCGAGAGCTGCGAGCCTGGCCAGATCAACCGTTTCAACCAGCATGCCAGGGATGGACTGAGCCGCCATCGTGGCCTGGGGGCCGGGCACCCCCCGCAGGAAGACGTAGACAGTGCCGCCGAGGTGTCGCTCGGCCTGGTAGCCAGGCTGTCGCCAGCGCAGGTAGCGATCCAGGGCCACCAAGTAGAGATGGCCTTGCAGCAGGTAGTGGTTGGCGACCATCAGCCCCTCCATGGCGGCCTGGCCGTAGTGCTGCGGCCCGCAGGCCAGGGGTTGTCCGGCCCCATCGCGCACGCCGAGCCAGTTGCTTTTCCAGTCGGCCACCCACCAGCGTTCCTGGCCACCGGGATCGGGGGCGGTGAAGATCAGATCCATCGATCCGGTGAGGAAGCCGCGGCTGGCGACCTCCAGGTTCGCCAGTTGATCGGCATAGCCCTCGCCGCCGCTGCTGGGGTGATCCCGGAACACTCGGGCCAGGCCGGCGGCCCGGACCAGTTGGCCTGGCCCCCTGGCCAGGGGGAGGTCGAAGTTCATTTCATTGATCCGCCGGCCCACCGGCAGCTGGGAGAGCTGGAAACCGCCGAGGGCGCCGCCCATCGGCGTGAGGCGCAGCTGATCGAGAAAGCTCAGAACCGCTTCGTGGTGCTCAGCCCCGATACCGGCCCGCTGGAGCTCAAGCTCCACCTGCTGGCTGTTTCCCGGATCGGCGGCAGGGAGCTGGTGATCCACCCGCTCAAGAATGCGGTGCAGGCAATCGCCGGCCGAGGCTCCGCGCGGGAAGAAGGCGAGGGGCCCCAGTGCAGACCAGCCATCGGCTGGGGCCGATTCCTCCCCTGTCGGGCTCTCTGCGCTGGTGATCGCATCGGTGTCACGGCCCTCCTCCAGGTTGGGGGGGGCGAGGCCAGTGGCGTCCCCTTGGGCCGAGGAGGCCCCGTGGGTCCAGCTGGAATAGCTGCTGCGACCCCAGCCGCTGACGAGGGGACGCTCGGGAATCGGGCCAGTGGCGGGACTGCCGATCTGGGCCGGAGGCTGCCAGCTCTTTCCCTGGTGCGCCTCGTTTTCTGCCTTGATCAGCTGCAGAGCAGGGTGCCCATGGAGTGCGCAGAGCGGTTGGGGGGTGAGCCGATCAGTGTTCCCCTGAGCGCGCTGATCAAACAGCCAGGGCTCCAGCGGGTTGGCCTCCTGGTCCTTGGCGGGTCCGTAGCAAAGGATCAGCAGCTCCATGGCCCGGGTGGCGGCCACGTAGGCCAGCCGTTCGGCTTCCTCACCCCTGGCCTGATCGGCGGCAGTCTGGGCGGCGAGCCCTGGGCCCCAGTGGGGATTGCGATGGGGCCAGGCGTTGTTGCTGCTGCGGCGGCTGCCGCTGGTCGGGGCCTGCCAGAGGTATGGACAGATCACCACCGGAAACTCCAGGCCCTTGCTGCGGTGCATGGTCACCACGGCTACGGCCGACTGGACCGCCGCGCTATTGGGCTGGTGGTTCTGCGGTGGGCTCAGGGGGGGATGGTGCCGCCGCCGTCGCAGCCAGTCGGCGGCGGCGGCGGCGCTCAGGCGCTCCTGGTGCATGCGCTCCTGGACCAGCTCGGCGCCCTGCTGCAGGTCGGCCAGGAGCCTGCCGCTGAGCACGATTCCGGCCATGACCTCGGGACTGATCAGTTCCCCGAGGGCGGCCAGCAGGCCGCGGTTGGTGGCGATGGTGCTCAACCGGGCCAGTCGCTCGGCCAGCGACGCCCAGACCCTGGCCGGTGCCTGGGCGATCGTTTCAGCGCTCCAGCCCAGCAGGGGCGAGGCGGCCAGCAAGCGCCGCCGCCGTTCGCTGCCCGGTTCGGCGAGGACATCAAGCAACCGCTGCAACACCGCTGCTCCTTCGCTCTGGAACAGATCGGCCTTGCTCACCAGCCGGCTGGCGATGCCCCGTAGCTCAAGGGCCTGGCGTAGCGCTTCGGCCTGGGCGTGGCGGCTCACCAGCAGGCAGATGTCTTCCGGCAGCAGGTCCCGCCGCTGGTCGCCCTCGCGCACCTCGATGCCCCGTTGCAGCAACGTCAGCACCAGTGCCCCGACCTGCTCGGGCAGGCCCCGCTC
This sequence comes from Cyanobacteria bacterium bin.51, assembly GCA_013203655.1. Classification (GTDB taxonomy): domain Bacteria; phylum Cyanobacteriota; class Cyanobacteriia; order PCC-6307; family Cyanobiaceae; genus Regnicoccus. Next base: position 21,413 of record JABMPN010000059.1, read on the forward strand.
CAACTCGCCGCGCGATCCCTCCCCCAGCCAGAGCAGTTGCAGGGGGGAGTCGCCTTGGGGCAGGGTCAGCTGGATTCCACCGCTGCGTTGGGCCACCACCGTTGGCATGCTCAGTCCGGAGCGCACCAGACCCGGTTCCATCAGCAGGTTAAGAGCCCCTACCAAAGCCGATGAAGATCGGAAGTTCTGGCGCAGGGCGACCACCCTCTCGGTGGAGTGGCGCACGGCCTGGTACGTGCCCAGATCGCCGCCGCGGAAGCCGTAGATCGCCTGTTTCGGATCCCCCACCATCACCAGCAGGTGACGGTCAGGGCAGCTGAAGGCTTGGCGCAGGATGCGCCACTGGAGTGGATCGGTGTCCTGGAATTCGTCGATCAGCCCCACCTGGTAGCGCCGCCCGATCGCTGCGATCAGTTCGCCGTGCTCCTGGCCTTCGGGGCCGGGATCGAGGGCGGTAAGCAGATCCCCGAACCCCATCCGGCCGTTTCGCTGGCGCCGCTGACGCAGTTCGCGCATGGCCCAGTGGGCGAAGTGCAGCTGGGCGGCCTCGGCAGGTCCGTCCACCAGGGCCGCCACCGCCTCCATCAGTGGTCGCTCCGGCAGCGACACCTCAGGGCCTTCCCAGGGGGTCGCCGCCTTGGTGAATGGCCCCGGGTGGAAATAGGTCTTGAGGGGGTTGTCGCCTGCAACCAGCGCGGCATAGGAGCCCCCGTCCTGTGCATGGCTCCCAGCGATCCCCTGGGCGTTCAGCCAGGCCGATACCGCTTGGTGACGATCGTTCCTGGGTTTGGCCGGGTAGGTCTTGTCGCTTCGGGCTCCCAGCGACTTCCAGTGGACGGGGGCCTCTTTCAGGGCGGCGTAGAGGCGATCGCCCCGTTCCTGCCACTGTTCGCAGAACCTTGACCACAGCCCGCTCCAGTAGGCCGTGAGCTGATCGCCCAACGGCTGATCGGCCACGAAGCCCGGCGGCAGGGCGGGCAGAGCCAGGGCTCGATTGTCCTCCAGTGTGCTGAGCCGCTGCCGCAGCTGGCTCAGGCCCAGGCCCTGGCGCTTGAGACCCTCCAGCCATTGGGCCGGCAGCGGCAGAATCTGTTGCTGCCAGTAGTCATGACAGGTCTGCTCGATCAGTCGGTTCGCATCGGATTCGAGCTCCAGCTCCGGTCCCAGACCGGCCTCCAGGGCGTGGCGGCGCAGGGTGCGGTGGCAGAAGCCATGGATGGTGGTGATGTCGGCGGCATCGAGGTCTTCTAGGGCGAGCAGCAGGCGGGCCCGCAGCCGCTTGATCGCCTGCTCAGATCCCGGGTCCGCCCCAGCCCATTGCTCGAGCCATTCGCGGAGTACCCCATCGCAGCTGGGGCGCCCGCTCGCCTCACTTGGCTCGAGACCCTGCAGGGCCTGCTCCAGGCGCCGTCCGATCCTGTCCTTGAGCTCGGCGGCGGCCACCTCGGTGAAGGTGACCACCAGCAGTTCGCGCAGGGGCAAACCACGCTCCGCCACCAGCCGTAGCACCAGGTGGGCCAGGGTGAAGGTCTTGCCGGTGCCGGCGCTGGCCTCCAACAGCACGACACCGGCCCCTAGGGGCAGCTGGTTGGGCTCGAAGTCCGAGGCTGGATCCTGGTGGCTCCGATCATTGCTGGCCTGGGCCACTTCGGTTGTCATGGCATGCTCCCCAGCTCGAGCTGGGCAGCATGCAGGGCTAGGGCCAGGTCTGTGAAGGGACCGAACCTTCCCTCCAGCAGCTCCTCAAAGGGGGTGGTGGCGCCAAAACAGAGGGCCATGGCCTCCTCCTCCCGCTCGGCGCGGCCGCCGAAATCGCTGCCCTCCCATTCCGCGCGTGCCTTGGCGGCTCCGCTGCCGGCTTTCTTCCATTCCGCGGCGGCGTAGGCCCAGCCGCTGCTGGGCGGCACCGGCCAGCAACACGGTCTGTGCTGCCGCTGCCACTCCAGCCATTGCTGGAGGTGTGCGCCGGCGTCAAGAGTGCTCGGGGCCCGCAACCGCTCCTGCACCTTGAAGGTGTTCTGATCGCGGGCGATGAGCACGGCCTCCGCTCCAGGGGCGCCAGCGGCAATGGCCAGCAGCCACTGCAGAGCCAGCTCCAGCCTGTGGCTGGCACGCGCCTGTTTGGTCTGAAGCAGAACCAAAGCCTGGCCGTGCCAGCGCACGGTTGCTTCCATGGCGTCATCCCGATCGTTGCTCTGGCCAGGCCAATGGTGGGTTTCAAGTCGGGCTTCTCCAAAGCTGGCGAGCAGTTCCCCCAGGGAGGTCCAGCGCTGATCGAGGACTCGCCGCTCCAGTTCGGCGCCGGAGTGGGGCGGTAGTAGGCCGCGCCCGGCGGTGAGCTCGCTCCAATCCGGCGGAGCGGCTGGCATGGGCGAACCGGCTTCGGCCAAGGCCTGCCGCAACAGATGGACCCGCTGCCGCTCGCTGAGTTCTAGATCCTCCAGATCCTCGATCGGCTCCACCCATTCCCGGGGCCGCAGGCCGAGCTGCTTGAGCCATTCCCCCTGGGGAGCCAGCAGCCACTCGCGCAGGGCCTGGTACGTCTCGGCTGCGGGGAGAGGCCGGTTCGGCAGCGCCTCGATCTGGCCGCCGCGCAAGGCAAGTGGGGCACCCGGACTCAGCCCCGACCCGCTTCCAGCCCGGCGCCCCTCGGGCTGCTCCAGCCATTCGAGTGCCCGGAGCAGACGCCGATCACAGCTGGCTGGATCGCGTCCCTGGCTGGGCAGGAAATTCTGGCGATCGAGGGGATTGGCCCGGTGGGCGATCACCAGATCAGCCGCTGCTTCCTCGCCGAGTTCGCTACGCAGCAGCTCTAGCCATTGGCGAACCGGCGCCGCTGGCGGCAGCTGCTCTCCACTGTGTTCATCGCGGCAGTTCCAGAACAACAGCAGGTTCTCCCGCGCCGAGAGCAGGGCCTCCATCAACACATAACGGTCTTGATCGGCCGAGCTGGGATCACCCAGCCGCCGCTGCTTCTCCATCAGGTGAAAGCCGGGGCGCTGCCGTTGGCGCGGGAAGCTGCCGGCATCGAGGCCGATCAGGGCGATCACCCGGTAGGGGATGGCGCGCATCGGCTCTAGAGCACTCACCGTCAGGGCTCCGCTGCGGTGGCCGAAGCGGCCGCTGTCGGCGGAGAGCCGTTCTTCCAGCACGGCCGCCACCACCGGGGCGGTGAGCTGCAGCGTGCAGCTGCCGGCGCACGACTTCCACTCAGCGATCGCTTCACGGATCAGCTGCAGCTCCCAGCCTCGCTCGCCGCCATCGCCAAACAGACGGCTGAGCAGGAGGGGCAATCGCTCCGCCCAGGCGCCGCTGCTGCGGGCCGTGCCCAGCTCGGTGAGCACCTGCTGCAGGCTGGTGAGCAGATGGATCCAGCGCCCGAACCGATCGATCGCACCGCCCAGCGGATGGGGCGCGCAGCCCCCGGCTGCCACACCGGGCCGATCGGGCAGCACCAGGCCAAGCAGGAGCCTGTCGATCGCCCAGGCCAGGCTGTGGCAGGCGTCGCCACCGCGCTGGTCGGCAGCCAGCCCCCAGCGGAAGCCACAGGCCTGCAGAACCCCATTGAGCTCAGCGGCTTCGGCGGCATTGAGCTGGAAGTGCTCCTGCAGCGGGGCGCTCTCCAGCAGAGCCTGGAAGGCCGAGGCGGTCAGGCGTTCACCTCCGAGCTTCAGCAGTTGCAGCAGGGCTGCGGCGATGCCGGCCTCACTTTGTTGGCTGCGGTCGGTCAGCCGCCAGGGCAGCAGCACGCCGGTGGCTTCGGCGTCGCCGAAAATGGCGGCGAGCAACGGGGCCAGTCGATCCACATCCGGCGTCATCACCAGGATGTGGCGTGGTTCGAGGCTGGCGTCAGCAGCCATCAGTTGCAGCAGCCTGTCGCGCACGATCTGCACCTGGCGCAGCCGACCTGGGCAGGGATGGAACTCGAGCGACTGATCGCCTGGCGCCCGCTCCAGAACCCGGTGTGGCTCCGTGTCGACCATCTGCTCCTGGAGTTGCTCCAGCAGATCGGGACGGCGGGCCTGCTCGCTCGCTGCCGTCGCCGGCAGAAAAAACAGATCGCGCTCGCTGGAGCTGCCCAGCTGGGCTTCGCCGGTTCCCTCAAGGAGCTGTTGGAACTCGCCACCAAGCCGGCCGAAGCGGGCCTCCAGGCCGGGGGCCTGTTCCACCCAGTCGAGCGCGAAGGGCTCAGCCAAGGCGATCGCATCACTCAGTTCGCGGCGGCGGTTGCGACAGCGTTGCCACAGGTCGCGGCAGGGAGTGAGCAGGTAGAGATCCACCGGCAGGGTGCCGGCGAGGGCCTGCAGCAGTTGAACCTGAAGCGGGGCGCTGCTGCTGAGGCCGAACAGGCGCAGGGGGCCGACCAACCCGTCGGTCTGGGCGGTGCCTTGGCCCAGCCGTTCGATGGCCTCAATCACGCGCAGCCCAAATGGCTTCACCCCGAGGCGGTCATGGAGCCGACGGAAGAGCAGGGGCTGCCAGCCCTGCAGGGGCGGCAGGGCCTGGCCGCGATCGCCATGATCATGGCCCTGCAGCCAGGCCGATACGAGGTCTGGGCGATAGAGACTGAGGTCGTCGAAGGAGTCGGCGATCGCCCTGCCCAGCTGCCAGAGCGGCCCGTCGAGGGCCTGCCGGTCCGATCGCCCTTCCAGCCAGCGGGCCAGCAGAGCGGCGCTGTCGCTCGCCACCAGTTCGGGCAACAGCTCCAGCAGGGGCCAGACCAGGTTGGTGGCACGCCAGGGATCGGCCCTGCCGGGATCTTCGTCGAGCAGATGGTTGACGATCTGGCGGAGGTGGCTGCCGGGAAAGGGAAAACGCAGGTTGGCGGCGATGCCGCCCAGTTCGACGGCCAACTGTTCGCCCAGCCAGCGACTGGTGGGCCAGGTGTTGACCACCACCTGCACCGTCTCCCAGGGGTCAGGCGGATCGAGGAGGAGCTGCTGGGCCAGCACGCTGGCAAGGAATTCGGCCCGGTTGCTGCGGAAGACCGTCAGCAACGGCCTGAGGCGAGTAGCCGCCCACGCCGGTCTGCGTTGGGATCGAAAGCGGCCAGTTCGTTGCGCTCGGATTGTTCGCTGCCGGGCACGCTCAAGCTGGCGCCGGTTTCCGGGCAATAGGCCGTGAGCCGTCCGCCGTAACAGGCACCGGTGTCGACCATGACGATGGCGTTGTCGAGCCGTTTCACCTCCGGTTGGGGCGTATGGCCGATGATCACCGTTCCGTATCTGCCGTCGTAGGCCTCCCAGAAGCGGGAGCGAATGCCCAGGTCAGGCGCCCAGGTGAGTGGATCGAAGCCCGCGTGGGTCGCCACCCAGCCGTCACCCCAGTGGGCACGGGGCAAGCCGGCCAGCCGGCTGATCCAGAGCGCACACTGCCGGCTTCCGAGTTGGCGGAAGGTGTCGGATCCGGCCAGCTCGGAATTGGCCAGACCTCCCCCCCGCTCCAGGGCGCAGAGCAACCGCTGCTCATGGTTGCCACGCAACCAGACGGCCCTGCCGCTGCAGACCAGACTCCAGCCCAGCTGCATCGACCGTTCGATCTCGGGGCCGCGATTGATCAGATCACCACAGAGCACAATCCGATCCTGGATCGGGAGCCTGGCGATCAGAGCTTGCAGCGAGCGGGCACATCCATGCACATCCCCGATCACCCAGTGATGAAACTTTTGCGTTGGGGACGCCATCAAAAATGCGCGTTAGCTGGTGTCGCGCCAATCCATTCTGGCCCTTCGATCGCCCTTCTGTCTGCCCAGAGCGCCTCAGCTTCGGTTCGGCGCTGGTACGTTTTCCCTCTCCCCGTTGCGGGCCGATGGATCCTGCTTCCCTGTCCGTCTCCCAGAAGGTCCAGTTGCTGGTCAAGGCGCTGAATGGGGCGAAACGCACCAATGAAGCCCTGGCCACCTGTGCCGACGGCGAGGCCATGGTGGAGGTTCTGCTCGAGGCTTCCGCCAAGCTTGGCCTGCGCCTGAGCCGTGCCGACCTGCTCGCCACCCCGCCGATCCGTGACTGGGTCTGGTGGAAAAACAAGGAAGCGCTGTTGACGATCGGTGATCAACGCCCCCGCCATCAGCAGGATGGCCGGGACCAGAAGAAGGAGTCAGCACCTGAGGGCCGTCGCCGCTTTCTGGGCTTGTTCTGAGGAGCTTGTTCAGAACGCAAGCGACGGCAGAGACAACGGATTTCATGAATCTCTTCAGGAATTCCAGGGGATCTGAGGTCTCGGGCCACCCGGGGATCTGCCACAATGGATGGGAGATGCGTCAGCAAGTCAACACTTTGATCGCCACCAATCTCCATTGGCAGCCCAATGGTGAACTCCACCCCGAAGATCTTGAGCGCCTTCGCGAACGCCTCCTGAGCGATCAGGCTCTGGATGCCTGCCAACAAAGGGTTCTGGCCGGCTGGATGGTGGAGAAGCAGCAGCAGGCCGCCTAGGCCGAGGTGGCCAGGGGATCGGGTATGGATGCGCTGGGAGCCTTAAAACTGCCTTTGGCCACGAATTCAAGGCGCAATTTCAGGAAGTCGATGAATTTGGGATCGGTCGAGACCACCGCTGCGCTGGGGTTTGGCACGGTGCTCGCCAGGGCCTGAAGTTCGCTGGCGGCCAGGAAGGCAGGCGAGCGGATCAGCCAGAAGTCGATCGGTTTGTTGAGTTCCGCGTAGTGACGGACCCGCTCGCGCAGCACTTCCTCCAGCGGTTCCTCGACCGTGAGGAAGGCGGCGCTGGCGGCCACGAAGAAATAGGTGCAGGCAGAAGGGTCACTCATGGGCAGAGGCCACCGAACAGGGGGTCACGGCGCGGATTCTGGACCAGCGCCTTCATCTGTTTCACCGCTTCTTGCAGGCCTACAGCCAGGGCGCGAGCCACGATCGTATGGCCGATGTTCAATTCCTCGATTCCCTCGATGGCCGCGATCGACTCCACGTTCTGGTAAGTGAGGCCGTGCCCGGCATTCACCCGCAGCCCCAGCTGGCCAGCTAACGACGTGCCCTCACGCAGGCGAGCGAGTTGCAGGGGTTGCTGGGCCCAGGCCGCATCGGCGTAGGCACCGGTGTGTAGCTCCACCCAACGGGCTGCGCAGGCCCGGCTGGCATCCAGCTGGGCGGGCTCTGGATCGATGAACAGGCTCACCGGGATGGCGGCCGCCTGCAGACGTTGCACCAGGGCCGCCAGTGGTGCGAGCTGGGCGGCCACATCGAGCCCTCCTTCGGTGGTCACTTCCTCCCGTTTTTCGGGCACCAGGGTGACCATGTCGGGGCGGATGCTCAGGGCGATGGCCTCCATCTCCGCCGTGGCGGCCATCTCCAGGTTCAGGCGGCTGCGCACGGTGGAGCGCAACAGTTCCAGATCCCTGAGCTGGATGTGGCGGCGGTCCTCGCGCAGGTGCACGGTGATCCCATCCGCTCCACCCAGTTCTGCCAGCAGCGCCAGACTGACCGGATCGGGTTCCTGAGCCCTACGGGCCTGGCGCACATTGGCGATGTGATCGATATTCACGCCAAGGCTGGCCATGGCAAAGATCAAGGACTGGATCGATCCTATGGATCGACCTCGTACCGCTGCGGCAACTGCACGAGCGCTGGATCGATGCAGGGCTTGGCCCCCTAGCTTTTTAAGCATTAGGTAACGGCAGACAGCAGTGAATCCGCGGGAGGAGGTCCTCGATGCAGCGGCGGTCCCGGTCGCTTCGCCCTCAACTGACCGCACCCTGCTGCGCCGTGAGCGTCGGCTCTGCTCGGGTATCAGCCCCGCCTGGGCTCCCCTGGCCATGGCTTGCACCCAGGATCTGGCCTTGCCCTTTCAGTTCCGCTCCATCGAGGTGATCGGAGCCCATCACCTGCCCCATCACGGGGCGGTGCTGCTCGCCCCCACCCACCGGGCTCGCTGGGATGCCTTGCTGCTTCCCAGGGCCGCCGGCCGCCGCGTCAGTGGACGTGATTGCCGCTTCATGGTGACCCGCACTGAAATGAAGGGGATCCAGGGCTGGTTTCTGCAACGGCTGGGCTGCTTCCCCGTTGACCAGGGCAAGCCGGGAACCACCACGTTGCGCTATGCGGTGGATCTGCTGGCGGCAGGCCAGCAGCTGGTGGTGTTTCCTGAAGGTCAGATCCGGCGCCAGGATGGGCCGATCCGGCTCCATCAGGGTCTGGCCCGGCTGGCGGTACTTGCCGCTAGCCAGGATGTGGTGGTTCAGGTTGTGCCTGTGGGTATCGGCTACGGCCAGGTCAGACCCAAGCGGCGCAGCCGTGCGGCCCTGTGTTTCGGATCCGTGCTCCGTGTCAATGGCCAGGGTCGATCAGCGGTGAAGGCCCTCAATGAAGATCTGGCCGAGGCGATGCAATCAGCCGAAGAAGAGGCCCGCCAGGCGGTGGGGCGTCCGTTCCTGTCCCCTTAGAGTCGCCGCGAATGTACGCAGATCCAACGTGCGCCGGCCCCATGCCGCCCTTGGCCTAGCCCTGGCTGCCGCCATCCTTCCCCTCTTCCCCGCCCCGGGGGTTCTGGCCCAGAACGAGCCTCCCAAGGTTCTGGAAGGAACAGGCATCAGTTTCAACCTGGCTTCGATCAATGCCTTGCTGGCCCGGGGGGATGCCGCCGTCAGCCGCGGTGACCTCGCCGCCGCCCGTAAGGACTACGACCTGGCCAGGGATGTCAGCCTGCGCCTGCTGGGTCTCTACCGCGACTTGAGTGGGGCCTTCCGTGGCCTCGACGCGCGGATTCCCAGGGAGATGGACCAGAAAGGTCGCGAAGCCCTGGAGCTCCTGGCCCAATCCAACCTGCGCCTGGCGGCCCTGCTGCGGCGCCAGAACGAACCGGAAGTGGCTGTCCCCCTGCTTGTCGAGGTGGTCAGGGTGATGACGCCGGCCCGCGAGGAAGGTCGCAGGGCTTACCAGGCTTTGGTGGAGCTTGGTTTCACGACCACTCCCTACACCGCTGGTACGCCAGCCCCTGGGACGACCCCAGCCAACTGAACCGCCAGCCAGCCAGAATTGGGCGGGGAGCTTCTAGATTCCAGCTCAAAGCAGACAGGAGTTCGCAATGGTCCTACCGGATCAGGTCAGGTTGGCCATCTGTGGCAGCCTTCCGGACGCCCAGGTTGAAGTCGACGACCTCACCGGAGGTGGAGATCATCTTCAAGTGAAGGTGGTGTCATCAGCTTTTACCGGCCTTTCCCGGATCAAGCAGCACCAGTTGGTCTACGGCGCCCTTCGCAGCGAACTGGCCAGCGAAGCCATCCATGCCCTGGCTCTGCAGACGGCTCCTCCAGCCTGAGCACACCTCCAATCCACCGATCACCCACACACACCAGACCACTCACCCACACACACCAGACCACCATGGACAGCGCCGTCGAGCAACGGATCAAGACTTTGGTTGGCAGCAGCACTGTCGTTGTCTTCATGAAGGGCACGAAGCTGATGCCGCAATGCGGCTTCTCGAACAACGTCGTTCAGATCCTCAATGCCCTGAGCGTGCCGTTCGAAACCTTCGACGTTCTCTCTGACCCGGAGATCCGCCAGGGCATCAAGGATTTCTCCGACTGGCCGACGATTCCGCAGGTTTATCTCAATGGCGAGTTCATGGGTGGATCGGACATCTTCATTGAGATGTACAACTCCGGTGAGCTGCGCGAAACATTTGCCGTGGCCCTGGCTTCTTAGTCAGCCGGTTCAGCTTCCCTCTGATTCGTCGGGGTAGTCCAGGGCCCTAATAAGCCCTCCCCGACTCGTAGAGGGTGTTCAGGCCCCCTTCCGGGCCGATGAAAGACGAAGGATCGAGAATCCAGCGATCGATCAGTTCTTCCAGACGTCGCTGCGACTGGGCGTCAAGGACGGAGGTTCGACGCAGGGCATGCAGGTAGCCATCGGCGTAGAGCCGCAGCTCCGAAGGGCTGTGATACCGGCTCACCAAGCCCTGGCAGGCATCGCAAAGCGACTGAAAGTGGCGGATGGCTTCGGGATTCTGGAGCGCGGTCATGGCAAGGGGTCGGGAGTGGAAGCGCCGGTTAGTTCGATACCAGCCTAATAAGCGAGTAGCCTGAGTGTTCCCCATGGATGTCGTGTGGAGCCAAGGCCGAGCCAGAATCCTGAACACGGTGCGTCGGTGGCCGGCCCAGCAGGGCTGGAGCGGCGTCAGGGTGCTTCAGCACTCAAGCGCATCCTTGTAGTTGAGCCCCATCCCACCCTGCGTACCGTGCTGGCCCAGCGCCTGCGTCAGGACGGTTATCTGGCGGCTGCTGTGGCCTCTCCTGCTGAAGCGCTTCAGCTTTGTGAGGATCAGATGCCGGATCTGCTGGTCAGTGCCGAGTTGCTCGAGGAGAGTTCAGCCCTCAGCCTGGCTGCCCATCTGCGCTGCCCGGTGATGGTGCTGACGGCACGAACCGGTGCGGATCCGGTGGTAGCGATGCTGGATGCCGGTGCCGACGACGTCCTACGCAAGCCGTTCGGCCTGGAAGAATTGGCGGCCCGTTGCCGAAGCCTGCTGCGGCGCAGTGGCAGTGGTCTGCAGGAGAGGGTCTGCGTTGGCCCCCTGGAGGTTCACCTGCTGTTGCGCCAAGTGATGTTGCGTGACCAGCCCGTCGAACTCAGTCCCCGCGAGTTTGCCTTGCTCTGCGCACTGCTGATGCCGCCGGGGATGGTTCGCAGCCGCCAGGAACTTCTGCGCATGGCCTGGCCACCGTTCAGCGGAGGCCCACGCTCCGTGGATACCCAGGTTCTCACTTTGCGGCGCAAGCTGGAGTTGGCCGGTCTTGGTGAAGGGGGAGGGATTGAAACGGTGCGCCAGCAGGGCTATCGCTTCAGCCTCGAAACCCTGCCGGACGCTAACAATTCACTGACGGACAGCCCTCCGCTGCGTCAGGTTGCCAACGCCAGTTGAGTCAGCCGATTCTCGCCAACTCGAACAGTCGGTCTGGTGCCAAGGCGAAGGTGAGCAGCTCCCCGCCGAGCAGCAGCCCACTCAGAGCAGCCAGGGTCCAGTAGGTCCAGGGAGGGGTGAGGCGTTGAATTGTGGTGGTCTTCAGACCGGTGGCCGCCTCGAAGCGAATCAAGAAGTCTTCGAATCGCGCCACCCTCTGGGGCAGCAGGAAGGACATCCGGTCTTTGGCCATGACATAATACACCGTTCCGTTCTGACTGGTGCTGACGGGCACCAGCGCCCTGATATCAGGCCATGACAACTTCCAGCCGCGGCGTAAGAACCAGCGGCACCATTGTGGATGGCTGACGCGGATGCCATCGCCATCGAGAAGCGCTTCTTCGCTCAGCAGGGCCAGGACCAAGGCCAGACCAAGGGGCAGGGCGGCGAGCAACCAAGGCTGTAATGGATCAGGAGCCAGCAGCGGCAGGGGTAGCACCAAGGCCAGATACAGCGTGATCAGCGTGAGGCGGATCAGGGGAGCGATGGGGTAGCGGTGCGGAAGCGAATCAGTAGGGGCGGTCGCTGCTTCAACCATCTCCTGGACGGACCGATCCACCCCTGGTTCCAAACGTTTCGGCTTCACGGCCTTTCCAGAAGTCACCGATGCGCATGAGATCTTGATGGGCATCTTGGATGCGACGCAGGTATTCGTCGCCGCCCATACCCGTCAGCTCTTTCTCTTCCTTCAACTTGCTGAGCCTGAGCTGCAGCAGCAGCCAGGGCTTGGTGATGGCACCCTGTTGCTCCAGGTAGCGGGCCAGCTCTTCGGGGGTGGGAGCGACAGCAGCCATCGAATTTATTGCGAATTGCATCAATTCTACAAATGCTCTGTTGCTTCTGTGGTTATTACAGCGGGATCACTCGGGCAGAGCCCAGGGGTTGAGGCCGAGATCGGCGCCGACGCGGTGGCCACAGGCGAAACCGCTGAAGGCCACGGCGTTCAAGCCCTGGCCTGGAAAGCAGGAATCTCCGACGCTGTAGAGGTTTGGGATTCCGGTGCGGTTGAACGGCATCGGCAGCAAACCTGGCAGGCGAAGGGCGGGAATCGGCCCGTAGCTGCCCTGATGGCGGCCCAGAAAGCGGCGATGGCTGCGGGGCGTGCCCACTTCCCTGACGCTGATGGCCGCTCCAAGGCCGGGAAGGATCGCTTCGAGTCTGGAAATCAGCCGATCGGCTGCCAGCTGCTTGGCCTCTTGATAGGCCGTTGGGGACAGGCCCTTCCAGGACTCCATGGCTGAGGGCGTGAAGGCATGGACGATGTGATGGCCGCCTGGCGCCAGATCCGGATCCAGCAGGGTGGGAATCGAAACAAACACCGTTCCCTGCTCGGCCTCCATCTCGGCCCACGATTCCAGCAGCAGATGGTGGCAGTGGCTGTCAGCTGGGATCACCCCGGCTTCCACCCCCAGATGGAGCGATAGGAAGGCAGGCGATGCCTTGTAACGCTTGCGCCATCTGTGTTCACGCGCTGGGATCTGGTCCGGTTCAATCAGGGAGCCGAAGGTGTCCCAGCGGGTGGCGTTGGAGATGACCCGCTTGGCCCTGATGGTTTCTCCCCCGGCAAGCTCGATGCCCACGGCCTGGCCTTGCTCCAGCAGCACCCGCCGAACTCTGGATTTGTAGCGGATCTCGCCGCCATGGCGCTCCAGGCCATGGGCCAGCTTGACGGCGATGCTGCCCACCCCTCCTTTCGGATAGTTGATTCCGCCGGCGTGGCGATCGGAGAAAACCATGCCGGCATTGATCATCGGCGTCAGATCCGCCGGCATCACCGACCAGCAGAAGCACTCCATGTCGATGAACTTCAGCAGCGCCGCATCCTTGATGTGCCGGCGGGCCACAGTGCCGACATTGACCGGCAGCCAACGGGCCAGGCCCAGGCAGGCCAGGGGATGCTGAAGGAACACCTTGGCCAGATAGGCCGGGTCTTCAAGCGACAGCAGCGGCATCGCATCGAGACAGCGAAACACGCTCCAGCAGGTGTCGTAGAAGCGGCGGATGCCGCTGGCCTCATGGGGGAAGAGAGCTGATAGCCGCTCGATGAACGTGTCGTAATCGCGATCCACCGCCACGGTGAGGCCTTCGGGCAGGTGGTATTCGAGCTGGGAGCGGTCGGGGATTGTCTCCTGCTGTTCGCCGACAGCTGCCAGGGCACGGGTGAGCAGGTTGGTGTGACCTTTTTCGCCGAAGCCGAAGATCATCGAGGCGCCCACGTCAAAGGTGTAGCCCTCGCGCTCGAAACTGCCGCCGCTGCCGCCCGGGATGAGATAGCGCTCCAACACCAGCACGCGGGCGCCCTTGACCGCCAGCTGGGTGGCGGTGACCAGCCCACCGATGCCGGAGCCGATCACAATCGCGTCGTACTCGTGGCGATCCAACGCAGTCTTTTTGCCTACAGGGCGCGACCCTAGGACCGAGACCAGTCGCTCAGTTGAGCCGCACCTCCAGGGTGGGGCTCACCGCATCGGGCTGCTGGGGCCCCATCGGCAGCAGCTTCAACTGGCCGCCTGTGGCGCTGAGGGCCTGGCGCAGATCGAGGGTCCGCACCCGCTGATCGCCGAAGGTCTTCCAGTTGAAGGTGAGATCCCTGAGGTTGGAGACGCTGGTCCAGGTGGTGTAGTCGGGGGTCACCTCGGCTGTGCCGGCCGGCGGCATGGCCACGCCGAGCGGGATGTCGAAGTTGTTGAGGATGTGGAAGAGCTGGCCCACTGCCGCCGTGGTGGTGGGGCTCTTCGAGGCGTTCTGGGTGAAGAACACCATCCGCACGAAGCGCGACGGCGGGCTGAAATCTCCGGGCAGCCCCATGCCGCCGGCACCGATGCCGAAGGGGCTCAGCTTGAGCTGGCCCGCACCGGGGGCCCCGATCGTGGAAGCGGGCGCGTAGGCGCTGCTGACGGTGAGGTAGTTGGTGAGGTTGGTGAGGTGCCAGGGGAAGGTGGGCGCGTTGGTGAGCACCCGGGTGGGGTTGTCGTGCACCAGCAGACGGCCATCCCGCGGCTCAATCACGATGCTCTTGCCGTTGGCATCCTGCACCTTGAAATGCACATCGGGCACCGCCCCCAGCAGGCTGATCACCTGGGCCGTCAGGTCCACGCCGCCCAGGCCGGCCTTCACCTCTTCCACTGTGGCGAAGTTGGCCAGCAGCCAGGTGCCCAGCTGAGCCGGCGCCAGGGTGCGATCCTGGCGCGCCCGGGCTTCAGGGGTGTATTGGGCGAAGCCGGGGAAATAGAACAGGCCCACATTGAGCCCCTTTTCGTTGAGCCCATCGAGGATCATGTCCGCGTATTGGGCTGCGGTGGCTCCCACGAATCCGTAGCGGGAGCGATAACTCAGGCCCTTGCCCCGGCTGCTGGAGCCGGTGAAGGAGCTGCCGGCGGGCCATACGGCGATCTGGGAATCGAGCGGTTTGCCGAATTCCAGCGTGCGGCCCACCGCAACGCCCCCATCGGTGGCGGTGAGGGCTCCTCCCGTACAGGCCAGGGCCAGGGGGGCCGTGGTCAGGGCCAGCAGGGCGGTGCTTGAGGCGGTCAGGGTGAGGCCGAGGCGCGACATGGTCGAGGGGGCTGCTGGGGCGGTGACTTTCAGGGAAGGTGTCACTCCTTGGCTGCCACTCAGGCGGCCGCGATTAAGTGTAGCGCGAGGATCGGATCGGGCTCCTCTGGTGGCTTGTTGATCCACACTTCTTCGGGTTGGCGCCAGCAGCGAGTGGA
>JABMPN010000060.1 GCA_013203655.1 Cyanobacteria bacterium bin.51
AACGCTGAATAGGCGGGTCCGGTAACCCCCTCCTTGGTGGTGCTCTAACCAGATTAAACACCTAGCCTACGCCACGCTACGGCTAAGAAGCCATGCCATCACTGCTTTCTGGGTTCGAGCCTTCCAGGCTTCGGCAGTTTATGCGGACCCGTTAACCATCTGTTCGATTGGCTACAGAAGATCTGCAGGGCTGCTCACTCCCAGCGGTCCTCTGTTCAGCACGTGGGTGTAGATCATCGTGGTCTTGACATCACTGTGCCCCAGCAGTTCCTGAATCGTTCGGATGTCCTGCCCCCGCTCCAGCAGATGGGTGGCGAAGGAGTGGCGGAAGGTGTGGCAAGTGGCGGGCTTGGTCAGGCCAGATGCCAGTACGGCGCGGCGCACCGCCTTCTGAATCAGGCTGGGGTCGAGATGATGTCGCCCCTGTCCGCCGGTAGTGGCGTCGCACCAGCGCTGATGCTGGGGAAAGACCCACTGCCAGCCCCACTCCACCCCGGCATTGGGATACTTGCGCCCCAGGGCGTGGGGCAAGATCACCCTGCCCCACCCCTGGACCAGATCCTGCCGATGGACCTGTCTGACCGCCTCAAGGTGCCCTCTGAGCTGGGCTCCCAGGCGGTCCGGCAGCAAGGTGCGGCGATCCTTGCCCCCTTTGCCATCACGCACCATCAGCTCGTGTCGGCTGAAGTCAAGATCGTGCACCCGCAGCCGCAGCGCTTCGATGAGCCGCAGCCCGCTGCCGTACAGCAGGCCAGCCACGAGCGCTTCCACCCCATCCAGTCTTTGCAGCACGGCGCGCACCTCCTCCGGCGTCAGCACCACGGGTAGCCGTGGGCGCTTGCGGGCCCTCACCACCCCCTCCAGCGCCAGATCGCGATCCAGCAGTTCGCGGTAGAGGAACAACAGCGCAGCCAGCGCCTGGTTCTGGGTGGAGGCGCTCACCTGTCGCTCCACGGCCAGATGGCTGAGGAAGGCATTCACCTCGGCGCTGCCCATCTCCCTGGGGTGGCGGCGGTGGTGAAACCGCAGAAAGCGCCTGAGCCATTGTTCGTAGGTGCTCACCGTGCGGCGGGCGTAGTGCCGCACCTGCAGTTCTTCCCGGTAGCGCTGGATCAGCCCTGGCGGGCGTGGGGCGGGCTCCATGACGTTGGGGGCAGCTTCTGTTTCAGCATTCCCTCGCCGCAGGCCGCTTTCTACGCTGCCCATGGTTCTTGCCGGCTCACCCTTGACCCCTTGCCTGCCCGACGGTCCCCAGGCCCGCCCGGAGGTGGAGAGCCTGCAGTCCTACAGCGCCCCGCTGGAAGGCCGCCGCGGCCTGCTGCGGCTCGATTTCAACGAGAACACCGTGGGGCCCAGCCCGAAGGTGGTGGAGGCGATCCGCGCCATCCCTGCCGATCACTACGCCATCTATCCCGAATACAACGGCCTGCGCGAGGCGGTGGTGGCCAACCTGGGGCTGCCGGCCCTCACTCCTGCCCACATCGGCCTGTTCAACGGCGTCGATGCAGCGATCCACGCACTCTTTCATGCCTTCGGAGCTGCGGGCGACGTTCTGCTCACCACCAGCCCCACCTTCGGCTATTATACCCCCTGCGCCCAAATGCAGGGTATGGCGATCACGGCGATCCCGTATCTGGGAACTGATTTCGCCTTCCCCATGGGGGCGATCCGCACCGCCCTGCTCATGCAGCCCAGCCCACGCCTTTTGCTGCTCTGCAATCCCAACAACCCCACCGGCACCCGCCTCGCTCCCGAGTTGATCCTGGAGTTGGCTGCCGCCGCACCGGACACGCTGGTTGTGGTGGATGAGCTCTATGAAGCCTTCACCGGCGACAGCGCGCTGCCCATCGCCGACTTCGCCGCGACACCCAACCTGCTGGTGCTGCGCTCCTTGGCCAAAACAGCCGGCCTGGCCGGGTTGCGGATCGGTTTTGCGATTGGACCGGAAGCGCTGGTGGATCGCCTCGGCCGCGTTACCGGCCCCTATGACATCAACAGCTTCGCGGTAACGGCTGCCCGTGCCGCTTTAGCGGACCAGGCCTTCACCGATACCTACGTGGCCGAGGTGTTGCGCTCACGCAGGTGGCTGCTGGAGCAGCTGCACAATGCGGGCGTTCGTCACCACGCCGCTGGCGGTAATTACCTGCTGATCTGGCCCAGCCGGCCCGCGCAGGCGGTGGAGGCCGAGCTGCGCGCGTCAGGCATTCTGGTGCGTTCAATGGCCGGCAAGCCCCTGATTGATGGCTCCCTGCGCGTCAGCATCGGCACAAGGGAGCAAATGGAGCGATTCTGGGCAGCCTACCGGGAGATTGAAAACCTCAGTTCACTCCCATGAATCAACTTATTGGTCACCTTTCAACACAACCTGAAGTGTTTGGATTTGGCTAGTAGTCAATTCCCAAGCAGAAATTCCATGAACCTGAGCAGACAGAACGTGGACCCATGGATGAAACAGTACAGTTCAGCCATAGGTTCAGCCTTGAGAATCCACTAGCGTGATTCCATCAACTCGTCGTCTTTGTTCAGTGTTGGTGGAATCTGCATGAAAAGCATTGGCCTGGCCTTGGGAAGCGGCGGTGCCAGGGGCTGGGCCCACATCGGGGTGCTGCGGGCGCTTCAGGAGGCTGGGATCAGAATTCATGGCATCTCCGGTGCCAGCATCGGGGCACTCGTTGGCGCCATCCATTGCGCCGGTGAGCTTGATGAACTCGAAGACTTCATCAGGGATCTGAGCTGGAAAGACATACTCACCTATTTCGATCTGGTCTTTCCCACCTGTGGTCTGCTGGATGGCAACAAGGTCTGCGACCTGCTCTCAGACCGAATACAGGGGATGAAGATCGAAGAATCCGAGATCGCATTCTGCTGTGTGGCCACCGATCTCCTCAAGGGAGAGGAAGTGCACCTCCGCTCAGGCTCGATGGTCGATGCGGTCAGAGCCAGCATCTCCGTGCCCGGAATCTTTACGCCGTTCTGCCGTGGTGATCTGTTCCTGGGGGATGGCGGCATTGTCAATCCCGTGCCAGTCGACGTGGCCAGGTCCATGGGAGTCGAGGTGGTGATCGCGGTGAATCTCAACCGCAATGGCCCAGAGCGCACAGGCGATCGGGACGACGACGATGGGACGGACGATCAGCCCAGAACAGAAAGCAGTGAAGCAGCGCAGCTCCGCAAGCAATCATTCCTGAAGAATATCAGCGATCGATACTCAGACCTCGAGGAGAATCTGCACGCCAAAGTTGGCCGCTGGTTCGTCAATGAGGACCCATGCCCGAACATCTTCGAAGTGATCGGAACCTCGCTTAATGTAATGGAGCAGCAAGTAACCCGTAGCCGGCTTGAAGCACACAGCCCTGATCTGCTGATCGAGCCACACTTAAACGATTTCGCCATCTTTGACTTTCACAAGGCCAAGCAGATCATCCGCCGGGGCTATGCCGCCATGAAAGAGCAACTACCAGCCCTGGAAACACTGCTCGCTGCAGATGTTGATCATAGCTGAGATGTCGAAGATTGAGATTGAGACATCAAAAACCAAGGCAGCCTAGATGGAGACCATGAAAGAATTCGGCACAAGCCTTTCAATACTCAATGCGGATGAGTTTGTCCAGGCGAAAACCTCCTTTACCCTCGGGCTTGAAGTCCAGTTGTTGATCCAGTTTCAGGCCCTCGGCCTTCACGTCATAACCCGTTGCCTGGGGGTCACAGCCCTGCTTCAGAAGGGTCTGGCGCTGCTGCTCGATCATGGCCTCGATAGAGCTTGAAGCCTCCTCTGTGAGTTGCAACAGGAGCTGCTCAGAACGCTGAGCGCACTCCTGGTTCTGGGCCACACCAGGCAACATCGCGAAGGGCAGAACAAGGCTGAAGACAATGGAAAAAGCCTTGACGACAGTGGTGCGAGCTGGCTCCATCCTTTCAGGTTCCGTTGGGGTGTTGTTGAGAAGCGAACAGCTCAAACAAAGAGGGTTGAACTTTTTACCACAGCAATTCTAGCCATTGTGACTGCCAACCAACCCATAACCCATGGCATCATGAGGGTCAAAACGAACCTCTTGGCAAGCCGATGAAACTCGCCGCCATCGATATCGGCACAAACTCCATTCACATGATCATCGTGGAGGCCATCGCGCAGCAGAATTTTCAAGTGATTGAGCGTGAAAAGGAGATGGTCAAACTGGGGGTTGGTGTCTTTGCGAATGGCAACCTCAGCGATCTTGCTTTTAACAACGGCTTAGACGTTATCGAGCGCTATGTGCAGCTGGCCGAACACATGGGAGTTGATGAGGTGATAACCGCAGCAACCAGTGCCATTCGCGAAGCACAGAATGGTGAGGCTTTTCTCAACCAGGTGGTGCGCAGAACCGGCCTGGCACCCAGAATCATCTCAGGCAAAGAGGAAGCCCGCTTAATTCTGCTTGCTGTGCGCAACTCGATTGCGCTTGAAGATCAAACGGCCCTGGTCTTTGATATTGGTGGCGGCAGCACCGAAGCCGTGATTGGAAATCGCCATGCCATCCTCTTCAGCGAGAGCCTGCAACTTGGTGTGCTCCGCCTGCTCGATATGTTTGAGAATCAAGGCCCCATTGGCCATGAAGGTCGGCATGTGCTGGAGGCCCATATCCAATTTGTAGCCCGGGAGGCGATCAGCCGGATTCAAGAGATTGGCTTCACCAAGGTGATCGGCACCTCGGGCTCGATTCGCACGCTGGGTGAAGCCGCCCATCGCAACGCCGGCGGCGAACCCTGGCAATCGGTTAATGCCGAAACTGTGCAGCTCGAAACCATACAGATCCTCACCAATGAATTAGTTGGTAGCAAGGCAGATGATCGCTCCAAGTTCGATGAAATCAGCGAAAAACGAGCAGATGCCATCCATTTAGGGGGCATTCTGCTGGTTCAGCTTCTCAACATGGTTGGCGCCAAAGAAATCACACTTTGCGATGCTTCCCTGCGTGAAGGGATGATTTTAGACTATCTTGAACAACATCCCCAGAGAGCCATCTCCTTTCCAGCTCAAACCAATCTACGCGATCGCAAAGCAGCCCAACTGATTCAGAAATATGAATCTGACTGGCAAAGCAATGCGCATGTTGCCAAATTAGCCTTGCAGCTTTTTGACCAAACACGAACACTGCATCACTACACTGAATTCGAGCGTGATCTGCTGAAGTTCTCTGCCCTGCTCCACGATATCGGAAAGTTCATCTCGTTCCGAAAACATCACAAAAACTCGCGAGATATCATCAACCGAACCATCCCACGTGGCTTTAACGATCGCGAAACGTCTTTAATTGCCAACTTAACGCGCTATCACTGCAAAACGGCTCCAACGAAAAAGCAGAAGCACTTCAGAAAACAATCAAAGCCAGATCGTCAGATCATCCGCATCCTCTCAGGGCTGCTCCGAATCGCGGTGTGCCTGGACAAAGCGAAGAGCCAGCGGGTGGCGTCCATTTCCTGCCAAATCTCTGGCGATGCGATAACGATCACAGTTGACGGTCGTGGGCCTCTGGACCTGGAAATCGACGCCGCCCAAGGCAAGGTCCAAGTACTGGCCGATGCGCTCAAGCGTGAGGTGAGCATGCACCGTCTCCTACCTGTTCCCACAGCGTGTACAGAGGCCCCAGCCATGGGCAAGAAAGAAGCCTCCAACCCTTAACCCTTAACCCTTAACCCTTAAAGGTAGGGCTCAGCCGAGTCCGGTGCTGTCTTTGACATCTTCAACCGTATGGCGAAGCCTGGCTTCAAGTTGCTTCCCAACGCCGATGGCGCGATCAGCTTGATCGCCTGTGATCTCGCCAAGCGATTCCTGGGTTTGACCCTCCAGATCTTTCCCAACAGCCTTGGCGCGTCCTTGGATTGTGGCGACAGGAAGCGGAGCGGAGAAAAAGCTGGAGTGGCTCAGGTGCGGTGCGGCTGCTTTGCTTTGGGCTGGAGTGACAAATAAGATCAAGGCGCTGAAAGACAGAATGAAGAGTCCGGAGACCAGATTGCGGGCCATCATTAATAGGGTAGTCATGATTAAGAAAGTGAGAGTGGGGATGGATTCTGCGAATAACTGTCACAGCATCCTTTGTGAACAAGAAAACAGGAGTTTTCTTGGAATCAATCAGGTCACCCTGCGCTTGCCAAGAACAAAGAGTGCCATGGCAAACACAAGGAAGACAACGAAGATGATTTTGGTGAGCCCAACAGCCGCACCTGCAAATCCACTGAATCCAAACAGCGCAGAAGTGATCGCAATCATCAAGCAGAGGCCTGCTGATTTCATCATCGATACATCCTTAACACGTTTGATTCTTGACTGCGGCCATCCAGATTGCAGTGGAACGAGACGTTCAAAAGTATCTTTGTACTTGCTATGCCCAGCGGCCTCAGTTGCCGCGATCGACAAGGCTCTTGAACTCATCGGCCAACTTCTCGAAGCTTGTTTTCGTCTGCTCCAGCAGACCTTCCACATTGTCTTGGGTAGTTTGGCGCAGTTGGTTGAGTTGCTCGACACTTTGGTCCCGGGCCTGTACCAGTTCGTCCAGGCGATCTTGGGCCACCTGCTGAACATCGCCAGCAAGACCGTTGAGGCTGCTGCGAAATTGTTCGATCTGGAGGTCCCACGCCTCTATATCAACCTGGCGCTTGTCGAGAATCGACTGCTTGAGCCGTTCGTCAACGGCAGCTTGATCCTCGCTTGCCGCGGAGGCGGTGGGCATCATTTGCATGGTGGAGGAGTTGATGGTCATGGTGTTGTCTTGGGGTAGATGGTCACGAGCGCCCAATCACAGTGAATCAATGCAATGCTGACAGGATGGTCACACAGATTCATTCAGATTTTGGGATTGATCAAATGACGAAGGCTTGGGCTAGGAGCCTGTTGCGCGTAGATCAGTGACGGGCTTCTCCGCAGACGCCCACTGATCTGCCCAGAACCCTTTGACTGCAATGGATCTGGGCGAGAGAATGGAGCATGCAAAAGCCCAAATCCTTCCGTCCTTGGCAGCC
>JABMPN010000061.1 GCA_013203655.1 Cyanobacteria bacterium bin.51
GATCAGGGGCAGCCAGGGCTCGGCGCTGCCGGGGGGGCAGTCGAGGGCCATGGCCTCACTCACCTCGACGAAGCGGGAGATGTTCTCAGCCCGCTCCACGTAGCGGTTGATCCAGTAGAGCGATCGGCGACGCGGCTCAGCATGGTTGCTCGGCCACGATCCAGGTGTCCTTGCAGCCTCCCCCCTGGGAGGAGTTCACCACCAGGGATCCGCGCCGCAGGGCAACGCGGGTGAGGCCGCCGGGGCTGACCCAGGCGCCCTTGCCGCGCAGCACATAGGGCCGGAGGTCCACGTGGCAGGGGTAGAGCTCACCTTCACTCAGCGACGGTACCGTCGAGAGTTCCAGGGTGGGTTGCGCAATGAAATTACGTGGATCGGCCTGAATCTTCTCGGCAAAGAGCTGGATTTCCTCGGCGGAGGCATGGGGGCCGATCAACATGCCGTAGCCGCCCGCTTCACCCACGGATTTGACCACCAGATCCTTGAGGTGGGCCAGCACATAGGCCCTGTCTTCAGCCCGCGCACAGATGTAGGTGGGCACGTTTTCGATGATCGGCTCCTCGGCCAAGTAGTAGCGGATCATCTCCGGAACATAGGCATAAATCAGCTTGTCGTCGGCCACGCCGGTACCGGGGGCATTGGCGATCGCCACCCGGCCGGCGGCGTAGACCTCCATCAACCCGCGGACCCCCAGCATCGAATCGGAGCGGAACACGGCTGGATCGAGGAAATCGTCGTCGATGCGCCGGTAGATCACATCCACCAGTTCGAGGCCGGCGGTGCTGCGCATCCAGACCCGGTTGTTCTCACAGACCAGATCACGGCCCTCCACCAGCTGGATGCCCATCTGCTGGGCCAGGAAGCTGTGCTCGAAGTAGGCGCTGTTGAATACCCCTGGAGTGAGCAGCACCACCTTGGGGGTGTCGGTCCAGGGGGCGAGCTCGTGCAGGGTCTGGAGCAGGTGGGAGGGGTAGTCGTCGATCGGCTGGACGGTGGGCCCGGCGAACAGGCTCGGGAACATCCGCTTCATCACCCGCCGGTTTTCCAGGAAGTAGGCCACGCCTGATGGGCAGCGCAGGTTGTCTTCCAGCACCCGCCAGGTGCCCTGTCCATCGCGGATCAGGTCGAGACCGGACACATGGCACCAGCGCCCGAGCGGTGGCTTGAAGCCCCGCATCTGCGGCCGCCAGCCATGGGAGCTCTCGACATCGCTGCGGGGAACGACCCCGTCGTTGAGGATGGCCTGGTCGCCGTAGACATCGGCCAGGAAGTGATCGATCGCTTCGAGCCGCTGGATCAGGCCGCGTTCCAGGCGCTGCCAGTCGCCCGAGCGGATCAGGCGGGGAAGGGGATCAAAAGGAAGGATGCGCTCGCCACCATCCTCGCCGGAGCCGTTGAGTCGGAACGTGGCCCCGAGCCGCTTGAGCAGCAGACCGGCGGCCACGTGGTTGCGGTTGATCTCCTCGATGCCCAGCCGGCCCAGGGAGGAGAGCAGGGGCTTGAGGGCGGCCCTGGGCTCGGCCGAAGCGTTGAAGTATTCGTCGTATCCCTTGCGTGGCAGATAATTCGGTGAACATCGATCGGCCTCGGGCAGGAATCGATCATGAAGAGCGTGATTGACAGCTCCAGTGATCGTTGCTACTGATTCAACTCGGGTTGGTGATCGATCCCCGGCTGAGTGTGCGCAGCAAGACGGATCGCGGCAAGACGGATCGCGGCAAGACGGATCGCAGCAAGGACGTCTTGAGAGAAGGCCCGAGCTCCGGCGATCAGCTCCGAGGGATCCGTAACGATCACGACACCGCCTAGCCGCCCTGCCCTGCATGATCGTCGCAGCCCTCCGCTGATTGGGCTGGCCCTGCAGGGCCTTGATGATCATTTCCCAGGCGACGCATCCCTCATTGGCGTCCGCCGGCTGTTCCCGGTTCCACCTCCACTGGTTTCACCTCCACTGGTGCCACCTCTACTGAACCCGCCGTTGCTGGATCTGCCGGTGCTGAATTCGCTGGCGCCCTGAGGTCCGGCTCGATTTGGTTTTTCGCTCCGCGATCACGCCGTCACGACATTTTTCCCCCGTTGTTCAGATGTGCCCGTTGGGCCTGCCGTTTGTATTGCCATGGCTTCCGCTTCCCCTCCGGCTTCAGACCAGCAGCCATCCACCCTCACCAAGGTGGAGCAGGCCAAGGCTGACCTCTGCGGCCTCGACCTCCTGCCCCGTCTGCCCCAGCTGGCCCGCGACGGCTGGGAGGCCCTCGATGAGGCCACTCTCACCATCCGCCTCAAGTGGTTGGGCATCTTTTTTCGGCCGATCACACCCGGACGCTTCATGCTGCGCTTGCGGCTTCCCAACGGTGTGATCACCGCCGAGCAGCTGGAGCTGCTTGGCGAAGCGATCGATCGCTGCGGCGAGCACGGCAGCGCTGACATCACCACCCGCCAGAACCTGCAGCTGCGGGGCCTCCTGTTTGAAGACATGCCGCCCTTGTTGGCGGCCATGGAGCGGCTCGGGCTCACCAGCCGTCAGTCCGGCCATGACAACCCCCGCAACATCACCGGCAACCCCCTGGCGGGGATCGACCCGGAGGAAATCGTCGATACCCGCCCGCTGGTGCAGGCCATCCAGGAGCGCCTGTTCTGTGCCGATGGCCCGCGCAACCTGCCGCGCAAATTCAACGTGGCCGTCGGCGGCGCTCCCGACAGCTTTCTGCTCCACAACGATCTGGCCTTCCTGCCGGCCCATCACGACGGCCGGCTCGGCTTCACCGTGATGGTGGGGGGCTTCTTCTCAGCCCAGCGCAACGAACTGGCCATCCCCCTCGGGCTCTGGCTGGAGGCCGACCAGCTGCCCGATTTCGCCCTGGCGGTGCTGCGCCATTTCGAGCAGTGCGGCAACCGCAAGCTGCGCAACAAGAGTCGGCTGATGTATCTGATCGACGACGTCGGTCTGGAGGCCTATCGGGCTGCGGTCCTTGAGGTGTATGCCGAGCAGGCCGGCGCCCCGGCTGAGGCCCGCATCCAGGCCCATGACGGCCGGCATCTGGTGGATCGGGCCCCCCGCGATGGCCTGGGCTGGAATCCCCAGGCGCAGGAGGGGCTGGGCTGGCTCGGGCTGCACGTGCCGATGGGCCGGCTGGACGGGGAGTCGATGCTGGCCTTGGCCGGCCTGGCCCGCAGCTACGGCAGCGGCGAACTCAGGCTCACCGAGGCCCAGAATGCGCTTCTCCCCCATGTTCCGCTGGCTCGCCGTCAGGCCCTGGAAGCCGAGCCACTCCTGCAGCGCTTCCGCCCCGACCCCGGCGCCCTCCAGGCCGAAGCCGTGAGCTGCACCGGCAGCGCCTACTGCAGCTTTGCCCTGATCCCCACCAAAGGCACCGCCCAGGCCCTGGTGGAGGAGCTGGAGCGGCGGGTTGAACTGCCTGAATCGGTGCGCACCCACTGGACCGGTTGCCCCAACGCCTGCGGCCAGCCCTACATGGGCCAGATCGGCCTGATGGGTGCGAAGGCCCGCAAAGACGGCGAAATGGTGGAGGCGGTGAAGATCTTTCTCGGCGGCGCCATGGGCGCTGAACCCCGGTTGGCCGAGCTTCACCACAAGGGCGTGCCCCTGAGCGAGCTGCCCGATGTGATGGAGGACCTGCTGGTAGAGCGCTTCGGTGCCCGGCGGAAGCCAGCCGGCGGCTGAGACCGCCGGACGGCGATGCTGCCATCGTGGAACACCATCACCTGCGAGGACGGCGTGGCCTGCACGCCTGAGACAAGCCTGCTGCCGGCCGCCTTGCCGGGCCCGGAGTCTTCGGAGCGCTGGCCCTGGCTGCAGCGGTTGCGACGCAGCGCCGATGTGCCCCTGGAGGCCTGGTTGCAGGCGATCGAAACCGGAACGCTCCCTTTCGATGCCGACCTGATCGCCGCCCTGGCCCCGCGCCTCGACCCCGCGGCGGCGCTGCGGCTGCTGGACGGGTGGTTGCAGGGCGTCTCCCCGGATCCCGCCGTGCTGCAACTGATCGGTCAGCACCGCGATCCCGCCCTGGCGGCCCGCTTGCGCCAGGCCCTGGCCGCTGAGGGGACCGGCCGGGCGCCCTGGCTGCTGCCCCTGCTTGGTCATCAGCGCGATCCGGCCGACTTTGGGTTGCTGGCGGAGTGGCTGCTGGGTCCGCAGCCGTTGCGCTGCCGCCAGGCGGCCCTTGAGGGGGTGGCTGTCGGACTCTCCAGCTGGCCGCTGCCTGAGCTGCGCGCCCTGTTGCGCCAGCTGGCTCTCGATCTGCAGCCCAGCTTGGCTGCCTCTGCGCTGGATCTGCTGGCCCGCTTGCCCCAGCCCAGGCGTGCCCTTTCGGGTCTGACGCCCGCAGGTCTGGAGCCTTCCGTGCAACGGCGCCGGCAACGCCGGCTTGCGGCCTTACCGGCCAATCCCCTTGTCTTGGTGGCGCACGGCCGCAGTGGTGGGCTGATCCCGCCCGAGCTGGAGGTCCTGCGCGCCGAGTTGCAAAGCCTGCGCCGCTCGCCGGTGCTGCTCCAGGCTCTGACGGCAGCGGCCTTGCCCGATCCGGAACCGCTGCGCCAGGCCGCCGGGGGCCAGCCCCTGAGCCTGCTGCCGCTGCTGCTGTTGCCAGGCAGTCACGTCTGCGGCGATGTGCCCGCCCTGGCAGCCCGCTGGCGCAGCAGCGGCCCCCTGATCCGGTTGCCTTTCCTCGGGGCCTGGCCCCTCTGGCAGCAGGCCCTGCGCCAGGAGGTGAGCGCCCTGGTGGCCGCCAGCGGACGGCCACGGCCACTGCCGCTGCTGCTGCATCACCCGCTTCAGAGCTTCCTGGCCGGGCGCTATCTGGCCCACCTCGGCCCGTTCTGCGGCGCCACCTGCCTGCCCACGCCCTACAGCGCGCCGGATTCCGATGCGGTGCGCTCGCTGCTTGAAGATTCTCCTGAGCGTGAGCGCCCCGTTGTGCTGCCGTTGGTGCTGGCCAGCAATCGCCTCACCGAGGCCCTGCCTGATTGGTGTGCCGCCCCCTTGCTGCAGCGCCCAGCGCTGCGCACTTGCCTGCTGGATTTGCTCCTCTGCCTGCCTTGAGCGCCCCCGCTGCGTGAGCAGATGACCACATGGGGAGGCTTCTAAGCCGGGATCAGGGTGGTTGGTAACACGAGCTACAGGCAGAAAGACGCGCTGCTGTCTTAATCATTTCAGGAAAGAAACAGCCCCGGCCGCTTCCTTTCTCTCTACGAGGTCAAGTCTTGTGGGTGCAACTTTATTATGGGGCCAATCAGCCTCTGACGCCCGCACACTGACTTCCACGCGTGAAACGCTCGGACTCCGTGTCTTTCCAGGCATTGATCCGTGAGCTTGAGTTGCGTCGTTGCTTCGGCCAGCACGATTCAACTGCTTGATTGGTACGCACTGCTTGGTGTTTTTTGGTCCGCTTCGGTCCATTGCACCGCTGTGTTGCTGCGTACCCCCTCCTTCCGTCATTTGTATTGATTGTTCCATGGCAACCACTCCTTCCAAGCGAACAGCTGACCCGATGTCGCGCTTTCTCAACTGGTTCAGCGCCCTGGGCGCTGACACCCCTGAAACGGAGACTTCACGGAAACGGCTTGATCCATTCAGCAGGCTGATGAACCGAATCAGCGGCTGAGTTGCTTTCTCCATGTTCTGAATCACAACCCTGATTCACACCCTTTCCAGGCTTGCTTCTCTTCTATGGATTACGTCTTACCGAATGAACTCGTCGACGGCATGATTGCCGCCGGCGGCAAGAAATCCAGCGTCAGCATCAAGAATCTGTTGTTGCGCGGGTTTTATTCCGGATCCGCCCTCGGCCTGGCCCTGTGCCTGGCTCTCACGATCATGGTTCAGACTGGCATTCCATGGATCGGGTCGTTCATTTTCCCGTTCGGTTTCGCCAGCATCGTGCTGTTCGGCATGGAGTTGGTCACTGGAAATTTCGCCCTGCTTCCGATGGCGGTCTGGGCAGGCAAGACCACCTGGAGCAAAACCTTCCGCAACTGGATCTGGGTGTGGATCGGTAATTTCCTCGGCACCGGCCTGGTCGGCATTCTGTTTGCCATCAGCCTCACCAGTGGTGGCACCGCAGACCTGGCCACAGGGTCCGGTGACTGGGTGGAGGTCGCCAACAAAATCATCGGTCTGAACAAGGCCAACGTCATTGTCAAGTATCAGAATCTTGGCCTCCTGGGATTTTTTCTCGCCTTTCTGCGTGGCATAATCGCCAACTGGTTGGTTTGCCTTGGCGTCACCCTGGCGCTGGTGAGCAAGAGCGTTCCAGGCAAGATCATGGCCTGCTGGCTGCCGATCACGGCCTTCCAAGCCCTGGGTATGGAGCACATCGTGGTGAATATGTTCCTGCATACCACGGGCCCATTGCTGGGTTCCGGTGTAGGTTTTGCCCAGATCGTCTTCTGGAATTACCTTCCTGTGACGCTCGGCAATATTGTGGGTGGCATGGTGTTCATCGGCATGCTCTTCTACAGTACGCACCGTTCACCGATCAGCAATGTGTTGCCGCTGAAGCATGACGAACGCCTGGAGCGTGAATTGGCGGCTGAACTTGGCGCTCGCTGAGCGATCTCTCAGTGAGTGACCGCTCTCATTGAGTGGCCGAAACCCAGCCAGAGGCTGGGTTTTTTGTTGGCGACAGGAACCAGGGGTCCGTTCACCTGACGGCGGCTACCACTTCTTGTATGGCAGGAACTTGCCACACATGCTGACCTTGACGCGGGCACCGCCGGGGTCTTCGACTTTTTCAACATCGAGGGTGAAGTCGATGGCGCTCATGATGCCGTCGCCGAATTTCTCCTGAATCACATCTTTCAGCGGCAGGCCATACACCTGCATGATCTCGTAGAAGCGATAGATCAAGGGATCGGTGGGCAGCACCGGATCCAGACATCCTTTGGTGGGGTAGGCCTGCAGGGCTTCGGTGATTTCCGGTGCCAGATCCAGCAGGCCAGCCAGCTGTTCGGCCTCCGCCGCTGAGGCTGCGGCCTGGCCGTAGAACAACGAAGCAATCCAGACCTCATCGAGACCCAGGGCTGATTCCAGGTCAGCAAAGCTGAGGCCCTTGGACTTCTTGGCTGCCATCAGGGTGGCGGTCAGGCTGGAGCCTGGCGAAGCTGATGCGAATGAGGGAGCCATAAAACGAGTAAGAAAACAAACAGAAAGGATGGAAACAAGCAGGTTTTTCTGCTGCTTTTGAACCGCATCACGCGGCCTCTTGATTATCTCCTTCTAAGGCACAGAAGCCCGTGCTGGTTGCTACGAACAGCCCCGCACTGCCTGGCTTCAGAGCAGGAAATAGCGCTGGGCCATCGGCAGCACATCGGCTGGCTCGCAGGTGAGCAGCTCGCCGTCCGCGAACACTTCATAGGTCTGGGGGTCCACCTCCACCTTGGGCAGGGCGCTGTTGTTGCGCATGTCTGCCTTGCCGATATCGCGGCAGTGCACCACCGGCACGCAGGGCCGCTTCAGGCCGAGTTTGCGCGGCAGGTCGTCGTCGAGAGCGGCCTGGCTCAAGAAGGTGAGGCAGCTGGGGGCGAGTGCCGCCCCGTAGGCGGCGAACATCGGCCGGCCGTGCACGGGTCCGGGAGTGGGGATCGAGGCGTTGGCATCGCCCATCTGGGCCCAGACGATCGAGCCGCCCTTGATCACCAGCTCCGGCTTGACGCCGAAGAATCCCGGTTTCCAGAGCACCAGATCGGCCAGTTTGCCCACTTCCACCGATCCCACCTGGCTGTCGATGCCGTGAACGATCGCTGGATTGATGGTGACCTTGGCGATATAGCGCTTGAGGCGCTGATTGTCGTTGCGGGCGCCGTGGGGATTGGCGGCATCTTCCGGGAGATGGCCCCGCTGCACCTTCATCTTGTGGGCGGTCTGGAAGGTGCGGGTGATCACTTCACCCACCCGGCCCATGGCCTGGGAATCGCTGGCAATGATGCTGAAGGCGCCCAGGTCGTGGAGGATGTCTTCGGCGGCGATTGTTTCACGGCGGATGCGTGATTCGGCGAAGGCCACGTCTTCGGGAATCGATGGATCCAGGTGGTGGCACACCATCAGCATGTCGAGGTGTTCCTCGAGCGTGTTGCGGGTGTAGGGGCGAGTGGGGTTGGTGGAGCTGGGTAGCACGTTGGCCTCACCGCAGACCCGGATGATGTCGGGGGCGTGGCCGCCGCCGGCTCCCTCGGTGTGAAAGGTGTGGATCGTGCGACCACCGATCGCCCGGATCGTGTCTTCGACAAAGCCCGCTTCGTTGAGGGTGTCGGAGTGGATGCAGACCTGCACATCGAATTTGTCAGCCACCGTGAGGCAGCAGTCGATGGCGGCGGGGGTGGTGCCCCAGTCTTCATGCAATTTGAGGGTGCAGGCGCCGGCTCGAATCTGCTCTTCAAGGGCTTCGGGGGTGCTGGCGTTGCCCTTGCCGAAGAAGCCCAGGTTGACCGGCAAGCCTTCGGCTGCCTGCAGCATGCGGCCCATGTGGAAGGCACCGGGGGTGCAGGTGGTGGCGTTGCTGCCGGTGGCCGGGCCGGTGCCGCCGCCCAGCAGCGTGGTGACCCCGGAAGCCAGAGCGGTTTCGATCTGCTGCGGGCAGATGAAGTGGATGTGGGTGTCGAGAGCACCGGCGGTCAGGATGTGACCCTCGCCGGCGATCGCCTCGGTGCCGGGCCCGATGGTGATCGTGACGCCATCGGTGATGTCGGGATTGCCTGCCTTGCCGATCGCGCAGATGCGGCCGTCGCGCAGGCCGATGTCGGCCTTGACCACCCCCCACCAATCGAGGATCAGGGCATTCGTGATCACCGTGTCCACGGCGCCACCGGCGCGGGTTGTCTGCGCCTGGCCCATGCCGTCGCGGATCACCTTGCCGCCGCCGAACTTCACCTCCTCGCCGTAGCTGGTGAAATCCTTCTCCACCTCCAGGATCAGCTCGGTGTCAGCCAGCCGCAGCCGGTCGCCGGTGGTGGGGCCATAGGTTTCGGCGTAGGCCCGCCGATCCATCCGATAGGGCATGGGTCTGTTGGGAGAAGGGTTGAGAGAGCAGATCAGTCGAGCGGACCGTTGACCAGGCCGTTGAAGCCGTACACATGGCGCCGGCCGGCCAGGGGCACCAGATGCACCTCCCGTTCGTCCCCCGGTTCAAAGCGGATCGCCGTGCCGGCGGGGATGTCGAGCCGCTGGCCGCGAGCGGCCTCCCGATCGAACTGCAGGGCACTGTTGGCCTCATGGAAGTGGAAGTGGGAGCCCACCTGCACAGGCCGGTCGCCGCGGTTGGCCACCGCCAGGGTGGTGACTGGCCGGCCTTCGTTGAGGGTGTGGCTGCCGGGCTCGGTGAACAGCTCGCCGGGGATCAGGGGGGTCATCGGGGGGTATTCAACGGATCGGATCGTGCAGGGTGACCAGCTTGGTGCCGTCAGGGAAGGTGGCTTCCATCTGCACCTCGCCGATCAGCTCGGGAATCCCCTCCATCACCTGGTCACGGCGCAGCCAGGTGGTGCCCTCACTCATCAGTTCAGCCACGGATTTGCCATCCCGCGCCCCCTCCAGCACCTGGAAGCTCAGCCAGGCCACCGCTTCGGGGTGGTTCAGCCGCAGGCCCCGCAACAGGCGGCGTTCCGCCAGCAGGGCGGCCGTGACGATCAGCAGCTTGTCCTTCTCCTGGGGAGTGAGATGCATGGTTGGAAACGAACGAAACCACTCTGGCAGTGGCCAGGTGGTAAGCCAGGTTCAGCAGGAACGTTCAGAACGTGTCGGCCGCCCTTGTGAGCGCTGGTCAGCGGGCCCGGGAGCTCGCCATTCAGCCAGGGACGGGGTAAGGCGGTGCGGATCAATGGGGAGATGAGGGTTCTGCGCGGCGATGACCTCACCCTGTTGGTGGGCAACGGGTATTGGCGGAAGTACTAACGCAGGAGGGCTTTGAGGACTAGAAAGCCGCCGAACGCTTCGACACCGAGCCCGCCCAGATGGACTAGCGCTTGTGACAGCAGGTGCGCTGCTCATGTCAACACCTCCAGCTGCAGCAGTTGGGCGGCCTGGTTGAGGCGCCGGTCGTAACTGGCGAAGGTGAGGGGTTGTTCGGTATTGACGTGCAGTTCATGGGCCGCTGCTAGCTGCACGCTGTCGTAGCCGCGCAGGGCAAAACCATCGGCAAAACGGCCTGCTGTTTCTACCAGTTGTTGGTTGACTTCGACGATGTTGAACAGATCCCAACGCTGAATCAGTCGCTGGCGGGCCTGTTCAATGTCGTCGGCACTGATCGGATCTTCCCTTTGCCTGCGAGCCATCCCGGCCATGGCCTCCACCCACGTGATCCGGCATACCGCGACCGCCTCCGATGCGGAACAGGCCTGTTGCATCTGATCGGATCCAGGCTCCGCAATCAACAACTTGATCAGGGCACCGGTGTCGCAGAAGAGGATCACCGGCTCAGCCCCGATCCTCGATCACGATGTCGCTAATCAGCCTGCCGCCGCCGCGCAGTTTCACCGGCGGCGGGAATACGGGCTTCTGGCCGCTCCAGCTGACGAGGCCAGCCTCAATGGCTTTCCGCAGCGGGTTGGTTGAGGCCCCATCCGCTTGCTTCACGGCGGTAATACGGGCGATCGGCTTGCGATGGGAGGTGATCTCCACCACTTCGCCGGCCTGGGCACGGGCCAGCCATGCGGAGAGATGGGTCTTGAGATCCCGCACCGACACATGACTTGCGACTACTTTTGCCATGGTTTCCTCCCGTACTGCGACTACATTAGGCCTGCTTGAGCTTGCGGATGATCTGTTCGCGGTTCGGGCGGGTGGGTTTCGTGGGGCTTCCCCTGGCCCAGCCCGCCAACAGCTGCTGCCCATCCCGATTCCGCTCCCCGGGTGCAGACCAACATGCTCAGAGTCTGAGCCGCTGCACCGCCATGGCCGAGCCGATGGATCTACTGGCCTTGCCGTCGGCCCTGCGTCGCCGCACGGTGGTCGCCTACGGCATTGGTGATGCCGGCACCGGGATGGCTGCGGCACTGATCGGCTTCTACCTATTTGTGTTCTATACCCAGATCGCCGGGCTGCCGCCCTGGCTGGCGGGCCTGGTGCTGATGGTGGGCCGGCTCTGGGACGCCATCAACGATCAGCTGATGGGCTGGCTCAGCGACCGCACCCGATCCCGCCTCGGCCCCCGCGTTCCCTGGATGATCTGGAGTGCGCTGCCGCTCGGGTTGAGCATGGCGCTGATGTGGTGGTTCCCGCCGGGTGGTGAACTGCTGCGCTTCGGTTGGTTCGTGCTCAGTTCGGTGGTGTTCATGGCCGCCTACACCGGCGTCAACCTGCCCTATTGCGCCCTTGCCACCGAGCTCACCGAAGACACCAAGCTGCGCACCCGCCTCAACGCGGCCCGCTTCACCGGCTCGATTCTCAGCAGCCTGGTGGGCCTGTTGCTCGGCGCCCTGCTGGTGGGCTATGGCGCCTCGGGTTACCTGACGATGGGGGCGGCCGCCGGAGCGGTTGCGGTGGTCGGCACTTTGCTCTCGGCCTGGGGCTTGGCCCCAGCGGCCCGGGTCTGCCGCCGGCCATCGGGGCGACCCGAGCCGATCACGGCCCAGCTGGGGCGCATCCGGCGCAATGGCCGCTTCCTGCGTGTGGTGGGGTTGTACCTGCTGCTCTGGGGAGCGCTGCAGTTGATGCAGCCGGTGTCGTTGATTTATCTCTCCGAGGTGATGCATCTGCCCCAGGCCTGGAGCACCTGGATGCTGATTCCCTTCCAGCTCAGCGCCATGGCGGGGCTGGAGCTTTGGAGCCGGTTGGCGGCCCGGCGCGGTCGGCTGGTGGCCCTGCGCTGGGGCGGTGGTCTCTGGATTGCCATGGGTGTGCTGGCCATGCTGTTGGTGCCGCTCGATGCCGCGGCAGCACCGTTGGCGCCTGGGGGCAACAGCCTCAGGTTCGCGCTGTTGGTGGTGGTGGTGCTGCTGCTCGGCTTGGCGGCCGCCACCGCCTACCTGTTGCCCTGGTCGTTGCTGCCCGATGCGGTTGATGCCGATCCGGAGCGCCCGGCCGGGCTGTTCACCGCCTGGATGGTGATGACCCAGAAGCTGGGCAGTGCCGTGTCGGTGTTTCTGCTCGGCAACCTGCTCAGCTGGAGTGGCTATGTAGCCGGCCTCGCCGATGACCAGCCCCCCACGGCCGTGCTGATGATTCGCCTCTGCATCGGCTTGATCCCGGCCGTGCTCGTGGCGCTTGGGCTTGTGGTGATGCGGCGCTGGCCAGAGCCGCCATCAGGCCGGCCCGGCGATCTTGCCTGCACTCCCATCTGACCCATCGAGCCATGGAACTTCCTGGAACGGCCAGACCCGGGGCAGAACCGGTGCCGCCAGGTCGCGCTCAGCCCGGATCCTGGCCCAGATCCGGGTGAACCAGAAGCGAGCCGCCTGGCTGGAAGGGCCTCGGTAGCGGGCCACCAGGCCCTGGTCGAGCCGGCCGCAGACCATCTCCCCGTCGAGCCCGGCTCGATCGGCGCGGCAGAGCTCCAGCACTGCTTCGGGAACCGGCGCCGGCGCGGCCCAGACCAAACTGCCGAATACCGGTTGGCCGCCGAGGCCATGGCCGCTGATCAGGCTGTCGCCCCCCAGCTCGATCCGGTCGGCCACACTCCAGCGCCCCTCGCGGCGCACCTCCAGCAACGAGCGCCAGCAACCGCTGCCGAGGGTTTCAGCATCGGCGCTACGGCCCAGGCGCACCACCTCAGCCCCCAGCCAGCTGGCGCCCGCGGCCAGCTCCACCCGGCAGGACTGCTCGAACAGTCCGCCGGCAAACACCACCAGTTCCTGGGGCAGCCACTCCAGATCTGCTCCCGACTCCAGCGCAAAGCGCAGCTCCTGCCGCGCCCAACGACCCTCGGGCGCCAACCGCGAGCGACCGATCGAGCCATAGACCTTCTGGGCCGCCACGCTGGTGATCAGGGCGCGGCTGCCCGCGGCCAGCTCCGCCTGGATCGACAGCTCATCTCCCCCTACCAGTCCGCCGGCGGTGTGCAGCAGGGGAAGTTCGCAGCGGCCGTCGCTGAGGGCAAAGGCCTTCTGAATCTTCAACGGCGCGGTGGTGCCGCCCTGATGGCTGGTGCGACTGTTCGCTTCCCCGCTGGCCTCGAAGCGCAGCAGCGCCGAGCCGCGCCAGGGGGGCAGGGCGTTGCTGTTGGCGTCTGAGGCGGCTGCGGAGGCGGCCAGGGCGGACGGGGGGAGGGCGATCATCGGGCCGATCGTCAACGCGAGTTCGGCGCTTGCCGGTAGCAACCGACACCATTGGCCGCCAGGGCGCTGGCGAAGGTGGTGCCCAGCCTGTGGAGCAGCTCCGTTGTCAGCGAACCCAGCGTGAGTGAGTCCGCAGACAGCCCGATCGTGCTGGAGCGACGGCTGGGCCAGGTGAGCTCCTGCTCTGATTCAACCCTTTCCCCATCCAGCGAGCCGTTGCGGCTGCCGCTCAGCGCTGACCAGCGCAGCAGCCTTCGCGGCCACCGCCGCAGTGCCTGCGGCCGCGATCTTCTCCTGCAGCTGCCCCGCGGCGCCGCCCTGGAGCCCGGCGAGCATCTGGCTGGAGCGACGGGCTCCGCCCTGGTGATCGTGGAGGCGGCCCCGGAGCCGCTGCTGCGGGTGCGCAGCCCCGAACCCCTGGCCCTCCTGCAGGCCGCCTATCACCTGGGCAACCGTCATGTGGCGATGGAGCTGCAGACCGATCAGTTGCGTCTGCTTCAGGACTCGGTGCTCGAAGAGCTGCTGCGCCAGCGGGGCCTGGACGTCGAGAGGATCACCGCGCCGTTTGAGCCTGAATCCGGCGCCTATGCCAGCGCCGCGAGCCACTCCCATTCCCATGGCCACTGAGCCTGGCGTCAGGCGCCTGCAGCTGCTGCAGCTGGTCAGCCCGGCCTTGCCGGTCGGGGCGTTCAGTTATTCCGAGGGTCTGGAGGTGCTGGTGCAGGCCCAACAGATCACAAGCGCTGGCGATCTGCGCGGCTGGCTGGAAGCCGAGCTCGACCGGGGTGCGATCGCGATCGAGGCAGCGGCCCTGGGTCCGTTGCAGGCGGCCTTGCGTCGCTGGCGCGACGGGGACAGTCAGTCGGAACTCATCGATCTCGACGGCTGGCTGCTGGCCCTGCGTGAGGCGCCCGAGCTGCGGGCCCAGCAGCGCCAGATGGGACGGTCGTTGCTGCAATTGCTCGCCGAGCTCGGCTGGCCGCTGCCGAGCTCACCCGCCCCAGTGCTCGCCTGGCCGGCGGCCTGGGCCTGGGCTGGCCTGGTGCTTGAGCTGGGCCAGCTGGAGTTGCTGGAGGCCTACCTCTATGGCTGGGTGGCGAACCAGGTGAGCGCGGCGGTGCGCCTGATTCCGCTCGGGCCCACCCAGGGCCAGCGCCTCCAGCTCGCCCTGGCCGCTCCCCTGGCTCGCCGGGCCGGCCAGCTGATCGGCGTTGATCCGCGCCAGCTCTGGAGCGGCGGCGTCGGGGCGGGGATGGCCCAGCTCGGCCATGCGGAGCTCTATTCCAGGCTGTTCCGCAGCTGAAGCCCCGTTGCCGGGCTTGGCGCGGAAGCACCCACGGCCGGGTAACGACCACCTAGAACGCCTTCAACGCTTGGCGAGCCCTGGAATGAGCAAATTGCGTGTGGGCGTGGCCGGGCCGGTGGGCTCCGGCAAAACAGCCCTGGTGGAGGCGCTCTGCCGGCGGCTTCGGCAGCGGCTGGAGCTGGCGGTGGTCACCAACGACATCTACACCCAGGAGGATGCCCAGTTCCTCACCCGCGCCGGTGCCCTCGAGCCCGAGCGGATCCGGGGGGTGGAAACCGGCGGCTGCCCCCACACCGCCATCCGGGAAGACTGCTCGATCAACCGGGCGGCGGTTGAGGAGCTCGAGCAGCAGTTTCCGGATCTGGATCTGGTGCTGGTCGAGAGCGGCGGCGACAACCTGGCGGCCAGCTTCAGCCCCGAACTGGTGGATCTCTGCATCTATGTGATCGATGTGGCCGCCGGGGACAAAATTCCCCGCAAAGGTGGACCTGGCATCACCCGCTCCGACCTGCTGGTGATCAACAAGATCGACCTGGCCGCCATGGTGGGTGCCAGCCTGGAGGTGATGCAGCGCGACACCGAGCGGATGCGTGGCGGCCGGCCCTGGTGTTTCACCAACCTGCGCAGTGGTGAGGGGCTTGAGCAGGTGGAGGCCTTTCTGTGGCGTCAACTACCGAAATCCATCCCAGATCATGGTTTCGAAGCGCTGGAAGCGGGATCTCTGCCTTGAGTGAGTCCTGCCGCCCAGCTGATCTGTGCTTTTGACTACATGCCCCCAAAGGCATGCTCCCTAAGTTCGCTGAGCCGACAGCATTGCGGCGTTTCCATCATTTTCGACAAGCCCCAATGGTTTCCATTTCCCAACGACAACTCTTCGCAGGATTTGCCGCAACTGTTCTTGGCGTTTCACTGTCTGCCTGTGGTGGCGGAACCGAAACGGCCACAGACTTTGATGGTGAAATCAAGGTTGGAATTCTCCACTCCCTGAGTGGAACAATGGCAATCTCTGAAACCACCCTCAAGGAGGTTGAGGAGATGGCCATCAAGGAAATTAATGATGCCGGTGGTGTCAAGGTCGCAGACAAGAGCTACAAGATCGTTCCAGTCATTGAAGATGGCGCTTCTGACTGGCCCACCTTCGCAGAGAAATCCCAGAAGCTGATCGATTCCGACGGCGTCAACGTCGTTTTCGGTGGTTGGACTTCGGCAAGCCGTAAGGCGATGTTGCCGGTGTATGAGGCCGAAAACCACATGCTCTTCTACCCCATTCAATATGAGGGTCAGGAGTGTTCGAAAAATATCTTCTACACCGGTGCCGTCCCGAACCAGCAGGCTGAGCCGGCTGTGCAGTGGCTGATGGACACCTACGGCGAGTCTCTCGGCAAGAAGGTGTATCTAGTGGGTTCTGACTACGTCTACCCGAGAACGGCCAACACGATCATCAAAGAGCAAATGAAGGCTCTTGGAGGTGAAGTTGTTGGTGAAGATTATATTCCCCTCGGCAACACGGAAGTCGCTCCAATCATTGCCAAGATCAAGGAAGTCTTCCCTGAGGGTGGCATTATCATCAACACCTTGAACGGTGATTCCAACGTTGCCCTCTTCAAGCAGTTCCAGGCCGCAGGAATTGATCCTGAGAAGTACAAGATCATGTCGTTCTCGATCGCTGAGGAAGAAATTCGTCAGATCGGACCTGAATTGACTGCCGGCACCTATGCCGCTTGGAATTACTTCATGAGCCTGGACACCCCGGCTTCCAAGAAGTTCGTCGAAGATTTCCAAGCTGCCTACGGTGACGACCGCGTGGTGGGCGACCCTGCGGAGTCGGCCTACAACATGGTTTACCTTTGGAAGAACGCCGTCGAAAAAGCCGGCACCTACGACGATCTTGACAAGCTCCGTGAGACCATGATCGGCATCACCTTCGATGCTCCCCAGGGTGAGATCGAGATGTTCCCGAACCATCACACCTCCGAACGGGTGATGATCGGCGAAGCCGAACCCAGCGGCCAGTTCAAGATCCTCCAGGACAGTGGCACGGCCATTCCTCCGCTTCCCTGGAACCAGTTCGTGCCTGA
>JABMPN010000062.1 GCA_013203655.1 Cyanobacteria bacterium bin.51
CGCCTTCGGGTTTGTGGGTTCGAGTCCCACCGCTCCCATTGCACCTGGCCACACGGCCCTGGCTCGCCTCAGTGATTCCACCACGCCGCCAAAGAGCGCCGTGATGGACACCTACGCCCGGTTTCCTCTTGAGCTGGTGGAGGGCAAGGGGGTCTGGGTCAAGGACAGCCGCGGCCGCCGCTATCTCGATTGCGTCGCGGGCATCGCCACCTGCGCCCTGGGCCATAGCGATCGGGTGATGCGCCAAGCCCTGAGCCGCCAGCTCGGGCGCCTTCAGCACGTCTCCAACCTGTACCAGATCCAGGAGCAGGAGCTGCTCGCCACCTGGATCACCAGCCGCAGCTGCACGGACCGGGTCTTTTTCTGCAATTCCGGGGCTGAGGCCAACGAAGCGGCGATCAAGCTGGCCCGCAAGCATGGCCATGTCGTGCGAGGCATTGAGCGACCGATCATCCTCACGGCCCAGGCCAGCTTTCACGGCCGCACCCTGGCGGCGGTGAGCGCCACCGGTCAGCCCCGCTACCACCAGGGCTTCGAGCCAATGGTGGAAGGCTTCCGCTTCTTTCCCTACAACGACCCGGAGGCCTTTGAGGCCCTGCTTGCCGAAGCGGAAGCCGATGGTCCGCGTGTGGCTGCTGTGATGCTCGAGCCCCTGCAGGGTGAAGGGGGGGTGAACCCCGGCGATCCAGCCTTCTTCCGGCGGGTCCGTCAGCTCTGCGATGAGCGCAACATCCTGCTGATCTTTGATGAGGTGCAGATCGGCATGGGTCGCAGCGGCTGCCTCTGGGGCTACGAGAAGCTTGGGGTGGAGCCCGATGCGATCAGCCTGGCCAAGGGGCTTGGCGGTGGCATCGCGATCGGGGCGCTTGCCGTCAAGCAGGCCGTCGATCATTTCCGCCCCGGAGACCATGCCAGCACCTTCGGCGGCAATCCCTTCGCCTGCCGCGCCTCTCTCACCGTGGCCCAGGAACTGGAACGCCGTCTGTTGGTGCCGCACGTGGAGCAGATGGGTGTGCTGTTGCAGAAACTGCTGGCTGATCTGGTCAGCCGTCGCCCCCAGCAGCTGGAAGGAGTGAGGGGCTGGGGTTTGCTGCAAGGCCTGGTGTTGCGGGCCGATGGCCCGGCCGCCGCGGAGGTGGTGCGCAAGGCGATCGATTTCGGCCTGCTGGTGGTGCCTGCAGGGCCGCGGGTGGTGCGCTTCGTGCCGCCCCTGGTGATCAAGCCCCGCCAGCTCAACCTGGCTGTGTCACGGCTGGAGCAGGCGTTGCAGGCGATCGCCGCCAACTGAGTGCCTGACGGCGTTGACAGCTTTGCGGATCTGATCGAGCCCTTCAGCCGCCGGGGCATTGACCTGGGCCTGGAGCGGCTGCAGGGCGCCCTGGCCGAACTCGGCCATCCCGAACGTCGCTTTGCGGCCGTGCAGGTGGCCGGCACCAACGGCAAGGGCTCGATCTGTTCCCTGCTCCATGGCGCCCTTGGCGCCGCTGGCTTGCGTTGCGGCCTCTACACCTCGCCCCACCTGGTCAGCTGGTGCGAGCGGATCCGGCTGGGCTCAAGCGAGATCTCGGCGCCCAGGCTGCGCTCCTTGCTCCAGGGGCTGCAACCCCTGGCCCAGCGCCATGCCCTCACCCCGTTCGAGCTGATCACAGCCGCCGCGTTCCAGGCCTTCGCCGAGGCCGGGCTG
The DNA here is from genome assembly GCA_013203655.1 of Cyanobacteria bacterium bin.51. Classification (GTDB taxonomy): domain Bacteria; phylum Cyanobacteriota; class Cyanobacteriia; order PCC-6307; family Cyanobiaceae; genus Regnicoccus. The sequence goes on from JABMPN010000062.1 coordinate 1,685, forward strand.
GAGATTGTCGTGCTGGAAGTGGGACTGGGAGGCCGGCTCGATGCCACCAGCGTGCATCCTGATCGCCAGGTGGTGGGCTTCAGCACGATCGGCCTCGACCATGCCGAGTACCTCGGCAATACCCTCGGACTGATCGCCACCGAGAAGGCCGGAGCCCTGAGTCCTGGCGCCGCCGCAGTCAGCGCGCCCCAGCTCCCGGACGTGGCCGCCGCCCTGCAGCGGCGGGCGGCGGCCCTGGGTTGTTCGTTGCTCTGGGTGGATCCGCTGGATGGCTGCGGTGAAGAGCTTCTGGCGGGAAGCCTGCACTGGCGCAGTGGTCTGCCCGGCCAGGTGCAGCGCCTCAACAGCGCCGTTGCCCTCGGCATGCTCCAGACGTTGCGGCAGAACGGCTGGAAGATTCCCGACCAGGCGATCACCGCGGGTTTTGCTGCGGCCCGCTGGCCAGCCCGGCTGCAGCGGGCCTGGTGGCGCGGCGTACCCCTGCTGCTCGATGGGGCCCATAACGTTCCGGCCGCCGTGGCCCTGCGAGCCGAGCTGGATCACCGCCGGCCCGGATCCGGGTCGTCCCATCCCTGGCTGTGGGTGATCGGTATCCTGGCGAACAAACAGGGGCCCGACCTGCTCCGTGCCCTGTTGGCTCCTGGAGAGCGGGCCTGGCTGGTGCCGGTGCCAGGCCATGCCAGCTGGAATCGCGACTCCCTGCTGCTCGCCTGCCCCGAGCTGGTGGATCAGCTCATCGCCGCGACCGATCTTCCTGAAGCCCTGAATGCCGCTGCCACAGCCCGTGCGAGCGGCCAATCCGGCAGCCAGCTCAGCGCCCGCGGCGGTCCGCAGGTTGTGGTCGTGGCGGGGTCGCTGTATCTGCTGGGCAGCCTGCTCGCCAGCGGCGAACTCAGCAACACGGCGAGCTGAAGGCAGAGGAGTGGACCCGTTCCGGGTGAGAGTGAGTCGATGGTTGTGAGATGAAGGGATGGCGCGAATCGACCACGGCCAGCCGCTCTGGAGCTTGGTGCTCCACCTCGGGGCCGTTGCTCTGATCTGGCTGGCGCTTGTTTTTCCAGCACCGCTGCTGGCGGTCGAGGGCAAGGCCCTGTTCCAGGACCGAGTCGACTACACCCTCACCGATCAGAGCGGCACTGATTTCAGTGGGCAGGCCCTGGCCTTCAGTTCCTTTGCCGGGGCCACCGCTGCAGATGCCAACTTCGCCGGTGCCGACCTGCGCGGTTCCATCCTCACCCAGGCCAGTTTTTCGCGGGCCGATTTCCGTGGCGCCGATCTCAGCGATGCCCTGATGGATCGGGTCGACTTCAGCGGTGCCGATTTCAGCGGAGCCCTTCTGCGTGGCGTGATTGGAGCTGGCAGCAATTTCAGTGAGGCCCGCATCGAGAACGCCGATTTCAGCGATGCCCTGCTCGATCGCGCTGACCAGCGCCAGCTTTGTCTGCGGGCCCATGGCACCCATCCAGTCACCGGCGTCAGCACCCGACTCAGCCTCGATTGCCGTTGACCCCGGGCCGCCTGCTGTGTTCAGGGTTTCTGTTCGCTCCAGCCCCGCAGCTTGCCTGGGTTGAGCAGTCCGGCCGGGTCGTAGGCCCGCTTGGCTGACACCTGGTCGGCATCAATCACACCGAGTCCGCCGTCCTCGACGTTGAACGCGTGGGGGTTGAAGAGCAAGCCGCCGCTCTGGTTGACCTCAGCGATCAGCTCGGCAAGGGACTCTGCGCCGCGCCAGCGCACCAGCGGAATGGCCGCCAGCCGCTGGCACCCCTGTTGCCGCACCCCCTCGAGGTGCCAGAGCAGATCCTCGCCCCAACGCTGTTTCAGTGCCGAGAGGAAGGGTGCTTCCGGTTGGGGCAGCAGCATCTGGAGGTAGGTCCAGGCCGGGTCATGGGCCCGCGCATGCAGGGTGGTGTGGTTCCAGCAAAGTTCCCGCAGCGGCAGCCCCCGCTGGCCCTGTTCCGGCGCCTGCCAGATGAGGGTTCCGCCCAGATCTGCCATCAGGTGCAGCAGAATTTCGAGCGTATCTGGTGCCGCCAGCAGCAGCAGGCGATGGCCACGGGCCACTGGGCATCCCCCTGCTCCTTGGCCGCCGATGGCTGGCATTTGACGGGCCACAGCCTCCTCCAGCAGGCAGAGGGTGTGGAGCATCAGGGCTGTGCCAGGCAACATCCGGGCGGCTTCGAGGGCGCTGTCCCAGTGGCTGAACTCCACCACCAGTTGCTGCCAGTTCACGGCGGCGGCGGTGGGCAGGCGGACCGCCGTGATGATGCCGTTGGTTCCGTAGGCATGGTTGATCGGCCGGCTTGCTTTCGCATCGAGCTGGAGCACGCGGGGTTCCGCCTCCAGGGTCACCACCTCCAGGCCGATCAGATTGCCTGGATCACGAAGGAATCCCCAGCGCAGTGAGCCGATGCCTCCGGAGCCGCCGGCGATGAAACCAGCCACGGTGGCGCTGCGCCAGGTGCTGGGGGCCAGCCGGAGTGAGCGGCCCGAAACCGACAGTTGACGGTCGAGGTCGGCCAGCAGGCAACCCGCTTCCACCGTGACGATCCCGGAGCTGGCCTCGAGCTGCCGCATCCGGTTCAGGCCACTGAGGTCGAGCACCACCCCGCCGGCGAGCGGCACGCACTGGCCGTAATTGCCGGTGCCGCTTCCCCGCAGGGTCAACGAAACACCCTGCCGGCTGCAGGCCGCAGCCACGGCCTGCACCTCCTCGAGGCGGCTGGCTCTGACCACCAGCTGGGCCAGCCGCCCGCTCAGCAAGGGCTGCAACACCGGTGAGTAGTCGAAACAGTCGCGCGAGAGGCGCGCCAGCTCTGGCCCGTTGCGTACCAATTTTAGCCCTGAGCCGGTGGCCCCGCCGGATCGTTTGAGTTCGGCTTCGATCGCCGCCAACTGGGCCGCTGTGGCCGCTGCAGGCAGATCGTCGGGCATGCCCTCGGGGAAGGGGCTCGGGGCAGGCTTGGCAGACACGGCGGAAAGAAAAGAGGGCGAAGCCCATGGTGAGCTTGTTCTGACAGGTGGCCCTAGCCAACGGCCAGGGCATCGAGCAGCGGCTGCAAGGATGGCGGCTCCAGGGGGGGCAGCCACTGGCCCTGGCGCAGCACCCGCCGCTGCGGGCAGCGGGCCAGCAGGTCGCTCCAGTTGCTGGCGGCCAGGATGATCAGGTCAGCGGGTGCCCCCTCGCGCATCACCCCGTCCCAGGCCAGCCCCATCAGCCTGGCCGCAGCGGTGGTGAACGGCATCAGACCCTGGCGTTGCCAGGGGGCGACATGGGCGGCTGCCACCGACAGCCGCAACAGTTCGAGCGGATCAAAGTCACCGCCTGGGAACCAGGGATCCTGGACGTTGTCTCCACCGATCGCCACAGTCACGCCGGCCCGCTGAAGTTGGCGGATCGGCGCCATCGGTCGCGAGTTCGGCGTGTCCCCACCGTGGTGGCCCAGCAACCAGAGGTTGGTGGGAGGCAGGGCCACCACGGCCAACCCCGCCCCGGCGATCACGTCGGCCAGGTCCAAGCAGCGATGGCTGGGAAGCTGGGACATGCTGGCGCTGTGGCTGCAGGTCACGGGAATGGCGATTCGCTGCTCCCTCACCAGCCGGGCCACCAGGGCGACGCCTGCTCCAGCGTTGCCGCCTTCGCCGCTGCTTTCATCGACATGCAGGTCGACACCGCAGCCAAGCTCGTCAGCCAGGCGCAGTAGAGCCTGCAATCCGGCTCGCTCGCCCGCATGGGCCGAGAAGGGGGCGCCGAGAACCCCACCGAGCAGGATCGGCAGGGAGCTTCCATCCGTCGCCGGCCCGGCCCGGCTGGCCAGACGTCTGGCCAGCCGGGCCCCAGCGGTCGTGGCCCAGTGCCCGACCGGGACCAAGGCCACCAGCTGCAGGGTCAGCCTCTCCTGCCAGCGCTGTTGCAGGTCCAGCAGTGCCTCCCAGCTGGCCTCCGCAGCGGGCCCGGCGCTGTCCACATGGCTGCGCATGGCCCGGCAGCCCTGGCGCCACGCCTGCTGCAGGCCCCTCTCGCCCCGCTGCCACACCTGCTCCTGCGAGCGGTGGAGATGCTCCTGCTGGTTGGCCGCCAGGGCGCAGGCCATGGTGCCGGCGCCATTCGGGTGGCGCTCCCAGGTGAAGGCCTTGTCGAGGTGGGCATGGGGCTCAATCAGGGGCGTGAGCGCCACCGGCAATTGCTCGCCCGGCTGGGGGCTGTGGGCTGTGATGCTGGTGATCCGGCCGGCTGTATGGCCGAGGCGCACGCTCACCAGTCCTTCGCCATCGGCGCGGGGCAGGTCGCTGCGCAGCGGGTCGAGCAGGCTGCGCGGCAGCCTCAATGGGGGCAGGCCGCCCGGCGTGGTCGCCTGCGCTGGGTTCAATTTCGGGTCCGTCATCGGCGCTGTCCTGCCAAGCCCTGGCTAGGGATTGCCGGGGGAGGAGTCGTTGGCGTCACTGGATGTCCTCAGGATCACGAATTGGCCTGCCCCCGCCAAGGTGAGCGCGTGGTAAGTGGGAAGGCTGAGGAAGGGCAGCACTGACGGGCCACCAATCGCAGTGCGGTAGAGGCTGAACAGCCCGAAGTTCTGGCGCTGGCTGCTCCGCCCGGCCAGGCTTCCGAGCATCTGGCGCTGGCCACGGATCAGCTCTGGACAATTCTTGATCACAAGCCGCAGCGGTGCCGGCAGGCCATCGGGCCCGCAGACCTCGCCTATTGCCCGCTCGACCAGCTGCTCGGAGGCAAAGTCTTCAAATTCGGGCGGACCTGGATTGGTGAAGGCCAGGGCCAAGGCACCACCGCCGAGACCCGCGGCGGCGATGGCGAACGTTCTCCATCGGATGGTCATGGCGGATGGCGCACGGGGCAAGTCAGGCGGCAGGGCTGCTTGATACATTGGCAAAGATCACGGCGGGCGTCGCCAAGTGGTTAAGGCAGCGGCTTGTGGTGCCGCCATACGGGGGTTCGAATCCCCTCGCTCGCCCTTATCGCTTCCAGCAGCCGATCGGCTGCTGGGAAATTTCTCACCGGATCGTCGCAGGTCAGCCCTGTTTCCGCCTCGATCGCGGCGGCCTGGCTCTGGGCTTCTGCTTCGCTGAGCCTGGCCGTGTTCAGCGCCACGGCGCGCACCTTCGGAGCCGGGCTGGCGGGGTCCGATCGACCGAGGGCGGCCAGCTGCTCGATCGTGGCGATCAGCTCGGCCAGGGGCGGGAGAGGAATGCTCGGATGATTCTTGACATGGTTCTGGCCCGCCCGGTGCACCAGCAGGAAGCCGGTGGGCTGGCAGCCGCGGATCAGGGGCAGGCTGGCGCTGGAGCCGGGATGGCAGCGCGAACCCTGACCCTCCACGAACAAGGTGGTGTTTGGCCCGGCCCCTTCGGCGGCCTGCAGCACCGCTTGCTCCACGGCGCCGGCGGCGTAGTCGACCCGGACCGCATCGAGGGGCACACCGGCTCCACTGATCAGGATGCCTGCCTGCCCCGTGCCGACGAAGCGGGCTGCGAAGCCCTGGCGCCTCGCTGCGGCTACCAGCTCAAGGCAGGCGCTCATTTTGCCAACGGCCATGTCGGTTCCCAGCGTGAGGATCCGTTGGCTGCTCAGGGCTGCGGCCAGGCCGCTGGCCACCACCAGCCCTGGCGGTTCCTGGCGTAGATCCCAGATCCATTGATCCGACTGGCAGTGTGAGGCCAGCTCAGGGTCGTCCCCGAGGCGGGTGTGCAGGCCGCTGGCCACCGACAGGCCTGCGTCGAGGGCGACCAGCAGGTCGTTGCGGAGCCCGGCCGGCAAGGTTCCACCGGAAGGGGCCAGGCCCACCACCGCCACCTGGGGTCCATAGACCAGGGAAGAGCGCAGATCGCCCACCACGGGCACCGACCGCCGGATGCCGGTGATCGCCTCCAGGCTGCCTCCGGCCTGGCCCTGATCCACCACCGCCACAATTGGCCCCGGCCGGTAGCGCAACAGGGCCAGGCCGGTCTTGCCGGAGAGATTGTCGAGCCCCCCGTGCAGCAGCAGCACGATCGGCGCAGTGGCGCTCAGCATCGCGCTGTTGCGATCACGCCCAGGCCCGGGCGCATCGAGGGCTGTACCAGGTCGCCGCAGTGATCGGGTCCCTCGAAGCGGTCGTTGATCAAGTTGAGATGGCTGTCGAGATCAGGCCAGCGCACCAGGGGCAGCAACTGGGCCGCGGCGCCATTGAGCAGGGCGCTGTCGGAGTAGCACCCCAGCATCAGATCGAGACCGAGCCTGCGCGCCGTCTGGGCCATCAGCAGTGCCTCACGCAGCCCGCCGGTTTTGAGCAGCTTGATGTTCACCCCATCCACGTGGGGAGCCAGCCGCAGCAGATCGGCCAGGTCCCAGCAGCTCTCATCGGCCACCAGCGGGATCGGGCAGTGGATGTCAAGGGCGGCGAAGCCGGCTGTGTCAGCTTCCGGGTCGGCCAGGGCGGGCAGCGGCTGTTCCACCAGCACCACCCCCTGCTCGGCCAGCCAGGGAATCAGCTGCCGGGCCGTGGCCAGGTCCCAGCCGCCATTGGCATCCACCTGGAGCTCGGCCTGGCTGCCGGCCATCGGGCCAGCCAGAGCCTTCGCGATTGTGCGCACCAGGGCCCGGTCATGGTCGGGGCCGTCGGGGCTGCCCAGTTTCAACTTGATGCGAATCGGAGCGACCCCCAGCTGCTTGCCCCAACGCTCCAGCCTGGCGAGTACCGCTTCTGTGGAGCCGAGGCCGAGGGTGATGCTGGTGGGGCTGCAGGCCTGGCGCTCCAGTCCCCAGAGCCGCCAGAGCGGCTGCTCGAGGCGCTTGCCCCACCAGTCGTGCAGGGCAAGATCCAGGCCGCAGCGCGCCGGTGGCGAGAGGGGCGCCAGCAGGGGCTCAAGCGCTTGCCAGGCTGAGGGATCCTGGGCTGTGCCGTTGGCACCCAGGCCCTCCAGCTGGGGCAGCACCCGCTCCAGCTCCTGGGCCACGGCGTCAGTGCTGAAGTGGCGATGGCCCGTTTCAAAGCCGCCGGTTTCGCCCTGGCCGATCAGGCCCCCGTGCTCCACCTCCACCAGCAGGCGTTCGACCGAAGCAGTCGTGCCGCGACTGATCGCCAGCGGCACATCTTTGATGAGCGAAAATCGCTGCAGGCGCCCTTGCATGGACCCAGTGTCTGCCGTGGTTGAGACTGAGAGGATGACACCGACCCTGACGCGCCGGGGCAGCTATTGGATCACCACCTTCGGCTGCCAGATGAACAAGGCGGATTCCGAGCGGATGGCCGGGATCCTCGAAACCATGGGTTATGCGCCCGGAACCGATGAGCACAGCGCCGATCTGGTGCTCTACAACACCTGCACGATCCGCGACAACGCCGAGCAGAAGGTCTACAGCTACCTGGGCCGCCAGGCCCAGCGCAAACGCCTCAACCCCAATCTCACCCTCGTGGTGGCCGGCTGCGTGGCCCAGCAGGAAGGCGAGAGCCTGCTGCGGCGGGTGCCCGAACTCGATCTGGTCATGGGCCCCCAGCACGCCAACCGCCTCGGCACCTTGCTGGAGCAGGTGGAAAGCGGTCAGCAGGTGGTGGCCACCGGCGACCATCACATCCTCGAAGACATCACCACTGCCCGCCGCGATAGCGCTGTCTGCGGTTGGGTGAATGTGATTTACGGCTGTAACGAGCGCTGCACGTACTGCGTCGTGCCTGCGGTGCGGGGTCAGGAGCAGTCGCGAACCCCCGAGACGATCCGGCAGGAGATCGAAGCCCTGGCGGCCCGCGGCTTCCGCGAGATCACCCTGCTGGGCCAGAACATCGATGCCTACGGCCGCGATCTGCCCGGCATCACTGCCGAGGGTCGGCGTCAGCACACGCTCACCGACCTGCTCCATCACATTCACGACGTCGAAGGGATCGAGCGGATCCGCTTCGCTACCAGCCACCCCCGCTACTTCACCGAACGGCTGATCGACGCCTGCGCCTCGCTGAGCAAGGTGTGCGAACACTTCCACATCCCCTTTCAGAGCGGCGATGACGCCCTGCTCAAGGCGATGGCCCGCGGCTACACCGTGAATCGCTACAGGCGGATCATCGAGCGCATCCGTCAGCAGATGCCCGATGCGGCGATCAGTGCTGACGCGATTGTGGGATTTCCCGGCGAATCCGAGGCCCAGTTCCGCGCCACCATGGACCTGGTGGAGGAGATCGGCTTTGACCAGCTCAACACCGCCGCCTACTCGCCGCGCCCCAACACCCCTGCCGCCAACTGGCCAGGACAGGTGAGTGAGGCCGTCAAGGTGGAGCGGCTCCAGGAACTCAATGCCCTGGTGGAGAGCGAAGCCCGCCGGCGCAGCGGCCGATACCTGGGCCGCCGAGAGGACGTGCTGGTGGAGGGGAGCAACCCCCGCGATCCCTCCCAGCTGATGGGCCGGACCCGCACCAACCGGCTTACCTTCTTCCCGGCTGCTCAAACAGGCGGGGAAGGGGCCTACCAAGCCGGTGATCGGGTGATGGTCCAGATCGAGTCGGTGCGGGCTTTCTCGCTCAGCGGCGTGGCGGTGGGCTGAGCGCTGCCCCTGGGCAGAACCCGGATCGCTGATACGTTTGGCGCCGATCTGGCCCGTCCTTTGCGCATGCCCCGCTCCCCCCGCTGCCTTGGCCTGGTATTCGGGGGTGACTCAGGTGAGCATGCCGTGTCGATCCGATCGGCGATCACCGTGATCGGCGCCCTGCGCAGCGGCCCCAATGCCGCGCGCTATCTGGTGAAGCCCTATTACATCGACGAACGGGGCCATTGGTGGCCTCCCGCCATTGCCGAAACGGTGCTGGGCAAGGGCGTGCCGGCCACGGCGGCCGATCTCCCAGCGGCCCCGCAACGGGATGGCTTCCAGGGCCTTCCCGAGGGAGCGTTGGATGTGGAGGTCTGGTTTCCGGTGCTGCATGGCCCCAATGGCGAAGACGGCACGGTCCAGGGCCTGTTCAAGCTGATGCAGGTGCCTTTCGTGGGCTCCGGGGTGCTCGGCTCGGCGGTGGGCATGGACAAGCAGGCGATGAAGGCCGCCTTCGCCGCCGCCGGGCTGCCCCAGGTCCCCTATGCGGCGGTCCAGGCCACGGAGCTTGAGGCCGAACCTGAGCAGCTGCTCGACAGGCTGGAGCGTCAGCTCGGCTATCCCTGCTTCGTCAAGCCGGCCAACCTGGGCTCCTCAGTGGGAATCAGCAAGGCCACAGACCGCCGGTCCCTACGGGAGGGCCTGCAGATGGCGGCACGGTTCGATCCCCGTCTGGTGGTGGAGCAGGGGGTGACGGCGCGGGAACTCGAATGCGCGGTCAGGGCGAGCGGCCCGGGCGCCGCAGCGGCGTGGCAGGCGTCGGTGGTGGGCGAAATCTGCTTTGAGTCCGACTGGTACGACTACCAGACCAAGTACACCGCCGGCCTGAGCCGCACGCTGATCCCGGCTCGCTTGCCCGCAGCAATTCAGGCCGAACTCCAACGATTGGCGATCCGGGCCTGCCAGGCGGTGGCGGCGGCGGGGCTGGCCAGGGTCGACTTTTTCTTTGATGAAGTCGCTGAAACCCTCTGGCTGAACGAAATCAACACGCTGCCGGGCTTCACCAGCCAGAGCATGGTGCCGATGCTGTGGGAGGCCAGCGGTGTATCACTTGAGGATCTCGTGCACCAGTTGGTCGAGGCGGCGGGAGACTATGGGTTCCGCATGGTTGAAGAGGTGTTGGCGCCATGAGTCACGGCTTGCTCTGGTTGCCCTTGCTGGTGGTCTTTGTGATGCTCACCGCCCTTGGCTGGCTGGAGCGCCGCCGGCAGCGGCTGTTCCGCTGCTGGGCCGAAGGCTCCGAGCTCGCCAAGCTCGATGGCTGCGGCGCCGCCAGGCTGCTCGATGGCGTGCTCACCTGGAGCAGCTTCGAGGCCGGCCAGCTCAAACCCCAGGGTAGTTTTGTGATCAGCAAGCTCGAGTTGCTCGAGTTGATGGCCCTTGGCTCCGGTGACGCGCCGCTCACCGAAGAAAGCCAGGGCAGTTGCCGCCTGCGCCTGGTCGGCAATGGCGAACAGAAGGATCTGGATTTCTCCGATGCCGATCGCGCCAGACGTTGGATGGATGATCTGATGGCGCGCTCCCGTTGTGAGCTGTGAGTCCACCGTCTCCAAACCCTCCAACGCCCCCAAAGCCCCTGGCTCCCGGTGTGGAGCGCAGACGGCAGCTGCGCGATCAGCGACGACGGGAGCGGCTCCATAACCTCTGGAGATTGACCCTGTTTTCGGCCTGTGCGGCTGGTCTCGGCTACGGACTGCTCCGCCATGGCTGGAGCCTGCGCGGTCCTGAGCAGGTGGAGGTGATCGGCAGCCGGCAGGTGAGCCGCGATCAGGTGGTTGAGGCCGCTGGGCTGCAATTCCCCCTCCTGCTGCTCAGCCTCCAACCCAGGCAGTTGCAGCAGACGCTGGCGGCGGCGCTACCGGTGGACAAAGTCGAGGTTGAACGGCTGATGCTGCCTCCTCGGCTGCAGATCGATCTGGTCGATCGCCAAGCCGTCGCAAGGGCGCAGAGGGGAAAGGGCGCGGGTCTTGAGCGGGGCTATGTCGATCGTCTTGGCAACTGGATGAGCCTGAGCCAGCAGCAGGTGGCCCTCACCAGGACCAGCCCGCTGCCGATGGTCACGGTGCTGGGCTGGCAGGAGTGGCACCGTCCGGCGCTGACCCAGATCCTGGAGCGGCGCAACAGCCTGGGCAGCCCGCTGCAAGAGATCCGTTTCGAGCCGAATGGCCATCTTCTGCTACGGACCAAGGCGCTGGGTCAGGTGAGATTGGGCCCTGCCGATGCCCTGCTGCTCCGTCGTCTTGAGCTGATGCATCACCTCACCGGGGAGCTGCCAGGCCAACTCAAGGGCCGAACGATCCAATCGATTGATCTGAGTGATCCCGACCAGCCGGAACTGGGCCTGCCGGCTGCCCCCGCCAAGGACGCCGCCAAGGGTTCCACCGGGACCGTCACCGCCGGCTCCAATTGACCAGTCAAAATTTCTTTCTGTCCATCCGGCAGGGGAACGGGCTCAGGTCATTGCTTTCGAATCAGCCTTCCAAGCAAAAGTGATGGTTTGAACAGATGGGGTTTCACGTTTGGCAGACATAATGCTGCCGAGGCCGAATGGAAGAGGGTTCTTCGTGGAGACTGCACCTGACGCGAACACCACCTCCACTTACCCAGATTCTCTGCTCCTTTCCGTGACCACACCCTCCCACTCCCCCTCCCCCAGCAGCAACGGCATCGTGCCCAGCCAGACCGCGCGGATCGAAGTGATCGGGGTCGGTGGCGGTGGCAGCAACGCGGTCAACCGGATGATCGCCTCAGATCTCGAAGGGGTGGGCTATCGGGTTCTCAACACCGATGCCCAGGCGCTGCTGCAGTCGGCGTCCCAGAAGCGGGTGCAGCTGGGCCAGAAATTGACCCGGGGGCTTGGAGCCGGCGGCAATCCGGTGATCGGCCAGAAGGCGGCGGAAGAATCGCGCCCCGAATTGCTGGCGGCGCTCGAGGGCGCTGATCTGGTCTTCATTGCCGCTGGAATGGGTGGCGGCACCGGCACCGGAGCGGCGCCGATCCTCGCCGAAGTCGCCAAGGAGTGCGGCGCCCTCACCGTCGGCATCGTCACCAAGCCGTTCAGCTTCGAGGGGCGCAAACGCCAGAAGCAGGCGGAGGAAGGCATTGCCAGGCTGGCTGAGCATGTCGACACCCTGATCGTCATCCCCAACGACCGGCTGCGTGACGCGATTGCCGGTTCGCCTCTGCAGGAGGCGTTCCGCGCCGCCGACGACGTGCTGCGTCAGGGGGTGAAGGGCATCAGTGACATCATCACCAAACCCGGCCTGGTCAACGTTGACTTTGCCGATGTGCGTTCGGTGATGACGATGGCCGGCACAGCCCTGCTGGGCATCGGCGTGGGCTCAGGCCGCTCCCGCGCCACCGAAGCGGCCCAGGCCGCGATGAGCAGCCCGCTGCTGGAATCGGCACGAATCGATGGAGCCAAGGGCTGCGTGATCAACGTCAGCGGTGGCAAGGACATGACCCTGGAGGACATGACCAATGCCGCCGAGGTCATTTACGACCTGGTTGATCCCGATGCCAACATCATTGTTGGCGCCGTGGTGGATGAAAAGCTCGAAGGTGAGATTCACGTCACAGTGATTGCCACCGGCTTCGAAAGTGGCATCGCTTACAGGGACCAAGACAGCGTCACCTCCAGCTTCGCCAGCCCCAAGCCTGCTCTCTCCCAACCCCCCGGCGATCAACGTGGTGCCAAGATCCCACCCTTCCTGCTGAACCGCCAGACACGCTCCGAGGACGAGTGACCCGAAGCTTCGGGGCCGGCCATCACAAGCGACAGGCCTCTCCAGTGGGTTGCCACGGCCACGCTGGCCATGCCGCCGGGTTTTCATGCCGCAGCCTTGGGATGTCAGGGATCTGACCTTCAAGATCCAAGTCTTGAAGCCAGCAAAGCGGAGAAAGGGGTGACCCGGAGACGACGCCTGCCTGGAGCATCCCGTGTGGCTGCTCCCTTCCGATTCTGACCAGATTTGGGCGTCCCGGCCGCATCGATCCGAGTCTTGGTGATGATAGCAAGCCCCTTCAGAAGCCCTGCCTGTCGTGCCGATGCGTCCCGGTGATCTCATGGACCGCAAGCAGGCGGGGCAACCGATCCGGCTGCTGACCGCCTGGGATGCGCTCTCGGCGGCCTGGGTGGAGGAGGCCGGTGCTGAGGCGTTGCTGGTGGGCGATTCGCTGGCCATGGTGGCGCTGGGTCACCCCACCACCCTGCCGGTGACGCTCGACGAGATGATCCACCACACCCGGGCCGTGGCCCGGGGCCTGAGCCGACCGCCCGGCCAGCAACCCCTGCTGATCTGTGATCTGCCCTTTCTGAGCTACCAGTGCGGCCCTGATCAGGCCGTGGCGGCCGCCGGACGGGTTCTCAAGGAGACGGCGGCAGCAGCCGTGAAATTGGAGGGGGCCGAACCTGAAACCCTTGTGGTGGTTGACCGCCTGGTGCGCAGCGGCATTCCGGTGATGGGGCATCTCGGCTTGACTCCCCAGTCGGTGCACCGGCTCGGCTATCGGCGTCAGGCGAACGACCCGATCAGCCAGGAGCACCTGTGCTGCCAGGCAGAGGATCTGCAGGCGGCGGGCTGCTTTGCTTTGGTGCTCGAACATGTGCCGGCGGAGTTGGCCGGCCGGCTGCGGCGACAGCTGGCGATCCCGGTGATCGGCATCGGTGCCGGTGACGACTGCGACGGCCAGGTGCGGGTGACCGCCGATCTGCTCGGGCTCAGCAGCCGCCAGCCTCCGTTCAGCCCGGCCCTGATCGATGGTCGTGGGTTGGCGATCGAGGCGCTTCAGGGGTGGGTGCGGGCCCAGAACGCTCGTCCCACCAGCCCAGCAGCTCCCTCAGCACCGCATTGCTGAGGGCCAGACCAGCAGGGTCACTGAGGCGCCAGCGGGCCGCTTCAATCAGCAGCAGGTCCGCCTCAATGAACGGCTGCAGCCGCTGTCGCAGCGAGGCCAGGGCGCTGCCGCTGAGGCCGTAGTCGATCGCCAGCTGGCCCATCGCTACCCCTTCGCGCCGGCGCAGGCCCACCATCAACAGCTCGTCAAAGGGCAGACCGGGCTCAGGAGCGCCCTGCTCAGGCGTGCCGCCTGGCGTCGGGCCTGGCCCGGCCTGGCTGGCTGCCTGGCTCAGCCATTCCCCGTAGGCGGCCCGGGTTCGCGGCCGGGCCAATCGCCGTCCGTAGGGCGCCGAGGTGGCTCCCAGCCCGAACCCCCACCAGCCCGCCCCGCTCCAATACACGCGGTTGTGGCGCGAAACGTGGCCGGGCCTGGCGTAATTGGAGATCTCATAGTGGCCGTAGCCTGCCGCCCGCAGCCGCTCTGAGGTGAGGGCCATCAGATCCGCCCCCTGGTCGGAATCGGGCAGTGGCAACTCGCCGCGCTTTTGGCGCCAGGCGAACACGGTGCCGGGTTCCACGATCAGGTCGTAGATCGAGAGGTGGGGCGCGTCAACGGCCACGGCCTGCCGCAGCTGGTTTTGCCAGTGGCTCAGGTCCTGTTGGGGTAACCCCTGGATCAGATCGAGGCTCCAGCTGCCCAGCGACCCCTGCCGCTGCGCCTGGGCCAGCCAGCCGGCGGCTTCGAGCAGGTCGGCGCGTCGGTGGCGGCGGCCCAGCTTCTCCAGCACGGCGTCATCGAAGCTCTGACCTCCCAGGCTCACGCGGTTGACGCCCGCGTCCAGCACGCCCGTGAGGCGGCGCTGATCGAAGCTGGCCGGGTCCATTTCCATGCTGATCTCCGCACCGGCAGCAAGGCCGAACTGGCGGTCTAGGCCGCTCAGGAGGGCGCCGATCTGCTCGGGGGTGAGCAAGGAGGGGGTGCCACCGCCCAGGTACACGGTGGAGAGGGGTGGCCCTGGTGGGGCGCTGCTGATCTCCCGGTGCAGCAGCGGGAGGTAGGCGGCGATCGAGTTGGAGTGGGCCCCGTCGGCTTTGTCTCCAAGGGGGACCACCGCGAAGTCGCAATAAAAGCAGCGCCGCTGACAGAAGGGGATGTGCAGGTAGGCACTGCGGGGTTCACGCATGGCTAGCGGGCCGGCCTCGGGCAACGGTATGGAAATCCGAGCAAGGCAAATCGACCGGAATCGGCCATGCTGCATCTTCTGATCAACGGTCAGCCCAGATCAACCCATGGTGGACCCGCTGATCCTGCTGTTGTTTCTGATCTCCGGCGCAGCTACCGGCTGGCTCGGCGTTGACCTGCTGCCTGCTGGGTTGCTCGATCAGGTCACGAACCTGAAGGGCCTGCGCTGGGTGCTGGCTGGTTTCGGCGCCTTTTTCGGATTGCTGGCCGGATTCTTCTTTCAGTTATTGCGCCGTCGCCTGATGCGACAGGTGCGGGCGATGCCCACCGATCTGCTGGTGAGCCGGGCTGTCGGCCTGATCATGGGCCTGCTGGTGGCCAACCTGCTGCTGGCCCCGATCCTGCTGTTGCCGCTTCCCTGGGAGGTGGTTTTCGTGAAGCCCCTGGCGGCGGTGCTCAGCAACGTGTTCTTCGGGGTGCTGGGGTACAACCTGGCCGAGGTGCACGGACGCACCCTGCTGCGCCTGTTCAACCCCGCGAGTACAGACGCCCTGCTGGTGGCCGAAGGGGTGTTGAAACCCGCCAGCGCCAAGATCCTCGCCACCAGCGTGATCATTGATGGCCGCATCCGTGGGCTGCTCGATTCCGGCTTGCTGGAAGGGCAGGTGATCGTGGCCCAGGCCGTGATCGACGAACTCCAACAGCTGGCCGATTCCAGCAACAACGAAAAACGCGGCAAGGGCCGCCGTGGCCTCAACCTTCTGGCGGTGCTGCGCGAGCGCTACGGCCGCCGCCTGGTGGTCAACAGCACCCGCTACGAGGGGAACGGCGCCGACGACAAGTTGCTCAAGCTGACCGCCGATACGGCCGGCACCCTGCTCACCGCTGATTACAACCTGGCCAAGGTGGCTGAGGTGCAGGAGCTCAAGGTGATGAATTTGAGCGCCCTGGTGATTGCCCTGCGGCCAGAGGTCCAACCCGGCGATGCCCTGCAGCTGAAGATCGTGCGCGAGGGCAAGGAAGCCGATCAGGGGGTCGGATACCTGGAGGACGGCACCATGGTTGTGGTGGAAGCGGCCCGCAAGCGGATCGGCCAACGCTTGCCTGTCACCGTGACCGGAGCCCTGCAGACCTCGACCGGCCGTATGGTCTTTGCCCGCTGCGATCCAGATGTTCCCAAGGAGGGGGTGGCGGTTCGGCCCACAGCTAGCCCCCGCTAGGCTCGACCCTGATGTTGAACGTTGAGACCTGATGTCGGTGTCGGCCCCTTACTACGGCGATTCGGCAGCGATGCGCACACCGCCGCCTGATCTGCCGTCGCTGCTGTTGAAAGAGCGGATTGTCTATCTGGGCTTACCGCTCTTCTCTGACGATGACGCCAAGCGCCAGATGGGCGTCGATGTGACTGAGCTGATCATCGCCCAGATGCTCTATCTGGAATTCGACAACCCTGAGAAGCCAATCTTTTTCTATATCAATTCAACGGGAACGAGCTGGTACACGGGCGATGCGATCGGGTTTGAAACCGAAGCCTTCGCCATCTGCGACACGATTCGCTATGTCAAACCCCCCGTCCACACGATCTGCATCGGTCAGGCGATGGGCACCGCCGCCATGATCCTCTCGGCTGGCGCCAAGGGCCACCGCGCCGCCCTGCCTCACGCCTCGATCGTGTTGCACCAGCCCCGCTCCGGCGCTCGTGGTCAGGCCAGTGACATCCAGATCCGGGCCAAGGAGGTGCTGCACAACAAGCGCACCATGCTTGACATGCTTTCGGAGAACACCGGCCGCAGCGCCGAGCAGCTCAGCAAGGATTCCGATCGGATGACCTACCTCACCCCCCCCGAGGCCCTGGAGTACGGCCTGATCGATCGGATCCTGACCAGCCAGAAGGAGCTTGCGGTGCCGGTGGCCGGCGCGGCCTGACCGGCCTCCCTTTTCCCTTTTCTTTCCTTTCCGTTCCACTTACCCCACTTCCCGCACCATGCCCATCGGCACCCCTAGCGTTCCTTACCGTCTGCCCGGCAGCCAGTACGAACGCTGGGTCGACATCTACACCCGGCTGGGTGTAGAGCGCATTCTCTTCCTCGGCCAGGAGGTCAACGACGGGATCGCCAACAGCCTGGTGGCCCAGATGCTGTATCTGGATTCCGATGACAGCAGCAAACCGATCTACCTGTACATCAATTCTCCGGGAGGTTCCGTCACCGCCGGTCTGGCGATCTTCGACACCATCCAGTACGTCAAATCGGAGGTGGTCACCATCTGCGTCGGTTTGGCGGCAAGCATGGGGGCGTTCCTGCTGGCGGCCGGCACCAAGGGCAAGCGGGTGGCCCTGCCCCACAGCCGAATCATGATCCACCAGCCCCTGGGTGGCACCAGCCAACGCCAGGCCAGTGATATCGAGATCGAAGCGCGCGAGATCCTGCGCATGAAGGACATGCTCAACCACTCGCTCGCCGAGATGTGCGGCCAACCCGACGAGAAGGTCGCCAAGGACACCGATCGCGACTACTTCCTCAGCGCCGCCGAGGCGATGGAGTACGGGCTGATCGATCGGGTCATCGCTCACCCCAGCGAAGCCTGAGGGCGGGATCGGCCCAACCGTAGGATCCGCCTCTGCCCTGCCCGATCAGCCGGATGGCCCAGCTCTTTTACGACACCGACGCCGACCTCAGCCTTCTGAACGGCAAAACCGTGGCCATTATCGGCTACGGCTCCCAGGGCCACGCCCACGCCCTCAACCTCAAAGACAGCGGCGTCAGCGTTGTGGTGGGGCTGTATGAAGGCAGCCGCTCGGCGGAGAAGGCCAAGGCGGATGGTCTTGAGGTGCTCAGCGTTGCCGAGGCCTGTGCCAAGGCTGACTGGATCATGGTGCTGCTCCCTGACGAGACCCAGAAGTCGGTGTACGCCGCCGAGATCGCGCCGCACCTGAGCGCCGGCAAGGTGCTCAGCTTCGCCCATGGTTTCAACATTCGCTTTGGCCAGATCGTTCCTCCCGCTGATGTGGACGTGGTGATGATTGCGCCGAAGGGTCCCGGACACACCGTGCGCTGGGAGTACCAGAACGGCCAGGGTGTGCCGGCTCTGTTCGCCATTCACCAGGACGCCACGGGCCAGGCCCGCGGGCTGGCGATGGCCTACGCCAAGGCGATCGGTGGCACCCGCGCCGGCATCCTGGAAACCAATTTCAAGGAAGAAACCGAAACTGACCTCTTCGGTGAGCAGGCGGTGCTCTGCGGTGGTCTCAGTGAGCTGGTGAAAGCCGGCTTTGAAACCTTGGTGGAAGCGGGCTACCAGCCTGAGCTGGCGTACTTCGAATGCCTGCACGAGGTCAAGCTGATCGTTGATCTGATGGTCAAGGGCGGCCTCACCGCCATGCGCGATTCGATCTCCAACACCGCTGAATACGGCGATTATGTGAGTGGCCCTCGCCTGATCACGGCGGATACCAAGGCCGAAATGCGGCGCATCCTCGTCGACATCCAGGACGGCACCTTCGCGGAGAATTTCGTGGCAGAGTGCGAGGCCGGCAAACCGGAGATGACCGCAGCCCGCCAGCGCGATTCCCAGCACCCGATCGAGCATGTCGGCAAGGGGCTGCGCTCAATGTTCAGCTGGCTCAAGACCACCTGATCGGATCAGCGCACCCTGCCCTGCTCGCCTGGCTTGGCGTTGCCGTGGCCTGCCTGCTCGATCGGCTGGTCGGCGACCCGCCGGGCTTGCTGCATCCGGTTCAGGTGATGGGCTGGTGGATCGGCGTCTTGCGCCAACGGGCTGAGGCCTGGGCTGGTGATCAGCCTTGGCGCTTACGGCTCGCCGGTGGCCTGATCACCGTGCTGCTGGTGGGCGGAAGTGGCGGCCTGGGTTGGGCCCTGGAATCCCTGGCCCGCTCCCGGCCTCTGATCGGCCAGCCGCTGCTGTTGCTGGCCCTGGCCAGTTGCCTGGCGGGTGGAAGTCTGGATCGGGCCGTGCGCAGCGTTCTGGTTGGTCTGGGTGGCAGCAAGGCCTGGGCTGACAGCGATGGGGCTCCAGAAGCGAGCCAGCTGGAGCGGGCCCGTGCTTGCTTGGCCTGGATCGTCGGCCGCGATGTGGAGGATCTCGATGGGGCCGGCGTTCTGCGGGCGGCGGCTGAAACGGCCGCCGAGAACGGCGTGGATGGATTGTTCGCTCCTCTGTTCTGGATGCTGGTGGGGGCTGGGCTGGGGGGAGTTGGCCTGTGGGGAGCACCCCCTATTGCGGGCGAGGGTTTCCTGCCAGGGCCGCTCGCGCTGGCCTGGGCCTACAAGGCCTCCAGCACCCTCGATTCGATGTTGGGCTATCGCCGCGGCAGGTTGCAGTGGCTCGGCACGGCCGGCGCCCGCCTCGACGACCTGCTCACCTGGTTGCCCTGCCGGTTCGTGGCCCTGAGCATCCCGCTGGTCAGCGGCCGGGGGCTGCAGGCGTGGGGACAGGTGGGGTGTGCGTTTCGGGAGGGCCGCAGCGACCCCTCCCCCAATGCCGGCCTTTCCCAGGCGGCCTATGCCCAGGCTGCCCAGGTGCAGCTCGGAGGGGTTAATCACTATCGGGGCGAACGTCGCCTCAAGCCGATGCTTGGAGTCGGATTCACGGCGGCCGATCAAGCTGGGGTGGAGAGGATCCTGTCGTTGAGCAATCGATTGGAAGTGGCTTGGTTGTTGATGGCCCTGGCCATAGCCCTGCTCGTTGACAGGGTTCTGGCTCAATAGGCGCCCCTGTCCATGGGTAACAGGATCACTCCGATGGTGCGCACGATGATCGTGAGATCGAGCCAAAAGGTCTGGCGTCTGGCGTAGCTGACGTCAAGCCTGACCCGTCTCGGGTAGGAGAGGTTGTTGCGACCGGACACCTGCCAGAGGCCGCTGAGGCCGGGACGGACCGCCAGCACCGCGTCCATCTGGTCTCCATAGCGTTCGAGCTCGGCCCTGACGATCGGCCGGGGGCCGACCACACTCATCTGTCCCCTGAGCACGTTGAGGAACTGGGGAAGTTCATCAAGGCTTGAGCGGCGCAGGAACCTGCCTATGGGAGTGATGCGTGGATCGGCCTTGAGTTTGAAGTCTTTTTTGAATTCGGCGGAAAGTCCGGGGGATTGCTCGAGGAGGGTGTGCAGGATGCGATTGGCGTCCGGACGCATGGTTCGGAATTTGATGCAGCCGAACTCCCTGTAACTGCGCCCGACCCGCCGCTGCACGTAGAACACCGGCCCCGGTGAGCTGAGTTTGACCAGGACGGCCAACAGCAGGAACAGGGGGCTGCCCAGCCCAAGCACCGCAAGAGACAACAACAGATCGCCTGTTCGCTTGATGACCCTCGAGCGCTTTGACTGTGCCTCGATCAGCGCGTGGGCCGGGACAACAGCACGGCCTGACGGCTCGGTGGCGGGCGCGGCCGGCGTTGGATTCAGGGCTGAGCGGACCAACGGGGTGTAAGGGGTGGACGTTGTCAACATGGCCACCACCCCAGAGGATTGGTCGCGCGGGTTCGGCCGGAGTGGATTGGGTTGGTGAATGGCTACATGTTTTCCTACATGCTCAAACTGTAAAAATCGTTTGCCGCTTTCACCAGCGGTGAAGGTCACTCAGGCCAGAGGCACAGAGGCTTCAAGTCAGGGGAAAAGGCAGGGCGGTGCGGTTACTGCCTTGGTCTTCAACATGCTGGTCCCAGTAACGCTCCAGCAGGATCGACAGTCGGTCGCAGAAGCGCTCAGGGCTGAATTGGGCGGCCCAGCGGTGCTGTTCTTCTGCTGGCAGCCGCTTCCAGAGCTGTCCCTCCTCGAAGAAAGACAGGGCCTCTACGAGCGCCTTGCTGGTCTGTTGGCCAAACAGCAGTCCGGTCGGCTGTTCGGCGCCGCTGGCCAGGCAGCGAACGCTGTCGAGCAGTCCGCCTTGTCCCAGGGCAATGACCGGGGCGCCGGCGGCCATGGCTTCCACTGCGGCGATGCCGAAATCTTCCAGCCCGCCATAGACATAGGCACGACAGCGACCCATCAGTTCGTTCACCTGCTCGGCGGAGCGATGGCCCAGAAAGGTCACGGTGGGGCCAGCCATGGCCTCAAGTCGCCGTCGCTCCGGCCCCTCACCGACAACGGTCAAGGGAAGTCCGCTGCGGTTGAATGCCTGGACCACCAGGTCGACGCGCTTGTAGGGCACCAAGCGGCAGACCGAGAGGTAGAACTCCTCCCGTGGCAGGTCCCAGCGGAATCGCTCCACATTCACCGGGGGGTGGAGCACCTCGGACGAGCGCCCCCAGCAGCGCTGGATCCGCCTGGCAGTGAATCGCGAGTTGGCGATCAACCGGTTCGGGCGCCGACTGCTGATCACATCCCACTGGCGCAACTGGTGCAGTTGCCAGCGCACCCAGGGACCAAGCGGGCCGCGGGCCACCGCCGAACCCGCCAGGTAGGCGTGCATCTGGTCCCAGGCGTAGCGCACCGGCGTGTGCACATAGCTGATGTGCAGCTGGTCCGGCGCGGTGAGGATCCCCTTGGCCACCAGATGGCTGCTGCTGATTACCAGGGGGTAGCCAGAGAGGTCGAGCTGCTCGATCGCCAGCGGCAGCAAGGGCAGGTACTGCTGCACATGGCTGCTGCCCCAGGGCAGGCGCTGTACGAAGGAGGTCCGGATCCGGCGGCCAGCCAGCCAGCTTTCAGGCCTGCGGCTCTCCCCATCCACCAGGGCGAACAGCTGGGGGTGGAGCAGTTGGTCCAGCTCCCGCACAACCTGTTCTGCGCCTCCCACCGAACGGGGTGTGAACCATTCATGGACAAGGGCGATGGAGCTGGGCAGGGCAGGCATTTCGGCACCGTAGATGGCGCCGGAAGGGCGCGCACGTCACGAATGCTCTCAGCTGATTGCGTTCCTGCTCCTTGATCCGGATGCTGAACGCAGCTCGTGCCCACCATGGCGATTCGCGAACTCCTGGAGGATGCCCTCGATGAACCATCGATCGGCCTGACCAGCTGCTTCAGCTGGCATGCCACCTCGGTCGGCATCGCCGCCCTCTGGCTGGCCGGCAAGGCTCCCGCCCAACCTCCATTCGAGGAGGCCCTGCAGGAAGGCCTGCAGGTGGGCCTGGATCTCAGCCGTGAAGAAAGGGAATTTCATCAGATCCCCAAGGGTCTGGTGCTGCTGTTCCATTCCTGAAGTCCCGCCGGCCATAACGGCCTCGCCGCGCGGGGATGGAAGACTGAGCCGTCTTGAGTGGCTGCAGACCATGGCGGACCGCAACGAGAGCCCAGGGCCTGACAACACCCAACCGACAGCGGCCCCTCCAGCGGCCACCCCTCCAGCCCGGGTCTCCATCTGGATGAGCAAGCCCTGGTGGTGCCAGCCCTGGACGATCCTGACCACGGGCATCGGCATCAGTGGCTCGAGCTGGCTGCTGCTCCAGCGTTGGTGGATCACCCTGCCTGTGGTGCTGGCCGTTCTGGTCTGGTGGTGGTTGTTCCTTGTCCTGGTGCCCGCAGGGGCTGAAGCAGAGGCGCCTTCAGAACCGACCGAGTGAGTTGGTGGCCATTCCAACAACACAGCATCGACCGATTCGCTTCAGTAGGGTGGTGGGAATTAATGAGCCCTTCAGGAACCGGTTCGATTCGCTGTAGCCACGGCCCTCCAATTGCCACCGCCCTCCCATTGCCACGGCCCTCCCATTGCCACTGCCCTCGCTATCTCCAAATCGTTCTTGAGTTTTTTTCGAGCTGTTTTCAGACATTCGTGAGCCATCACCCATGAGCTATGAGCCCGGTACCAGTGAGTGCCGATTGTTGATCGACAGCAAGGCCCAGATCGAAACGGTGCTGGCCAATCTCTCTCGATTGGAGAACACCGACCACATCAGGCTGCAGTTGCTTGCCGTCTACAACCAGCTGGAGGGGTTGCACGACCTCAGGCGCTCCAAGCTTCCTGTGTCCTCTGCTTCTGCAGGGGGCGACACGGATGGAAACGTCTGAGGAAGGCTTCCATGGGCATCGGGCCGCAGCGACGTTTCCAGCCCGGAACTTCCAGCTCTCGCCCCCAGGCGGAAATTCTCAGGGGCCATGTCCCTCCCGGTCGGTAGACGATCAAGTAGCGGAAGTCGCACTCGGCGCAATCCACAGGCGAGGGCACAGGCTCTCCCTGGCGCTGGCAGCGCAGGAACCCGGCCACCAAGCCTGCCGCCCCCAAGTCCATGGCGGCACTATCGGTTGAAGCGGCGGCCAGCCGCAGGGCCGCCGCCGCCGGATAGCCCCCTTCACCGAGATAGAGATGGAGCGGTGCCCAGTCTGGAAAGCCAAGAAAGGAGAAGACGGCACGGGTAGCCACGGCAGTGAACAAACGGTGAATCACCCCGTCAGTGCCCCCTGCGTATCAATTTGGTGCTTCCCTTCGCTCCTGTCCCGCTGGTGGTGGTCCGCCTGATGGCTGCACTGCTCACGGCCTGTGCCGTGAGTGGATCGGTTCCTGCCGACCTCGGCAGCCTGCTTCGGGTGGGCCAGCCGATCGTTGAGGCCGATCGTGACCTGCGGGCCAAGGGCTGGAGTCCGGCGCCTGAGCGTCGACCCGATGCCCTCGACCGCGAGCGTGCTGGCAACGACCTGGCCAGCCTCAGCGCCTGCTCCGGTGGCGCCTGGGGCTATTGCCGCTACGACTACCGCCGCTACGGCCACGAAGACAGCCGCGATGGGCATGGTCCTGATGGGCATCGGCGCCAGAGCCAACTGGTTGTGATTACCTCCACGGCTGGCCCTGAGCTGGACACCCGGCCAAAACAAACGACCCCGCCCCTGCTGCCAGAGGGCACGGCCATGGTGGTGCGATGGAGCGACGAAGGCCCCCAGGGAGGGCGCTGGGGGCTTTGCCAGCAGGCAGTAGATCAGCAGCTGCTGCCCTGCGAGGGACCCTGATCCAGTTGTCTCGTTGATCGAGATGTCTCACCGATAACGTTGCTGTCTCTGCCCCGTACCGGATGGATCTCAAGAACGACAAGCGACCACCCTGGTTGAACTGGCTCTTCCTGCTGATCTTTCTTTGGAGTAGCTGGCAATTGGCGGGGTTCTGGTTCCAGCAACTCGGCTGATCAACACCTCAGCAGGAAGGCAACCTGTCAGCAAGGAGGACCTGGTGGCGTGGATCCAGGTTCATCGCCGTTCTCCAGGGCCTGAGCTAATTGCCCCAGCAGCACCGAGGCAGCCTCAGGGCGGCTGAGGCCATGGGCAGAGGCGGCTTCCACCCACTGCTGGCAACGGTTGATCAAGTCCCGAAGGCCAGCGGCTTCACCGCGCAGGGCGTCGAAAGCCTTGGTCAGTTCCAGCTGGCCGGGGCCTTCTGCCATGCCACTGACGATGTACTGACGACCATCGCTGCCGGAATAGATCAAGGAACCAGCCGGCCCGCGCAGTGGGGCCGTGGCTGGAATGGCGGGGCGATCGGCGGAATCAGACTCGGCCATATCAGGGATAGGCGTTGGGAACGTAAAACTGCTCGTTCATCGGTGGACGCTGGTAGTCGCCCCCACTCTTGCGGGGCGGCAGCTCGATGGCCTCAGGGGTCATGTCTTCATAGGGGACCTTGCTGAGCAGGTGGCGAATGCAGTTGAGGCGTGCGCGACGCTTGTCATCAGCTTCAACGGTGAACCAAGGAGCTTCGGGAATGTTGGTGTGGGCAAACATCTGGTCCTTGGCTTTGGAGAATTCCAGCCAGCGATCCCTCGACTCAAGATCCATCGGGCTCAACTTCCAGCGGCGGGCTGGGTCGTCAATCCGCGATTGAAAACGCAGTTCCTGCTCTTCATCACTGACAGAGAACCAGTATTTGAGAAGAACGATGCCTGAATCGACCAGCATTCTCTCGAATTCCGGACAGGATTTCATGAATTGTTCAACCTGCTCTTCTGTGCAGAATCCCATCACCCGCTCAACGCCAGCACGGTTGTACCAGCTTCGATCGAAGAGAACCATTTCACCGGCTGAGAGGAAATTCTCAACGTAGCGCTGAAAATACCATTATGTCTTCTGCTGATCCGATGGAGTGCCAAGGGCAACAACTTTGCAGCCCCGGGGGTTCATCGGTTCGGTGATCCGTTTGATCGTGCCCCCTTTCCCGGCCGCATCGCGGCCCTCGAACAGCAGGATCATGCGAAAGCCGGTGTGCTTGATCCAGTACTGCATCTTCACCAACTCGACTTGGAGACGCTCAAGTTCTTTCTCATAGAACTTCTTGGAGAGTTTCTCCTGTCGGCCGTTTGATGGTCCTTCCTCGATATCATCCAGCAGGGCCGAAGGGTGATAACGGTCGTTGAGAACAAGGCCGGCCAGCGCTGCAGCGGTGCTGGACGGCTCGGCGGATCCCCCCTTCTTTCCCTTGGACTTTTTGTGGTGTTTGCCCTTACCCATCGAATCAGTCCTGATTGGTTCAGTTTGGCCCACCTTTAAGCGGCCTCTTGGTCCTTGACGGCTCAATTGATACCGATTTCAAGCCTCCTGGCGCTTTGCCGTCGGCGGGCAGGTCGATCGAGTGGCCGGTGAGGCTGACGCAAAAGCCCTGCTCCGCGCTGCCGCTTGGCCTTGGACCCTGGGGCGGCTCAAGGGAGCCTTCAGGGGAATGGTTGGCGATAGGTTCAGCAAAAGGTTCAGGCCCGCCCGGCAAGGCGCCGAACCCCAGCTTCAGCTCGTCGCCATGGGCGCGGGCCACCCGTTGGGCGATCGCCAGACCCAATCCACAGTGACCATGGCCGCCACGGGCCACGTCAAGGCGCTGAAAAGGCATCAGAGCCTGGGAACGCTGGTCTTCGGCGATACCGGGCCCCCTGTCCCAGATCTGCAACTCGAAGCCATCCTTCTGCCAGGGGAGCAGGCGCAGAAGCACCGGCGGTTGGCCATAGCTGAGAGCATTGTCGACGAGATTGGCGACGGCCCGGCCCAGGGCAATGGGCTGAATCGAGGCCGTAACGGCGGCCAGATCCAGGTCGAGGGGCTGGCCGTCGTAGCGGGCCGCCAACTCGGCGATGACTTCGTGCAGGGGAACCTCCACGGCCGGCTCGCTGCTGCCGCCACCGGCAAACAACAGGAACTGGCCGGTGATGCGCTCAAGATCATCCAGGTCTGCTTCCGCCTTGCCACGCCCCTCGGCCGTCAGTCCTGCCGCCGGCAGCAAAGACAGCCGCAAACGCAGGCGTGTCAGGGGCGTCTTGATGTCGTGGGCAATGCCGGCCAGCATCGTGGCTCGCTCCTGCTCACTGTTGGAGAGGCGCTCGAGCATGGCATTGAAGTGGCGAGCCAGGCGCCGCACCTCCGGAGCCCCACGCTGGGGCAGGGGGTTGGGCTCGCGGACCAGGCCGACGCGGCCGAGGGCTTGCTGGAGTTGCCGCAGCGGCCTTTGCACCTCCAGCAAAAGGAACAGGGCGCCGGCCACGACGCTGCCGCTGATCAGCGAAAGGGTGGCGAGCAATGGGTCGGGCGGCCAGCCCAGCTGGGGCCGGATTCCTGCGTAGAGCCAGACCGGCTCCAGCGGCGAAGCCAGTTCGATCCAGACGCCCCGGGCCGAGCCGTGGGTGGGAACGACCTGGGGGCAGCGCGGCAAGCGGCGACAGAGTTCGAGCTTCAGTTGCGCCGCCTGCCGGTTGAGGGTGTTGTCGGAGTTGCGGCCGAGAAAGCCGCGTTGTTGGTCTGCAGCTGGTGGGGTGCCCACCCCCAGCTGCAGACCACTGAGCTGGGAGACGGCAGCGGGCGGAAAGCGTTCCAGGGCCAGTTCGGAGAGGCGCAGGTTGAGGGCCACCTGGGGGCCCATCTGTGCCACTTGGGCCTGGCCGATCCGGGCCCCCAGCAGGGCTTGGAGCACCACGAGACTGAAAGCCCAGCCAGCCAGAAAAAACACCCTCAATCGCAGCCACAGGGCCACAGGGCGAAAGGAGGACGCCATGGATCAGCGGCTCCGGGGGGAGCCGTCGGGTACGAACACATAGCCATACCCCCAGACGGTCTGCAGGTAGCGGGGGCGGCTGGGGTCGGGTTCGATCAATCGGCGCACCCGCGACACCTGCACATCCATGCTGCGGCTGTCGGTTTCACTGTCGGGGCCGCGGGCGAGTTCGATCAGGCGCTCCCGTGAAAGCGGCCGGTGTGGGTGCCGCATGAAAGCGGCCAGCAGGCTGAACTCGCCGCTGGTGATTACAACCGCTTCTCCGTCTCGCACCAGGGTGCGGGCAGAGAGATCGAGGCTGTTGGTGCCGAAGCTGATCACCTCGCCATCGGCCAGGGGTGTGCCGGCCGGCATGGTGCCGCGGCGGCGCAGCACCGCTTCGATCCGGGCCGTGAGCTCACGGGGCAGAAAGGGTTTGGCCAGGTAGTCGTCGACGCCCTGTTCAAGCCCGATGATCCGGTCGACGGCCTCGGCCCGCGCGGTGAGCATCACCACGGGCAGATCATCACGGCCATCGCGTAGCCGGCGCAGCAGGGTGAGGCCATCATCACCGGGCATCATCAGGTCGAGGACGAGCAGATCGGGCCGCTGGAATTCCAGCCTGGCCATCAGTTGGAGGCCATCGGTCAGGCAGCGCACGTCATAGCCCTGGTCGGTGAGGTGGGTGCCCAGCAGCTGGCGCAGCTCCGGATCGTCATCCACCACCCAGATCGTGTGGACTCGGCTCATGGCTTGGGGGCGGTTCAGTCCCTGAACTGTATGGAGCCAGAATGCAGCAGCTTCCGATTCGGCTGCGGCCAGCCTGGCCGTGCCTTGTCCAACCATGACTGGCCCCGCTGCCGGTTGGATTCAGTCATGGCTTAGGGCCTGGCAGAGGGCCAATGGATTGAAGCGCCAGCTCCTTCTTCCATAGGGTGAGCCGATGCTGTCTGCCCTGCCTTACGGCCCGCTCCGGGGTCTTTGCCGGCCTCCTGCCGCCATTCGAGGTGCCCTGGCGTTGGCCCTTGGGCTGGCGGCCCTGGCTGGGATCGTCTGCGGGCCTGGCGCTGGCGTGGGCCAGGCCCAGGACTCCCGCCAGCTGATGCGCTACGAGAAACGAATGCAGAGCTGGTTTCGCCGGATTGATCGCAACAGTGATGGCCGGATCACGCCAGCGGAGGCCAGGGGGCACCTGTTTCTGGAAATGAACTTCGAGCGGCTTGACGCGGCCGGCCGGGGTTATCTGCGGCCCCTGGATCTGGCCCCCGCCCGGACCCATTACCTCGGCGAGAGGCTGCGCAAGATGTTCCAGAAAGCCGACCAGAACCGCAATGGGCAACTGAGCCTGCGCGAGGCCGATGCGTTTCCGTGGCTGTCAAAGCGATTCACGGAGGCTGACCGGGACCGCAACGGCAGCGTCACCCTCGAGGAGTTCTGGCAACTGCGACGTTCACTGGCCCCGCGGCGCTAGTTCGATCCGGATTCATGGGTCGTCGCGATCGGGTTTGCGGATCTGCACCACGGCCCAGAGCAAGCGGGCCAGATCGCCCGGCACCCGGAACACACCGCCGATGCCCGGCAAGGCGATGCGCAGGATTCGGAACAGTCCATTGGCGAGCAACAGCATCGCCGCGATCGCCAGGCTCACCACCACCAGAATTCCCAGCGTCTGCAGCAATCCAGCCGCCAACGCGAGGATCCCCTGGCCGATCTGGCTGATCCCCTTGAGCAAGGCGCTGATCACCTTGCTGATCAACAGCAGCGAATCCAGTCGTTTTGGTAACTGGATCAGGAGTAGCAGGATCCCCGTTCCGATGCCGATGTTCAGCAAGGAGAGCAGGAGTTCGCGCCAGGGCGAGCGACGCCTGCGTTTGCGGAAGACCTTGCGGTCCTGGCTGGCTTTGAAGCCCGGTTCGCTGAGCAGATTCATGGCGTCATGCTCCGTTGCGGCTCTCTGGGCCCGAGGTGGTGCTCAGCCATGGAGGCTGTAGCCGGCGCCGCGCATCCAGCGCTCGAATTCGATCAACACCAGTTCGTTGGGACAGTCCACCAGGCTGAGCCCCTCGACGGTGCAGTCGCCCTGGCCACCGTGGTGGAGGGTGAGATGGAAATTGCTGCCGCTGAGACCGCAGACTTCCGGATCGCTGCGCACCACCACATCAAGGGAGGTTCCCAGACGGCTGACACGCCGCCTCAGCTCTGACCAGCTGTCCGTCATGGCCTTTCCGTCATGGGCTTTGTTTCACGTTCGCCGTCGTGCCAGCATCCACATCAAGAGTTTGACCCCAACGGCACGATCCTGAACAGACAATCCTGGGCAGACGGGATGGACAGCGATCCTCAAGGGACGGGATCCACTGCTGCCTCAGGCCGTGCTTCCGTCGCCGCTGGGTTGGCCGTTGGAATGGCCGGCCGGCGTGGCAGGGGAAGCATCAGGCCGATCGAGGTGGTGATCGCCAGCGCTGCCATGGCCGCCAGGGGGGAGGCCAGGCGTTGGCGCAGGGGGATGCGCTCCAGGATCTCCCGGCGGGGAAGCGGTTGCTCGGCGGGAAGCGCGAAATCCACCTGCACCCGCGGATCAAGCCGAACTTGATCGAGGCAGCGGACCAGGTCCGAGAGCTCGGCATCGTCAAAGGCGAGTTCAAGGGGGGACGTGTCGGGCTGGCTGCTGCGCACCAGCACACGGTGGCTCATCACGCTCGCTTCGCCCTCCATCGGTTGGATCTGCACCGGGTTGTCTTCGCCTCCGAAGCGGCGAGGCACCCCGCTGACCAGATGGCGGGCATAGGGGAGCACGGCCTGCATCAGGGCTGCAAGATGCTCCCGTTTCCCTTCCAATGCCGGGTGACCGGCCAGGGAGAGCTCCCAGCCGGTGAGGATGCCGATCACGTCCTGGCCCTGCCCGGCCGAGTAGTCCGGCAGGCCATCGAGGCGAAGCCGGCAACTGGTTTGCTCGAAGCGGTAACTCAGCTTCATGCGGATGCATCCATGAGGCTGGCCTTGAGGCGATCGAACCCACCATGGCCGGCGCCGAAGGCCAGGCCATGGATCAGCTGACGCCGCAGCTGGGGTCCGTAGGCGGGATCGAGAAGTTTCTGAACACCTCCGCGCCGGGGGTTGAGCCGCTCCCTGATCAATTCTTCCAGCCGGCCCTGGAACAGGCCCCAGCGCTGGTCGGTGACTGCCTCAGGCTCGGAGGAGGAGAGCAATTGACGCAGCATCGGGTAGAGGCGGTCGGCTAAGGCGCAGAGCAGGCTGATCAGGGCGTCGGTTTCCGGTTCGCTCAATTCACCGCGGCGGCAGGCCAGTCGCAGCGGGTTGTAACACCTCCGTTTCCAGAGTTCGACCCGGTTGGGGAAGAGGTCGCCGAAGCCGAGCTGGGCCGCCATCCAGACCATGGCTTCGCCGCCGTTGAGGTCGAGGGCTTCGACGCTGAGCAACATCAGGTCGAGACGTTCCAGGCCGCGGCGGGAGATCCGGGCACCGGCAGGGCGTTGGGTCAGGGGAGGTTGAGTCAGGGAAGACTCGCCCAGGGAAGCATTGGCCATGGCTGCGATGATGCCAGCGCCTGAGTCGATTCGTCACGCGCCCGCTTGCCATGGCCAGTCCTTCCACACCAGTTCATCCAGTCCAGGCGCCCGATCTGCGCGGATTGGTGCGGGAGATTCCCGATTTTCCCAAGCCCGGCATCCTCTTCCGTGATCTGACGCCGCTGATGCGTGATCCGCTGGGCTGGGGTGAGGTGATGCGCCAGCTCGTGCAGGTCTGTGAACGGCTCCAGCCCGACCTGATCGTTGGCATCGAATCGCGGGGATTCATTGTTGGCACCGCCCTGGCCACGGTGGTGGCGGTGGGCTTTGTGCCCGTGCGTAAGCCCGGCAAGCTTCCCGGTGAAGTGTGTGGTGTCGACTACGACCTGGAGTACGGCAGCGACCGGCTGGAGATCCAGCACGATGCTCTCTGCGGAGGCCCGCGGGTGCTGATCATCGACGACCTGCTCGCCACCGGTGGCACCGCCTCTGCCTGCGCCGAACTGGTGACACTGGCTGGCGGGCAGCTCTGCGGCTTTGGCTTCGTGGCCGAACTGGCAGCCCTGGAGGGACGCCAGCGCCTGCCCGTGGATCAGCCCGTGGAATCGCTGATCGTCTACGCCTGAACATTTCGTCCGGCCAGATCGTCTAGTCCTGGTTGTCCTGCCAGGCCAGGACCCGATCGAGTTGCTCCAGGCTGATCAGACCGAAACGCCAGAGAATCACCGGCAAGGGCGCTTGCTCCAGTTGGGCCTGCTTCACGCCCAGATCCAAGGCATTTTCGCTGAGACCAAGCTCACGCCGCAAATAGCGCACCAGGGCCGAGGGCGGGGGCAATTGCGGTGTGGTGCTGATCACCATGACGCAATCGCCAGAGGAAGTGTCTTCACTCTGACCAGGGAGCGGTCAGCTGGCAAGGCCCCAGGGTCATCGCCTTCAAGCTCAACCTTCGCAGCGGCGCCCCGCCGCCCAGCAAGCCCAGAATCAGGCGCCGCAATCCCAGCAGCAACGGCTGGCGGTTGGAGAACAAGCGCACCAGCAGGTCGGTGGCCAGCAGGGTGAGCAGCACATCCCCCCAGCGGTTCCAGGCATAGGACCGGCCGATGGCAGCAACCGCCAGCCGGCCGCGGGCGGCCCGTTCCGCCTGCTTCTGCAGGGCGCGCACATCCCGCCAGCAGAGGTTGAGCCCCTGGCCGCCAACGGGATGGCAGCGGTGCAGGGTCTCTCCAAGCAGCACGGTGTTGCCACGGTGGCAGCGATGGGCCATCCCCAGGGCTACCGGAAAGGCGCGCGGGGTATCGAGCAGGGCCTCGACCTGCAGGCCATCAGGGAGCACTCCGGCGAGCTGGTCGAGGAAGGCCACCGGATCCAGGCTCTCCAGGGCACGCAGCCGCTGGGCCGGTGCACTCCAGACCAGTTGAAAGTGATCACCACCCAGCGGCAACACCGCGAACGGTCCCTGGGCGCGGAACAGCTCCCAGGCCTGATCCGGTGCTGAGCCGCGCAGGCGCACCTGGACGCTCAGGCAGGCCTGCCTGTAGGGCAGCCGCCAGCTGCCGATGCCGAGGCTTGAGCGGTTGGGCGAATCGCTGCCGTCGGCGGCCACGACTAGATCGGCCGTCTGCTCAGAACCCTCGCTGCTGACAGTCCCTCCCAGGGCCAGCCGTACGCAGGGGTTGGATTCGAGCCGCTCCAGGAGAAGCTCCATCAAGGGCCGGTGCTGCAGCACCCAGCCCACGGAGTTAGCGGCCGGCGAATGCCGGGCAGCAGGCCCGAGATCGGCACTGCTGAACGGCACTCGCCCGCCTACCTCGAGATCGCAGAGCTGGAGCGATCGGAACGGAGCCAGGTCAGGGGTGAGTTCCTGCCAGAGGCCCAGGCGCTGGAGCAGTAGACGACTGGAGTGGGACAGGGCGTAAGCCCGCTGGCGCCGCAGCAACTGCACCGCTGAGAGTGGATCCTCCAGGTGCACCTGCCAGCCCACCTCAGCGAGGGCAAGGGCTGCAAGGGCACCGGTGGGACCGGCTCCAAGCACCTGAGCCAGCAGTGGAGCGCCCATCAGTCAGCCTGCGGGGCTTGCGGATACCCCATAAAAAAGCCGCAACAGAATTCTGTTGCGGCTTTTGAGTTGGAGTGGATCGAGCGGTGATGAAGCAGGTCGGGAAAACCGTCCGATTCGGCCGATCCCGAGCAGACCACGGGTGAAGGCTTCGCCACCGAGGGCGAATTCGGTTGCCAGCAGGGCGATGAAGCCGAGCATGGCCATGCGGCCGTTGAGCTTTTCGGCGCGCTCATGGAAGCCCCAGCCACCCTCGGGTGCCACCACTTCCATGCGGGGCTCGGTGGCGAAGGCATTGAGGCGACCGCCATCTTCCATGGTGACGGTGGCGCCACGGATCGGAGCGCGGTCGGTGGTCGGAGCGATGGAAGTGACTTGGCTCATGGTGCCCTCGTTGGTATGGCGTAATTGTAACACATTATTTCGCTTCGTAACGGAAGTAATGAAAGTGTCAGCGCAGGCGTCGCAGACAGAGCTCTTCAAACGCCGGTCGCAGCAGAAACGGATACTCCCCGACCCAGAGCTTCAGGCCAGGAATCCAGGCGTCGCTGAGGGCGCCGATCCGTGAGAAGTCGGGCCGTTCACTCAGCACCAGGCAGCGGATCGCCATCCCCTTGCGGATCGACTTGTGTTTCTTGTCCATCGGGAAACGCACCTGGCCCAGGTAGCCCTCCTCGTCTTCGAGCTGGAGGCAGAGCCAGGTGCGGCGGTTCTCCACCAGCTCCAGCCGGCCCCGCCCATCGGCCTGCTCCTTGCGCTCCTCGATCCGCTCACGCGTGAACAGGTCGGCCACCACCCCTTCGAAGATCGCCCCTGCCTTGTAGCGGCGCAGGGTGGCGTTGCGGCGGCCCGCCTCAACGATCGGCCCCCAGAGGATGTAGAGCAAAAACACGAAGCCGCAGATCAACCAGATCGGGCCGAAGCGCATCGCCAACCGGCTCTGGGCGATCAGCAGCGACAGCACCCCGCCGATCACGGAGATCAGCACCCGCTGCAGGATCTTGCGGGGATCACCACTGCAGGCGCTGAACTGGGGCCCGGTGGCCACCGCCGGGATCAGGCGCTGCAGCTCGCCGGCTTTGAGCGGAATTATCATGGCGTCAGAGCAGACGTTCGAGTCCGTACACCAGGCCGTTGAGCTGGCGCACCCGCCGCACGGTCAGCAGCACCCCCGGCATGTAGGCGGAGCGCTCGATCGTGTCGTGGCGCAGTAGATAGGTTTCACCGGCGGCGCCGAACATCACTTCCTGATGGGCCACCAGGCCCGGCAGCCGGATCGAGTGCAAGCGCAGGCCGCTCTCCCGCTGCCCGCCGCGGCAGCCCACCAGCGTTTCGTGCTCCTCCACCTGGGGGGCATTGAAGCTCTTGCCAAGCTCCTCGATCAACTCAGCGGTCTTGAGGCAGGTGCCGCTGGGGGCGTCGGCCTTGCGGTTGTGATGCAGCTCGGTGAGTTCGGCGAAGTCGTAGAAACGGGCGGCGGCGGCGGCAGCCTGCTGGAGCAGCACCATGCCGACGGAAAAATTCGGAATGATGGCGGCGCCGATCCCGGCCTTCTCGGCAAAACCGGCGAGATCCGCCAGCTGCTTCGGGCCCAGACCGGTGGTGCCGATCACCGGGTGCACCCCGTAGGCGATCGCGGCACGGGTGTGCTCATACACAACCCTTGGATGGGTGAAATCCACCAGCACCGCCCCGGCGGGCTGCTGGCGAACGGCCTGGCTGGCCTGACAGAGCGTCCCTTCCAGGTCGGCGCTGATCGCCACCTCCAGCTCACCCAGGCCCAGTTCCAAACCCACATCGGCCCCTTCCTTGCCGAGGGTGGTGTCGATCGCGCCGACCAGCTGGCAGTCGGGGGCTGCGGTCACCGCTTTGACCACTTCAGCCCCCATCCGGCCCAGGGCTCCAGCCACCACCACGGCGATCGGCACCACGGCGGACGAACCGAGCTGGCTTGCAGGGGGATCGGACGGCCCGTTGGCGGCAGTCATCAAGGGCTTGGAGCGGCACGAATTCGCTGAGCCTATGGCCGATCGCACCGGCAGAGGGCCAGCAAGGCCGGGCAAGACCTGTTACGCCTTGGCTTCAGAAGCCTCGCCCCAACAGCAGAGTCCGTAAGCTTCTTCACATTGCTCAATCACCACGGCGCCGATGTTCACGCAGGTCCGCTCCGCCAGTCGCCGTGTTCGCCCTGACGATCAGCATGGCCCCGCCGGCAGCGAGGGTCGGGCGGTGATGCGGGCGGTGTACGTGGTGCTCGAGCCCCAGTACCAGAACGCCCTCACCCAGGCGGCCAACAGCCTCAACGAGCAGAACAGTGCCCTGGCCGTCGATCTGAGCGGCTACCTGATCGAGGAGCTGCGTGACCCGGAGAACTACGCCGCCTTCTGCGCCGATGTGGCCGAAGCCGATGTGTTCATCGCCTCGCTGATCTTCATCGAAGACCTGGCTCAGAAGGTGGTGGAGGCGGTGGCCCCCCACCGCGATCGGCTCAAGGCTGCGGTTGTCTTCCCCTCCATGCCGGAGGTGATGCGTCTCAACAAGCTCGGCACCTTCTCAATGGCCCAGCTGGGCCAGAGCAAGAGCGCCATCGCCAGCTTCATGAAGAAGCGCAAGGAGGCCAATGGCGCCGGCTTCCAGGACGCGATGCTCAAACTGCTCAACACCCTGCCCACGGTTCTCAAATATCTGCCAGTGGAGAAGGCGCAGGATGCCCGCTCCTTCATGCTCAGCTTTCAGTATTGGCTGGGGGGAACGCCGGACAACCTGCGCAACTTCCTGTTGATGCTGGCTGATAAATATGTGTTTCCCAGGGGCGACAGCGGCCGGCCGGCGCTTGAGGTGGCCGAACCGGTGGTGTTCCCGGATCTGGGCCTCTGGCACCCCCTGGCGCCGGGGATGTTCGAAGACCTCAAGGAATATCTGAACTGGAACGCCAGCCGAGTCGACCTGAGCGCGAAGGCCAAGGCCGGCCCGGTGATCGGCCTGGTGCTGCAACGCAGCCACATCGTCACCGGCGATGAGGCCCACTACGTGGCGGTGATCCAGGAACTGGAATACCGCGGCGCCACCGTGATTCCGGTGTTCTGCGGCGGGCTCGATTTCTCCAAGCCCGTCAAGGCCTTCTTCTACGACCCGCTCGATCCCGACCAGCCGATCGTGGATGGGGTGGTGAGCCTCACCGGCTTCGCCCTGATCGGCGGCCCGGCCCGCCAGGACCATCCGCGTGCCATCGAAGCGCTCTCAAAACTCAACCGGCCTTACATGGTGGCCCTGCCGCTGGTGTTCCAGACCACCCAGGAGTGGGAGGAGAGCGACCTGGGTCTGCACCCGGTCCAGGTGGCCCTGCAGATCGCCATCCCCGAACTCGATGGCGCCATCGAGCCGATCGTGCTGTCGGGGCGCGATGACGCCACCGGCAAGGCCCACACCCTCCAGGACCGGGTCGAAGCGATCGCCGAGCGGGTGATTCGCTGGGCCTCCCTGCGCACCAAGCCTCGTCTCGAGAAGAAGCTGGCGATCACGGTGTTCAGCTTCCCTCCCGACAAGGGGAATGTAGGCACCGCCGCCTACCTCGATGTCTTCGGCTCGATCCACCGCGTGCTCGAGGAGATGAAGCGCGAGGGCTATGACGTCCAGAACCTGCCCCAGGATTCCAAGGCGCTGATGGAAGCGGTGATCAATGATCCTGAGGCCCTCCAGGGCGCACCGGAACTGGCGATCGCCCACCGCATGAGCGTGGAGGAGTACGAGCGGCTCACCCCCTATTCCGAGCGGCTGGAGGAGAACTGGGGCAAGCCCCCCGGCAACCTCAACTCCGACGGCACCAACCTGCTGATCTACGGCCGCCACTTCGGCAATATTTTTGTGGGCGTGCAGCCCACCTTCGGCTACGAGGGCGATCCGATGCGGCTGCTCTATTCGCGCAGCGCCAGCCCCCACCACGGCTTCGCCGCTTATTACACCTACCTGGAGAAGGTCTGGGGCGCCGATGCGGTGCTGCATTTCGGCACCCACGGCTCGCTGGAGTTCATGCCCGGCAAGCAGATGGGCATGAGCGAAACCTGCTACCCGGATTCGCTGATCGGCGCCCTGCCGAACCTCTATTACTACGCCGCCAACAACCCTTCAGAAGCCACGATCGCCAAGCGGCGGGGCTACGCCGCCACGATCAGCTACCTCACCCCACCGGCCGAGAATGCCGGGCTCTACAGGGGGCTGAAGGAACTGGGCGAACTGGTGGGCTCCTACCAGCAGCTGCGCGAGAGCTCCAGGGGTGTGCAGATCGTCAACGCGATCGTCGAAACGGCCCGCCAGTGCAACCTCGATAAAGACGTGACCCTGCCGGAGGGTGAGGCCTCCGAACTGGATCTGGAGGGCCGCGATTCGGTGGTGGGCGCGGTCTACCGCCAGCTGATGGAGATCGAAAGCCGGCTGCTGCCCTGCGGTCTGCACACAATCGGCAAACCTCCCACCGCCGAGGAGGCGATCGCCACCCTGGTGAGTATCGCCGCCCTTGAGCGTGAAGAGGAGGGTTACCGCAGCCTGCCGGGCCTGATCGCCGAAAGCCTCGGCCGCACGATTGATGACATCTACCGCGGCAATGACGCGGGGGTGCTGGCCGATGTGGAGCTCAACCAGACGATCACCGAGGCCTGTCGCGCCGCGGTGGGCTCGATGGTGCGCGCCGTGACGGGCAGCGATGGCCGGGTCGATCTCAAGGGTCGCTTCGGCTGGTTCTTCGCCCTGTTGGAGCGCTTCGGCTATGAGCGCCCCAACCCCTGGCTGAGTTCCTGCCGGTCTTCGGGCTTTGCGGGCGTTGATCCACTTGAACTCGACAAGCTGTTCGGCTACCTGCGCTTCTGCCTGGAGCAGATCTGTGCCGACATGGAGATGGCCAGCCTGCTGCGCGCCCTCGATGGCGAATATGTGATCCCAGGCCCAGGCGGCGATCCGATCCGCAACCCTGGCGTGCTGCCCAGCGGCAAGAACATCCACGCCCTCGACCCCCAGTCGATTCCCACCCGCGCCGCCATCGCCGCCGCCAAGGTGGTGGTGGACCGGCTGATCGAGCGCCAGAAGGCCGAGCAGGGCACCTGGCCCGAAACGATCGCCTGCGTGCTCTGGGGCACCGACAACATCAAGACCTACGGCGAATCCCTGGCCCAGATCCTCTGGTTCATCGGCGTGCGCCCTGTGGCCGATTCCCTCGGCCGGGTCAACAAGCTGGAGTTGCTTTCACTGGAAGAGCTGGGCCGCCCCCGCATCGATGTGGTGGTGAACTGCAGCGGCGTGTTCCGTGACCTGTTCATCAACCAGATGGGCCTGATCGATCAGGGCGTGAAGATGGCTGCAGAGGCCGATGAGCCCCTGGAGATGAATTTTGTGCGCAAGCACAGCCAGGAGCAGGCTGCGGCTCAGGGCATCTCGCTGCGGGAAGCGGCCACGCGGGTGTTCTCCAACGCCAGCGGCAGCTATTCATCGAATGTGAACCTGGCGGTTGAGAACAGCACCTGGGAGGAGGAAGGAGATCTCCAGGAGATGTACCTCTCCCGCAAAACCTTCGCCTTCAACGCCGATAACCCCGGTGAGATGAACCAGAATCGCGACGTGTTCGAATCAGCGATGAAAACAGCTGATGTGACCTTCCAGAACCTGGATTCCGCCGAAATCTCGCTCACCGATGTGAGCCACTACTTCGACTCCGACCCCACCAAGCTGATCGCCGGCCTGCGCGACGACGGCAAGGCACCCACCAGCTATATCGCTGACACCACGACGGCCAACGCCCAGGTGCGCAGCTTGAGCGAAACGATCCGGCTGGATTCACGCACCAAGCTGCTCAACCCCAAGTGGTATGAAGGCATGCTCAATTCCGGCTACGAAGGGGTGCGCGAGGTGGCCAAGCGCCTCAACTTCACCCTGGGCTGGAGTGCCACCAGCGGTGCTGTGGATAACTTCGTTTATGAGGAAGCCAACGACACTTTCATCAACGACGCGGAGATGCGCAAGCGGCTGATGGAGCTCAACCCCCACAGCTTCCGCCGCATTGTGGGCACCCTGCTCGAAGTGAACGGTCGCGGCTACTGGGAAACTTCTGAGGAGAACATCGCCCAGCTCCAGGAGATCTACCAGGAGATCGAAGACCG